>NZ_JBYITE010000015.1:0-150032 GCF_057709105.1 Streptomyces sp. bgisy100
TAGTGGGACAGTCGGCCCCCGACGTGTCAACTCGGCCTGGGACGACAGGGTTGTCGCCGCGCCTGCCGGGCGCGGCGAGCAGGACGCCCGCCACATTCGACCGGGCTCGGACCGGTTTTGGGCCGCCCCGATCTGCCTGGCCGTGCGAGCCGTCCATCACCGCCCGCGACCAGTTCGACCGCGGTCATCACGAAGGCGCGCGTCTGCTCTTCGGTGTTCGGTCCCCAGGTCTGGAAGCGGCAGACAGAGACGAGGGAAGTTCAGAAGCGGACAGCTCGCCAGTCTGCGAGCTCGATTCTGCTCAAGGTCACCGAGTGTCGAGCCACAAGCTGATCTTGCCAGATGCAGTCGCGCCTACCTACCGGTTCAAGATTCGGGCACTCAGGATTCGGTGGCTGCGCACCCGCAGCTGCCCCGGATCACGAGGGGAGCCGACAAGGTGGGCAGCGCTGCGGCCTCGCCGCTGAGGAGCAGGTCGACGGCGTGATCCGCCATCGCCTCCAGGGGTTGCTGGGTGACGGTGAGGGCGGGAGCGGTGTAGGCGCTGTCGGGGGTGCCGTCGAGGCTGATGACGGCCAGACGGTCGGGGACGGCCAGTCCGTGAGCCCGGACTCCGGCGAGGACGCCGATGGCTTGTTCGTCGGTGGCGGTGATGAGCGCGGGGGGCATGGTGCCCTCGCTGACGAGCTGCCCGGTCAGGGCCGCTGCCGCGGCACGGGAGTACTCGCAGCGCAGCAGGGGGGCGCCGGTGCCGGCGAGGGCCGTCTCCCAGACGGCGTGGCGTCGGCCGACCGGTCCGGCGTCGCGTGGTCCTGCGAGGAACGCGATGCGGGTGTGTCCGTGGCTGCGCAGGTGGGCGACGGCCTGCTGGACGGCGGCTTCGTTGTCGGCGGCCACTGCCGGGGCCTGCCCGTCCTCGGGCTGGTTGTGGACGTATACAGCGGGGACGCCGGCTCGCTTGACCTGGGCGGCGACATCGGCGCCACCCTCGGCGGAGACGATGATGAGCCCGTCGACCTGGGCGGCGAGGAACTTGTCCGCGAGATGCTCCTGCCGGTCCGGGGAGTATCCGGCGTTCCCGGTCAGGGTGAGCTTTCCGCGCCCGTCCAGTGCCTGCTCGACATGCCGGGCCAGCGCGCCGAAATAGGGGTTGGAGGCGTCGGCCAGGATCAGGCCGACCACGCCGGTGGTCCGCGAGCGCAGAGCCCGGGCGATGCGGTTGGGCCGGTAGTCCAGCTCGGCCGCGGCGGCCAGGACCCGCTCGCGGGTCTCGGCCGCGACCGGCCGGGGTCCGTTGTTCATCACGTAACTGACTACCGCTGTCGAGGTCCCGGCCGCGCGGGCCACGTCCGTCAGCGTCGGGGCCTTGCCTGTTTGCTTCGCCATAACCCTTGCATCCTCGCATCTAAACGATTAGACATGGGTGTGAACGGATTCTTGGCATGCCGGGTGGTGGCCGTGGGTTCACCACCGGGCGGCGGTCACCGCCACCACCGCGCTCGGCGCCCTGCCCCGCAAGTGACCTCGTCCCCAGGTGAGCCCACTGCCCCCCGCGCATTCCGCACGACTCGTACGAATGGAGCACGGCCGTGCCTGCCCTTCCCTTGGTCGTTGACACCGACACCGGATCCGACGACGCGGTCGCGCTGCTGCTCGCCGCAGCGAGCGGGCTGGGTGACATCCGGGCGGTGACCACCGTGGCGGGCAACGTGCCCGTCGGGACCGGCACCCGCAACGCGCTGATCTCCCTCGAGACCGCGGGCCGCACCGACATCCCCGTCCACCCCGGCTGCGCCCGGCCGATCACGCGCACCCATTCCAGCGCCCAGCACATCCACGGCGAGGACGGCATGGGCGACATCGGCCTGCCCGACCCGTCCACCGCCTGCCGGAGCACCCACGCCGTCGATGCCCTGCTGTCCTGCCCCCGTGAACACCCGGGAGAGCTGACCCTGGTCACGCTCGCCCCTCTCACCAACATCGCCGCCGCCCTGCTGCGCGATCCCGAGCTGTTCACCCGCTACCGGCACGTGTACTGCATGGCCGGCGCCGCCGACCTGCGCGGCAACATCGCCCCCACCGCCGAGTTCAACCTCTGGGCCGACCCCGAGGCCGCCCGCATCGTCGCTCAGGCCGCCACCCCGGACACGGTGACCTGGATCGGCTGGGACGTCTCCCGCAAGGACGCCGTCATGACCCCGGCCGACCAGCAACGCCTGGAACGGCTCGGCACCCCGATGGCCACGTTCGCCCACCGCATCAACCGCACCGTGACCGACTGGGCCCGCGAGGTCACCGGACTGCCCGGCTACGACCTGCCCGACCCCGTCGCCATGGCCGTGGCACTCAAGCCCGGCCTGATCACCGAACAGGAACAGGCCCACGTCGCCATCTCCGTCGCCGACGACACGCGCGGCCAAATGATCATCGACCGGCGGGTGTCCGCTCCCGCCCCCAACATCACCCTGGTCCGCCGCGTCGACGAAAAGGGCTTCAAGGAACTCCTCTTCGACACCCTCTCCACCCCCGTTCCCACCGGCGCGCCGCTCGCCGACGCGGCTGAGTACGCCCCCGGAACGGGGGCCGGCTCATGAGCGGCCACGCCGCGCGGATCCCGCGCTACGAACTGCACTGCCACCTCGACGGCTCCGTCCGCCCGGGCACCGTCGCCGACCTCGCTCGCCATCAGGGCATCGCCCTCGACCGGCCGGTCGAGGAACTCGTCGTGGCCCCGGCCCACTGCGGCAGCCTGACCACCTTCCTGACCCACATCGACCTCCCTTTGCAGGTCCTGCAGACACCCGACGCCCTCACCCGCACCGCCCGGGAGCTGGTCGAGGACTGGGAGACCGACGGCGTCGTCCACGGCGAAGTGCGCTTCGCCCCGCAACTGCACGTCCGCCACGGCATGACCCGCGACGAGGCCGTCCGAGCGGTGGCCGACGGACTGGCCCAGGGCCGGGCCGCCACCGGCGTGAGTACCGCGCTGCTGCTGTGCTGCCTGCGCCACCAGAGCCCGGACGAAAGCCTCGCCGTCGCCGAGACCGCCCTGCGGCACCGGGACGTCGTCGCCGGTCTCGACCTCGCCGGTGACGAGACCCTGTACGGCGCCGGGCCGCACCGGTCCGCCTTCGACCTCGCCCACCGTGCCGGCCTGCCCTGCACCGTCCACGCCGGCGAAGCGGCAGGTCCGGAGAGCATGTGGGAGGCGATCGACGTCCTCGGTGCCCGCCGGATCGGCCACGGTGTGCGCTGCACCTCCGACACGGCACTGCTGGACCGGCTCCGCACGGACACCATCGCCCTGGAGATGTGCCCCACCAGCAACGTGCAGACCGGCGCCGTCCCCAGCCTCTCCGGCCATCCCGCAACCGCGCTGCTGGCCGACGGACTGCCGGTCACCATCAGCACCGACACCCGCACCACCTCCGCCACCACCCTGCAGCGCGAGTTCGCGTCGTTGCGGCAGGCCACCGGGTGGACCGGCCGGCACGAAGCCCTCGCGCAGGAGAACGCCGCCCAGGCGTCCTTCAGCACCCGAAGCGAGTAGTACAGGGGGCGGGCGCGACGGCTGCTGACGCGCTCTGCAGACTGATGCGTTGCCAAGGGAGCGCCGCGTGGTGCTGCCGGCTCAACCGGGAGCGGCTGCGTGTCCACAGGGAAGCCGGCCTCTACGACGCACCCGATGACGCCACGTGGTTCCGCGAACGCTATGCCGCTATCGGCCGGGAGCTTGCCGCCCCGGAAGAGCCCCAACGGCCGGGACTGGCGATACAGCTGTGTCAGAGCCTGGATTGACAGGGTGGGAAGACCAGCTCCAGGAGCAGACGGAGAAGCCCTGCTCCAGCCCGACCTGGAACCTGAGCCTCAAGTCGCCCGCGAGCACCCCGAGGAGTGACCCGTGCCCGAGCACTCGCTGTCCGCCGTGCAGGGGCCCGCTCGGTGAACGGCCCCCGGGTTCCCGGCTGACCGTTGATCGAGAGGTCTTCATCTGCACCCCGTGTGGCACCGACGAAGCCGTCCGCGAGGCCCATCACCAGTCACCCGTACCTCTCGGAGAGTGACCCATCGCTATCTGACCACGCAGAACACCGCGCGCCCTGAAGCGGGCGCGCGGTGTTCTTGTGTCACCAGAAGTCCGACGTCCCCGGACTCAACCAGAGTGTCTGTGCGGCCACCCCGGGGGCCGCGTGTATTGCTATTGCTGATCCTCAGCAGTGTCGGGTTGCTCCGCCACCCGACAGGTGAGCACCGTAGACCCACCCGAAGCTCGCGCCGCCCCTTTCGCGCACCCAGGTCCAGCGGCTGCCATAGTCGTTGACTACGTAGCAGTCGTAGTGGAGTTCCGCGCCGTCTCCGATGATGGCAACTTCGCTGCAAGCACCATAAGGGCCAGTCCGCGCCGGCGCCTGGAACACGACCAGCTTGCCGTCCCCGCCGTTCCTGTCCGTATGCGGCCAGTAGGCATTTCCGCAGGTAACAGCGGATGCGCTGTCGGTATCAGCAGAGGCCGGTGCACCGGTAAAGCCAGTGATCAGAGCTGCCGCCACCGCCGCACCAGCAGATGCGCGTCGGAACCTCATGAAGCCTCCTCCTGGGACAACAGTGCTGCTAAGTCTCGGGGGGGGGATGCGCAAACCACGCCAGAGCAGTCCCAGCCATACCGCCGGCTCCACCGCCGCTACGAGCGCAAGGCTGGCCACTTCCTCGCCTTCGTCGGCATAGCCGCAGCTCTCATCCGTCGCCGCCGCCTCACCAAATGAAACGATGTCTAAGGGTCTTGCAGGGGACGTTCCAGATCTGCTGCCCCGGGATGCTGATAACACGCTGGCGAGAATTCCTCTAGCGCCTTGCCCCGGTCCCGGAAATTGCGCGATGCAAGGGAAGGGAGAACGTGACGACGAACAGGCCGAATAGGTTGATGAACAACAGCCCGTCAGGACGCAACAGCCCTGCAGGGTCATCCCGCAGCCACTGCCAGTTGCCCATCCGGTTCGCGCACACGTCCATCCCCATCACAGAGCCTGCCAGCCAGATGCCTTCCCTTCGTACGAGTCCCACCAACACGCCGACCAGCGGATCGAGAACCACCAGACTGACGAAGAATATCTGCAGGGGAATCCACTGAAACGCCGGCTTCGAGGCCGAAGCGGTCGGAGGAGATGCGCAGATAGGCTCCCGGCCGTTTGGGGGCGCAGGCAGCCAGGTGGTCGTAGAGGTTGAGGGTGACCTGGCCCCCACGGGCGTGCGCGGGTACGTCGAAGTTCTCCCAGACAGTCACGGCTGTCGTCATGGCGTCGGCTCCTGGTGCTCGTCGGCTCCGATACCGGGCACTTTCCGCCGAACTCAGGGGTTTGGTGGTGCCGTGGATCCGCCTTAAGATCCGCGGCCGCCTCCTGGATACTGATCGCCATGCGTACCGACTTTGACCCCGCTGCCATGTCCCGCAACGAGTTCTACAAGCTCCTGACCGCGGTGGTGGTGCCGCGGCCCATCGCCTGGGTCTCGACGATCAGCCCTGATGGTGTTTCTGCGAACCTGGCCCCGCACTCCTTCTTCACGATCTCCAGCGTGGAGCCGCCCGTCGTGCAGTTCACCTCGGTCGGCCGGAAGGACTCGCTCCGCAACATCGAGGACACCGGCGAGTTCGTGGTCAACTTCGCCCCCGAGCACCTCTTCGAGCAGATCAACGCGACCGCCACGGACTTCCCACGCGGTGTCAGCGAGTTCGACGCCGTCGGTGTCGAGCCGGAGCCCGGGCTGCGGGTCAAGCCGCCGCGCGTCGCCGACTCGCCCGTCGCCCTCGAGTGCGAGCTGCACAGCACCCTGCGCCTCGGCGACTCCACCGTCGTCTTCGGCCGGGTCGTGCACGCGGCGGTCGCCGAGGACGTGATCGTCGATGGTCACCCCGAGGTGACGAAGCTGCGCCCGCTCACCCGGCTCGGCAAGGACGAGTGGGGCACGCTCGGCGGGATCCGGGAGATCTCCCGGGTCCGCTACGCGGACTGGGAGGGCGGCGCCGCCGGGTCAAGCCGACACTCCGGCTAACCCTGTCGGCCCATCCGGACGGCCCTCCGGCTGCGGCCCTCCGGGGCTCGGTACACGCTGCGAAGAGGTGTACCGAGGCGAGGGAGACGGACATGCGCTTCGCGCGGCGGACGAAGCTCGCGGTCTGGGGTGCGGCGCTGGGCGCGGTCGCGGCCTGCTCGGTCCAGGGGGTGCCCCCCGCGGGTTCGTCGCCCCCGCCGTCCGGGTCCGGGCCCACTGCCCGAGCCGGCTCCGGGCGTGCGGCGTTCACCGTCGTGGCCACCGGTGATGTGATCCCGTACCCGTCGATCATCCGGCAGGCCCGGGACGACGCGGGCGGCAGCGGGTACGACTTCCGCCGTATCCTCGCCGGGATCGAGCCGGTCGTCGCCTCCGCCGACCTGGCGATCTGCCATATGGAGACGCCGTACGGGCCGCCGGAGGGCCCGTTCACCGGCTATCCGATGTTCCAGTCGCCGCCGGATGTCGCCCGGGGTCTGCGGGCCACCGGCTACGACAGTTGCTCGACCGCCTCCAACCACACCCTCGACGCCGGAGCGGCGGGGCTCGGGCGCACCCTCGACGCGCTGGACGCGGCGGGGGTGCGGCACGCGGGCTCGGCCCGCACGGCCCGGGAGACGGGACCGGCCCGGCTGCGTGCCGGGGGCGCCGAGGTCGCCCACCTCGCGTACACCTACGGCACCAACGGGGTGCCGCTGCCCGACGGCCGCCCGTGGGCGGTGAACCTGCTCGACCCCGACCGGATCATCGCCGACGCGCGGGCCGCCCGCCGGGCCGGCGCCGATGTGGTGCTGGTCAGCCTGCACTGGGGCACCGAGTGGCAGCAGGCCCCCGACCGGCAGCAGCAGGAGGCGGCTCGAAGGCTGACCGCCGCCCGCACCGGTGGGAAACCCGACATCGACCTGCTGATCGGCACCCACAACCATGTGCCGCAGCCCTACGAGAAGGTCAACGGCGTCTGGGTGGTGTACGGACTCGGCGACCAGGTCGCGAGCTTCGTGCCCGGGCTCTACCGCGGCAACGACGGCTCGATGGCGCGCTTCACCTTCGCCCCCGAACCCCGGGGGGACCGCTGGACGGTGTCCAGGGCCGAGTTCCTGGTCGCCCACTCGGACACCGGGCCGCCCTTCCGCGTGGTCCGGGCCACCGAGCGGCGGTTCCCCGAGGTACGGGACCGGGTGCGCGAGGCCGTCCTGAGCCGGGGCGCGGCGCAGGACGGCCTGACGGAGGGGAAGTGACCGGGGCCGGGAGACGCGCCGTAGGGCGGTCCGACCCGCACCGGACGGGACCGCCCCGGTGCGCCTCAGGGGGGCCGGGATCAGCCCGCCGACTCGGCGGCGTGCGGGCTCAGCACACCCGCGGCGATGAGCACGAACAGCACGATGCCCAGCAGGACCCGGTAGATCACGAACGGCATGAAGCTCTTGGTGGTGATGAACTTCATGAACCACGCGATGACGGCATAGCCCACCACAAAGGCGATAACGGTCGCGAAGACGGTGGGTCCCCAGGAGATGTGCCCGCTGGAGCCCGCGTCCTTGAGCTCGAAGACCCCGGAGGCCAGTACCGCCGGGATGGCCAGCAGGAACGAGTACCGCGCGGCGGCCTCGCGGGTGTAGCCCATGAGCAGGCCGCCGCTGATCGTCGCACCCGACCGGGAGACACCCGGGACGAGCGCCATGGCCTGGCAGACGCCGAAGATCAGGCCGTCCCGCACGCCCAGCTCGGAGAGTGTCTTGCGCTCCCGGATCGAACGGTGCTTGCCGCCGGTCTCGTCCCGGGCGGCCAGCCGGTCGGCCACACCGAGCACGATGCCCATCACGATCAGGGTGGTGGCGGTCAGCCGCAGATCCCGGAACGGGCCCTCGATCTGGTCCTTGAGCGTGACACCGAGCACCCCGATCGGGATCGAGCCGACGATCACCAGCCAGCCCATCTGGGCGTCGTGGTCGCCGCGCAGTTCCTTGTTCACCAGCGAGCGGGACCAGGCGGTGATGATCCGGGCGATGTCCTTGCGGAAGTAGATCAGCACGGCGGCCTCGGTGCCGATCTGGGTGATCGCCGTGAAGGCCGCACCGGGGTCGTGCCAGTCCGCGAACGCCGCGGTCAGCCGCAGATGCGCACTGGAGGAAATCGGGAGGAACTCGGTGAGTCCCTGGACGAGCCCGAGGATGAATGATTCGAACCAGGTCATGACGGGGTCAGCTCGTCCTTGTGATCGTCGGGGGAGTTCGCGTCAGATGCTATGGCCTCCCGGGTGCACGGGGTGCGCTCGGGGTCGGTCCCGGCCGCACGGGGCCGCTTCCCCGGTGCCCGCACGGTCATGAACCGGCAGGCCGCCCGCGCCTGCGCCAGGCGACGACCAGCCCGGCGACGCCCGTTACGGCGATGAAGCCCATCGCGATGAGGAAGGCCGGTGAAGTCGGCGTCGCCGCCCGGCTTCCGGCGATGACGTACGCCGCGGTGTTCGGCACACACCCCAGTCCGGTGCCCAGCAGGAACGGCAGCCAGCCCATCCGGGACACCGCCGCAAGGTAGTTGGCCGCGGCGAACGGCACCCCCGGGAACAGCCGCACCGCGAGCGTCGACCGGAAGCCGTGCCGGGAGAGCTGCCGGTCGGCGGCCGTCAGCCACCGCCCGCGCACCAATGGGCGCAAGCCGTCCCGGCCGAGGGCGCGCCCCAGGCCGAACGCGATGCCCGCGCCCAGCACCGTGCCCGACACCGCCGCGACCAGACCGAACGGGGCGCCGAAGAGCGCACCCGCCCCCAGATTCAGCAGCGGGCGCGGCACCAGCGCGGCCGTGCACACCCCGTACGCCACGGCGAACAGCACCACGGCCGCCCCACCGGAGAGCCGCGGGTGCCAGCCGTCGACGAGCAGCCGCTGCGGCTCCAGCAGCGCCACGGCCGTGGCGGCACCGGCGAGCAGCGCGACGAGCAACGCCAGCCGGGACCGGGGGGACACCAGGACCCGGACGCAGCGCCGGGCGAGCCCCTGCGACCGGGGCGTCGGCTGTGCGGCGGAGGCGGACATCCGGGGAGAGTAACCGAGCGGGGCACGTGATCGCCGCACTTCGCGGGCGACTGCGACGCATCGCACGGAAGGCGTCCGCGGGTGTCCCTCCCCGCGGTGGCCATGTGCCGGACACCCGCAGGGCCGCCCACGGACCACGGCAGCGAACGACGGCCCGGAGGTGGGCAGTGAACAGCTGTTCCCTGATTAATCGTTGGACGAACCATCGTGCCACCCCTCACGATGAGTGCATGCTCCGGTACGCCTTCCTCGCGCTCGGGTCCGCAGGCGCGGACGCGACGGAGGCTGCCCTCGTTTCCTCGGTACCGGCCGCAGCCGGCAGCGCCGCGCCCGCGACGCCCGGCGGCACGCCGGTCACGCCCGCCGTCGCGGTGACAACGCCCGTCGACGGCGCCCGAATCTGACTCTTCCCGGATCATCCGGCGGACCCCGCAGGGGGAGAGTCGGCCGGCCCCCGGGGTCCCCGTCACCTTCCGCCGCGGTGCGACCCCCGGCGCTCTCCCGAGGAAGAAAACCATGTCCGAGCAGGCATTTGTGCGGACCAAGCCGCACCTCACCATCGGCACCATGGGCCACGCCGGCCACGGCAAGACCACGCTGACCGCCGCCATCGCCCGGGTGCTGAGCCCGCACGTACGGGGCACGCACGTACGGAACACGAGCGCGTCCGGAACCCCCGGGCCACTCGACCGGGTAGGCCAGGGCGACCGGACCGACCGGACCGACCGGACCGACCGGACCGACCGCGCGCCCGATGCCGCGGGGCACCGCGCCACCGGCGGCATCGCGCCCGTCGAGTACGAGACCGACACCCGGCACTACGCCCATGTGGACCCGCCCGGCCACGCCGACTTCGTGAAGAACATGGTGACCGGGGCGGCGCGGCTCGACGGAGCCGTCCTCGTGGTGTCCGCACCGGACGGCGTCATGCCGCAGACCGCCGACTACGTCCTGCTGGCCCGTCAGGTCGGTGTCGAGCACCTCGTCGTCGCCCTCACCAAGGCCGACGCGGGCGACCCCGACCTGACCGAACTGGTCGAACTCCAGGTGCGGGAGCTGCTGTCCAGGCACGGCTACGCCGGGGACACCCTGCCGGTGGTACGGGTCTCGGGGCTGCGGGCCCTGGAGGGCGACCCCCGCTGGGTCGGTGCCGTCGAGGCGTTGCTCGACGCCGTCGACACCTATGTGCCGCTGCCGGAGCGCCGGGCCGACGCACGGTTCCTGCTGCCGGTGGAGCAGGTCCGCACCGTCGCCGGAAGCGGAACCGTCGTCACCGGAGCCGTGGAACGCGGAACGGTACGGGTCGGCGACCCGGTGGAGGTGCCCGGTACGGGCGTACGGACCCTGGTCACCGGGCTGGAGATCTCCGGCGTACCGATGGAGTCCGCGGAGCCTGGCGACAGCGTCACCGTGCTGCTGCGGGGGGTGCCGCGCGAGGCCGTGCGGCGCGGACAGGTGCTGGCGGAGCCCGGCAGCGTGACGCTACGACGGTGCTTCACGGCGCGGATGCATCTGCTGTCGGCGGCCGAGGGCGGGCACGGTGCCACGGGGGTCACCGGCTGTCGGCCGCGGTTCCACTTCCGCACCGCGGAGGTGGCGGGCGGTATCGACATGGGTGCCGCCGCGGTCGCCCGGCCGGGGGAGACCGTCACGGTGACCGTCGAACTCGACAGGGAGGTGCCGCTTGAAGCGGGGCTCCGTTTCACCGTTCGGGAAGGCGGCCGCACGTTGGGAGCCGGCACCGTCGTCGAGGTCTCCGACCGGTCCCTCGCCGACTGACCGCCCGGGAAAGGGCCACCGGGAGGGGGCGGTTGGGGCCCGCGTGCCCCGACTCCGTGGCCGAGCCGGGCAGATGCGACCTCGGCGAACCCGGATGCGGCCTCGGCGAGGGGCGCCCGGCCGCCGCACGCCCGGCCCGCCGCACGCCCGGCTACGGGAGCCCGGGGTTGGAAGCCCGGGGTTGGAAGCCCGGCCACGGAAGCCCGGGTCGGAAGCCCCGGGACGTGGCCGGCCACCTCGGCCGTCCCCGCCTGCCGGGGCCGCGGAGGGGGGAGTGGTGCGCTCGGCACGGTACGCCCGGCACCCCCTGGCCTCCCTGCCCCTCGCGCCCCGGCGACAATGGAGGCGTGGAGAACGAGCCGATTCCCGTGACCCGGGCCGTGGACTTCGGGACCGCCAAGCTGATGCCCGATGTGGACCGGCCGCGGGCCTGGCTGCTCACCGTGGACGGCGCTCCGCAGTCCTATGTGGACCTCGACGATCCGACCGACCTGGAATTCGAGTACCTACGGCGGCTGGCCCATGTCGTGGACGTCGCGGCCGACCCGGGCGCACCGGTCGACATCCTGCACCTCGGCGGTGGTGCCTTCACCCTGCCGCGCTATGCCGCCGTCACCCGGCCGGCGTCCCGGCAGACGGTGATCGAGGCCGACTCCGGCCTGATCGCGCTGGTCGAGGAGTGTCTGCCGCTGCCCTCCGGCGCGGACATCCGTGTGCACGCCGCGGACGCGCGCCACTGGCTGGAGCGGACGGAACCCGCGTCGGTGGACCTCCTGATCGCGGACGTCTTCACCGGTTCCCGGGTGCCCGCCCAGCTCACCTCCGTGGAGTACGCGCGCGCCGCCGCCCGGGCCCTGCGCCCCGGCGGCGTCTACGCGGCGAACCTCGCGGACACCGCCCCCTTCCCGTTCCTCCGCTCCCAGCTGGCCGCCGCGTCCGAGGTGTTCCGGCACCTGTGCCTCATCGCCGAGCCCTCCGTGCTGCGTGGCCGCCGCTTCGGCAACACGGTGCTCGTGGCGTCCGACGCCGAGCTGCCGGTCGCCGCACTGGCCCGCCGGACCGCGGCCGACACCTTCCCGGCGCGGGTGGAGCACGGGGCGTCCCTCGGTCGGCTGGCGGCCGGTGCGCGGCCCGTGCACGACGGTGCGGCCGAGGACTCGCCGGAGCCGCCGGACGGGGCCTTCAGCGTCGGCTGACCCGGTTCACCGGTACTGCGGATCCGGTGAGCCGGGTCGAGGCCGGGCGGCAGGCGGAGGAGCCAGGCCGGAAGGGCCAGGCGGGGGAGCGGAGGTTCAGGAGGACGGGAGCGGCCGCAGGGTGCTCATGATCTTCCTGATGGTGGCGTCCGGGATCTCGTCCTCGACACCCTTGGCCGTGTACAGCACCCAGGTCGCCAGGTCGCCGGTGTCCGCGCGGTAGGTGACGGCGAACGCCTTGCCGTCGGTGGTGCACTTGCCGGTCTTCTTCACCCCCGTCACCGTCGCGGACGACGTGGAGCCGCTGATGCCGTGGTCGCTCTTGAACGGCTTGGCCCGGGTGCCCCGGAAGGTGCCCGTCTTCTTCTGGTCATAGGCGGCGAAGACCCAGCTGAGGGCTTCGTTCTGGGCCGCCTCCGCGGTGCTCTTCGCTCCCTGCGCGCCCTTGGTGCCGGCGGCCCCCAGGGACGTGGTGTCCTCCCGGCCGCTCTCGGTCTTCGAGGTGCACCACTTCTCCTGGGCGTACGCCGGGGACGTCATCGTCACCAGCGACTTCGGGAAGTCGGAGGTGTCCTTCTGGTCGGTGAACCCGATGGCGGTGCCCGGCCGCTCGACGGCCCAGTCCGGCGGGACGTCGAACGCGCTGTGCCGCTTGCCGTTGACCACGGTCTTCCAGCCGGGGACGACCGGCTTCACCTCGCTGTCGGCACGCGGATTGGCGAGCTCGCCCCCGCCGGAGTCGCCCGCGCCGGACGACGAGGGCGCGGCCGAGGCGGACTGCTTGCTGCCGCCCTGCCCGGCCCGGGGGCTCTCGTCCTCGCCGCCCAGGACGATCACGCCGGTGACGGCGGCGGCGACCACCACGGCGGCGGCCGTCACGACGGCGATCGTGGCCTTGCTGCGGTTGTTCCGCGGCGGCTGCGGGCCGCCGGGCACCGCCGTGTTCCACTGCGGCGCCGGCTGCTGATACGGGTTCGGCTGCTGGTAGCCCGGCTGTTGATATCCCTGCTGCTGGTAGGGAGGGGGCGGTTGATGCCCCGGCTGTTGGTACCCCGGCTGCTGGTACGGATTCGCGTTCTGCGGGTTCTGCTCGCCCCCGGGCGGCTGTTGTCCTGGCCACATGGCCGCTAACGATAGAGGTGTCCCGTGGAAGGCGGGGCTCCGCCCTGTCGCCGGTGGCTACTCGTTGGTAACATCCCCGCCATGTCCGAGACCCTGCCGTCGATCGGCGAAATGCTCACGGCCACCGTTCCGATGGCCCGCACCCTGAACCTCGAATTCCTCGAGACCACCGCGGAGCGCGCGGTGCTCCGGCTGCCCGACCAGCCCGACTACCACAATCACGTCGGTGGGCCGCACGCCGGCGCGATGTTCACGCTCGCCGAGTCCGCCAGCGGTGCCATCGTGATCGCCGCCTTCGGCGACCAGCTCTCCCGGGCCGTCCCCCTCGCCGTACGCGCCGAGATCGGTTACAAGAAGCTGGCCATGGGTCCCGTCACGGCCACCGCACAGCTCGGCCGCCCGATCGCCGACGTCGTCGCCGAACTCGACGCCGGAGGGCGCCCGGAGTTCCCGGTCGAGGTCTCGATCACCCGTGAGGACGGCGCCGTCACCGGCGAGATGTCCATTCTCTGGACGCTGCGCCCGAACAGCTGACCGCCCTCTTTGCCCGGGATCCAGTAGGCTGCCCGGCGTGCGTCCCACGGCGCGCCGGGCAGCAGGTCAGATCACGGGAGGAACCGGCATTGCACGTCCAGGAGTGGCTCGAGACGGTGCCGGCGCTCAGTGTCTACATCCTCGTGGGGGTGGTCATCGGGCTGGAGAGCCTGGGCATCCCCCTGCCGGGCGAGATCGTTCTCATCAGTTCGGCCCTGCTCGCCTCGCAGCACGGCGAGATCGACCCTGTGATCCTCGGCACCTGTGCCACCGCGGGCGCGATCATCGGTGACTCCATCGGCTATCTGATCGGCCGCCGGGGCGGCAAGCCGCTGCTGACCTGGCTCGGCGGGAAGTTCCCCAAGCACTTCGGGCCGCAGCACATCGCGGCCGCCGAGCGCTCCTTCGAGAAGTGGGGCATGTGGGCCGTCTTCTTCGGCCGCTTCGTCGCCCTGCTGCGGATCTTCGCCGGGCCCCTCGCCGGTGTACTCCACATGCCGTACTGGAAGTTCCTCATCGCCAATGTGCTCGGCGGCATCGTCTGGGCGGGCGGTACCACCGCGGTGATCTACTCCGTCGGCATCGTGGCCGAGGAGTGGCTGAAGCGGTTCTCCTACTTCGGCCTGCTCATCGCCGTCGCCATCGGCCTGGCCTCGTTCCTGGTGGTCAGGAACCGGACCAGGAAGGCCGCCGCGGCGCTGGAGCAGAGCGAGCTGGCCCCCGAGAGGGTCCCGGCCGCCGACTGAGCGGCGGATCCCTTGCCTCCGCCGTCCCCGCGGCGGCAAGATCGTCGCCGACGGTGCCCCGGCGGCGGGGCGGAGCGGCGAGGAGACGGCGATGACGGAGCGGGCACTGATCGCGGGCGTGGGCGGCCGGGAGCCGAAGATCGACCCGGACGCATTCACCGCACCCACAGCGGTGGTGCTCGGGGACGTCACCCTGGCCCCCGGATCGAGCGTCTGGTACCACGCCGTCCTCCGGGCCGACGCGGGGCCGATAGCCATCGGCCGCAGCAGCAATATCCAAGATAACTGCACCCTCCATGTCGACGTCGGCTTCCCGCTCACCGTCGGGGAGCGCGTCTCGGTGGGCCACAACGCCGTGCTGCACGGCTGCACCGTTGAGGACGACGTCCTGGTCGGCATGGGCGCCACCGTCCTCAACGGCGCGCACATCGGGGCCGGCTCCCTCGTCGCGGCCCAGGCGCTGGTGCCCCAGGGCATGCGGGTCCCGCCCGGTTCGCTGGTCGCGGGCGTCCCCGCGCGGGTGCGGCGGGAGCTCACCGCGGAGGAGCGCGAGCTCGTCACCGTGAACGCCGTGATGTACGGCGAGCTGGCCCAGCAGCACCGGGAGGCCGTCGGCGGGGCGGCGGACCGAGGCGTCGTGGACTGAGGCGGCGCGGGGACCGTGCTCCGGCCCTCGGGGCGTCCGCCCCACAGGGGGCATCGGCCGGGTGCCTGCCCGGCCGGTGCCCGGCCCGTTCCGCTCACCGCACTCGTGTGTGCACGGATCGCCGCTCACCACGAACAGCCGCTCGCGATGCGGCCCCGGCCCGGCCGGCGATGAGTTCTCCGTGTGGCAGCCGTCATAGGAAGCGACGGATGATCGATGGCGACCGGCAGCGGCCGCCGCACACGGACAGGGGCACGCCATGACCAGGACATCGTCGGCGCGGACGGAATCCGCGGCGGACCGCGCCGAGGAGAGCGCGGTGGCGGCAGCCGCCGGAGCGGGGGACGAGACCGCGTTCGCCGGGCTCGCGGAGCGGTACCGGCGGGAGCTCCGGATTCACTGCTACCGGATGCTCGGCTCCTTCGACGACTCCGAGGACCTGGTGCAGGAGACCCTGCTGCGGGCCTGGCGCAAGCGCGCGACCTACGCGGGCCGGGCGCCGTTCCGTGCCTGGCTGTACCGCATCGCCACCCACGCGTGCCTGGACTTCCTCGACCGTAGCCGGCGCACCGTCCCGCTGTCCGGCGAGGCCGCACCCGCGGCAGCCACCGGCGGCAGGCCGCTGCCCCCGGTGGCCGTTCCCTGGCTGCAGCCCTGCCCGGACGGGCTGCTGGGCCCGGTGCCGGCGGACGATGCCGCGCCGGAGGCCGCGGCCGTGTCCAAGGAGACCATCGAACTGGCCTTCCTGGCCGCCATCCAGCATCTTCCGCCCCGGCAGCGGGCCGTACTGATCCTGCGTGATGTGCTCGGCTGGCCGGCCAAGGACGCGGCGGCACTGCTCGACACGAGTGTGGCCGCGGTCAACAGCGCCCTCCAGCGGGCCCGTCCGGCGCTCCGCGAGCAGCTGCCCGAACGGCGGCTGGAGTGGCGGGCCGCCGCGGACCCGAGCGAGGAGGAACGGGCCGTGCTCCGGCGCTACATGGACGCGATCGAGCGGGCCGACGACGCGGCGGTGGCCGCGGTGCTCCGCGAGGACGTGCGGGTCGGCCACCAGGCGGGTGCGGGAGGCCACTTCGGTGCGGAGCCGGCCTGGTATGAGGGCCGGGACACCGTCGTGGCCGGCTGGGCGCCGGCGCTGCACGGTCCCGACGCACTGGAGTTCCGGTTCCTCCCCACCAGGGCCAACCGGCAGCCGGCGGCGGCGACCTACGTCCGCCGGCCGGGCGGCAGCGAGTTCCGGGCCTTCGCCCTGGCCGTGCTGAGCGTCGAGGAGGGCGGGGTGCGGGAGGTCAGTGTCTTCGTCCCCGACGTCGTCCCCGCCTTCGGCCTGCCCCGCACCCTGTGACGCGCCGACCGGGCGGCCGGAGCGGTGAGTTCCGGTGCTGCCGAGCGGTGGGCCGGGCCCGCGCGGGGCCTGTGCCGGGACGCCGGAAGGGCAACCGCCCGCGCGGCACCCGCGGGTGCCGCCGATGTCCGCGGCACTCGGTACGCTGCGGGTCCCAACGCAGCAGAGAATTGAGGAACAGCCGCATGGCCATGCGCAAGGCGACGATGAAGGAACAGGTCTCGGCGGCCATATCCCAGGCCGCGCCCGGTGACCGGGCCCTGGTGACCGTCGCGTCGCTCACCGGGCCCACGCCCTGGCTCACCGGAGCACTGGGCCTGATCGGACAACTGCTGGTGAAGTACTACTTCATCACCCTGACCGACCAGGCGGTGGTGTTCCACCGGATGCACCGGTTCTCCCAGCGGCCCAAGGAGGTCGCGTACGCCATCCCGCGGGCCGAGGCCCCGATGCTCATCAGCGAGGTGGCGCTCAATCCGCTGTGGAGCTGCTTCCATCTGATGCTGCCCGGCGAGCCGAAGCCGACCCGGCTCAACGTCCACCGTCTGTGGCGTGCGGAGTTGGAGCAGTTCCTCTCCGCCGTCGGCGGCCCGCAGGGCGCTCCGCAGCAGGCCATGCCGCCTCAGGGCTACCCGCAGCAGGCCATGCCGCCTCAGGGCTTCCCCCAGCAGGGCATGCAGCCCCAGGGCACGCCGCCCCAGGGCACGCCGCCTCAGGGCATGCCGCCCCAGGGCGCGCCGCAGTACGGCTACCCGCAGAGCCCCCAGCAGCAGCCCGGCCAGCCGGTCCCGCAGCAGCCCGGTCCGTACGGTCAGCCCGCACCGGCCCCGGCCGCGCCCGCACCGCAGGCCCCCTACGGCCAGCAGGCGCCCCCGGTTCCGCAGGATCCCTGGGGCGTGCCCGAGGAGTACCGGACCCACACGCCGCCGCAGCAGCAGCCCGGCCCCTACGGCGCTCCGGGCGCACAGCCCGGCCCCTACGGCGCTCCGGGCGCACAGCCCGGCCCGTACGGCGCCCCGCAGCAGCAGCCGGGTCCGTACGGTGCTCCGCAGCAGGGCAATCCGTACGGCGGCTGACCCGTGTCACCCCGGCCGGCGGGCGGACCGCCCGCCGGCCGGGTGGGGTGAAGATCACAGCCTGCGGCGTGCGGTGGCCGTCGAACTGCTGAGTACCGTGTGCGGGTGCCGAAAAACCGGAACACGTTCTCATCGCTCGGAGCCTGGCGGCGCCGGGCCGTCACCCGCGCGGTGCACCGCGGCTGGCGCTGGATGCAGGACGCCGGAGCCGTCACCGCCGAGCGTCCGGGCCGGCACCGGTTCGGCCGGATAGGCCCGGGGACCCGGCTGGCGTTCCCCCAGGGCACCGTCTTCGGAGAGCCGTGGATCCACCTCGGCGACCACTGCATCATCGGTGAACAGGTCACGCTCACGGCCGGGATGATGCCCGGCCTCGACCTGGGGCCGGAGCCGGTGCTGCGGCTGGGCGACGGCGTCGTCCTCGGCCGCGGCAGCCATGTCGTCGCCTCCCAGCCGGTGGTCTTCGGCAACGACGTCTTCTGCGGCCCGTACGTCTACGTCACCAGCGACAACCACTCCTACGACGACCCCGCGCAGCCGATCGGCCGGCAGTGGCCGCGCACCGCGCCCGTCGAGATCGGGCCGGGCAGCTGGCTGGGCGCCGGAGCGGTGATACTCCCCGGCGCGCGCCTGGGCCGGAACGTGGTGGTCGCGGCCGGAGCGGTGGTGCGGGGCGAGGTGCCCGACCACGCGGTGGTCGCGGGCGCGCCCGCCCGGGTCGTGCGCCGCTGGGATCCCGAGACCGGGTGGCAGCCCCCGCTGCGCACCCCGCCGCCGGTGCCGATCCCGGAGGACGTCACCCCGGAACAGCTGCGGGCCCTGGCGGAACTGGACCCGGACGGAACCGGAACCGGCACACTGGACTCCCCGGCCTGAGCCGGACGGAACGGTCCCGCGCCGACGGGCGGAGCCGGACCCGCATGCACGGCGGAAGCCGCCCCGGTGCAGGGCGGCGCCCCGCGCGCATGGCGCCGCAGGTCGCGCTCGCGGCGCGGGATGAGAGGACGCGGGTGAGGAGGTGCCGGTGATGAATCCTCGTACCCTGCGCATCCTGCTCGCCGCGGCGGTGGTCCTGCAGGGCATCGCGCTCGCGGTCTACGCGCTGCGGCGCTACTGAGCTGCGGCACTCCTGAGGTGTGGCACTCCTGAGGTGTGGCGGAAACGACTCCGGCCGGACCGTGAGCCCGAAGGCCCCGCGGTCCGGCCGGTGAACGGCGCGGGGAGCCTCAGCCCGCCGCCAGCAGCACGGTGCCGAACAGGGCCAGTCCCGCGCCCGCCGCCTGCACCGCCCGCAGCCGTTCGTCGAGGAAGCCGCGCGCCGCCAGCGCGGTGATCACCGGGTAGAGCGAGGCCAGGACGGCGGCGACCGTCACCGGACCCTGCTGCGCGGCGAGCGCGTAGCTGCCGTTGGCCGCCACATCGGCCAGACCCACGAACGCCAGGGCCGGCAGCGACGCCCGGATGACCCCCATGCCGCCCTCCTCGGGCAGCGCGGGCGCGCCGCGCCGCACCGAGACCCAGAGGGCCGCGCCGCCGACCACGACATTGGTCACCCGCACGACGGCGGCGATCGTCTGCGAGACGACGACCACGGTGAGGGCCGGGATGCGCCGCGTCAGCAGTCCGCCGCCGAAGTCGGCCAGCCCCCACAGGAGACTGGTGGCCAGAGCGAAGACGGCCGTCATACGAACCTCGCAGTACAGTGTGGTGAACGCTGGAGTCCAGCACAGCATAGTTGAAGAAACTAAACTGCTGCATCAAAAATATTGGACGGTACGTGACGGACCTCGACCACCTCACCCAGTCACTCGCCCGCAACCTCAAGCGCTGGCGCAATGAGCGGGGCTTCACCCTGGACGGGCTCGCGGCCCGGGCGGGCGTCAGCCGAGGCATGATCATCCAGATCGAACAGGCGCGGACGAACCCCAGTGTCGGCACCACGGTGAAGCTCGCCGACGCCCTCGGAGTCAGCCTCACCACCCTGCTCGACTTCGACCAGGAGCCCCGCGTCCAGATCGTCCCCGCCGACCGGGCGGTACGGATGTGGTCCACCGAGGAGGGCAGCTCCAGCACCCTCCTCGCCGGCACCCAGACCCCCGGACCGCTGGAGCTGTGGTCCTGGCACCTCGAGCCCGGCGACGGCAGCTCCTCCGACCCGCACCCGTCGGGCACTTTCGAACTCGTCCATGTCCGGTCCGGCGAGCTGACCCTCGTCGTCGAGGGCGAGGAGCACCTGCTCGCCCCCGGGACCTCGGCCAGCTTCGAGGCCAGCGGCACCCACGCCTACCGCAACGACGGCACCGAGCCGGTCGAGATGATGATGGTCGTCTCCGTACCGCCGGTGCGCTGAACGGCTCCGGGACGGCGGACTCCGGCCGCGTGCCCATTTGTTAGCGTGCCCGCATGCGCGCCCCCATCGGTCACTTCGACGAGGTCCACCCCGCCGCCGAGTGCCTGGACGACCTGGTGCCGCCCGTCGCGGACGCCCTCCGGGCGTGGAGCGGCCCGGTGCCCGTGGAGCAGCTGCTCTACGTCGACTCCGACCCGGGGAAGGCGGACACCGCCGTCTTCGCCGAGACCTACGGCCCCGGGCTCCTGGAGGCCTCCGCCAACTGCGTCGTCGTCGCCGGACGCCGGGGCGGGGAGACCACCCTGGCCGCCTGCATGGTGCCGGCGACCGCCCGGCTGGACGTCAACGGCGCCGTCCGGCGCCACCTCGGCGCCCGCAAGGCGTCCTTCGCCCCGCTGGACCGGGCCGTGGCGGAGACCGGCATGGAGTACGGCGGCATCACCCCGCTCGGGCTGCCGGGGGACTGGCCGCTGCTGGTGGACGCCGCGCTCGTCCCGGAGCCCTGCCTGGTCATCGGCAGCGGCAGCCGCCGCGGGAAGCTCCTCGTCCCCGGCGCGGCGCTCGCCGCGCTCCCCGGAGCCGTGGTGCTGGACGGCCTCGGCGGCTGAGCCCCGCCCCCACCGCCCCGCCGGTTCGGCCCCGCCGTTTCAGCCGCGCCGTTTCAGCCCAGCCGGATCAGCCCAGCCGGGGGAGCTCGATCGCCGGACAGCGGTCCATGACCATGTCCAGACCGGCGGCCCGCGTCCGCTCCCAGGCCGACTCGTCCACCACGCCCAGCTGGAACCAGACCGCCTTCGCGCCGATCGCCACCGCCTCGTCGGCGACCTGCCCCGCGAGATGGCTGTTGACGAACACATCGACCACGTCCACCGGGAACGGGATCTCCGCCAGCGAGGCGTACCCCGGCTCGCCGTGCACGGTCTGCGCCTTCGGGTGCACCGGCACGACCCGCTTGCCGTACCGCTGGAGCACTTCGGCCACCCCGTGCGCCGCCCGGCTCTCGTTGGTCGACAGACCGACCACCGCCCAGGTGTCACCGGTGCCGGTGAGGATCCTGCGGACCGTCTCTGCGTCTCCGTACATGCCCCGCACAACGAAGGACCCGCCGGGACCATTCCCGGAGCCCCGCATAGGCTGGCGTGATGCAGGACCAGTACCGGACGGTCGCGCGCGAGGGCGTGCACGAGATCGAGATCAACAAGTCGCGCTTCCGCTGCGCCCTCGCACCCGCGGCGACCGAGGAGGAGGCGCAGGAGTTCGTCCGGCGCGTCCGCAGGGAGCACCCCACCGCCTCCCACAACTGCTTCGCGTACGTCATCGGCGCCGACGGCGGTGTGCAGAAGGCGAGCGACGACGGTGAGCCCGGCGGCACCGCCGGCGTCCCGATGCTCCAGATGCTGCTGCGCCGCGAGGTCCGCTTCGTCGTCGCCGTCGTCACCCGGTACTACGGCGGGGTCAAGCTCGGCGCGGGCGGGCTCATCCGCGCCTACGGCGGCGCGGTCGGCGAAGCCCTCGACGCCCTCGGCACCCTCACCCGGCAGCGCTTCCGGCTGGCCACCGTCACCGTCGACCACCAGCGGGCCGGGAAGCTGGAGAACGACCTGCGGGCGACCGGCCGCGAGGTCCGGGACGTGCGCTACGCGGCCGAGGTGACCCTGGAGATCGGGCTCCCCGAGGTGGACGTCGACGCCTTCCGCGCCTGGATCGCCGACACCACAGCGGGCACCGCCCGGGTCGAACTCGGCGGCGAAGCATACGGAACCGTCTGACACCGGACCGAACCGCCCGTCTCCGCCCGGGGTGTCGTACCCCACCGTTACAGTCGAGGATCATGCGACTCCTGCACACGTCCGACTGGCATCTCGGCCGGTCCTTCCACCGGGTGAGCCTGCTGCCCGCCCAAGCGGCGTTCCTCGACCACCTCGTGGAGACGGTGCGGGAGCAGCGGGTGGACGCCGTCCTCGTCGCGGGCGACGTGTACGACCGGGCCGTGCCCCCGCTCGCCGCCGTCGAACTCTTCGACACCGCGCTCCACCGGCTCGCCGATGCCGGGGTGCCCACCGTCATGATCTCCGGCAACCACGACTCCGCCCGCCGGCTCGGCGTCGGCTCCCGGCTGATGGACCGGGCGGGCATCCATCTGCGCACCGATCCCGCCGGCTGCGCCGACCCGGTGGTCCTCACCGACGCCCACGGCGAGGTCGCCCTGTACGGGCTGCCGTATCTCGAACCGGCCCTGGTCCGGGAGGAGCTGGCTGCCGAGCGGACCAGTCACACCGCGGTGCTGGAGGCCGCCATGGACCGGGTCCGCGCCGACCTCGCCGACCGCCCGTCCGGCACCCGCTCGGTGGTGCTGGCCCACGCCTTCGTCTCCGGAGCCGCCACCTCCGACAGCGAACGGGACATCACGGTCGGCGGCGTCGCCGCGGTGCCCGCCACGGTCTTCGACGGGGTCGATTACGCGGCCCTCGGCCATCTGCACGGCTGTCAGACCGTCAGCGAACGCATCCGCTACTCCGGATCGCCGCTCGCCTACTCCTTCTCCGAGGTCCACCACCGCAAGAGCATGTGGCTGGTCGACCTGGGCCCGGACGGCGCGTTCGACGCCGAGCGGATCGACTGCCCGGTGCCCCGCCCGCTCGCCCGCATCCGCGGTCCGCTGGAGGACCTGCTGAAGGACCCGGAGCTCACCCGGCACGAGGACGCCTGGGTGGAGGCCACCCTCACCGACGCCGTGCGTCCGGACGACCCGATGGCCCGGCTCGCCGAGCGCTTCCCGCACGTCCTCAACCTCGCCTTCGACCCCGAACGGGACGCCGAGGACCCGCTCGCCTCCTACGCCGAGCGGCTCAAGGGCCGCACCGACCGGCAGATCGCCGAGGACTTCGTGGCCCATGTGCGCGGCGGCACCGGACCCGACGCCGGCGAACGGGCCGTCCTCGGCGGCGCCCTCGACGACGTCCGCGCCCGCACGGCGGCAGCGGAGAGCCGGAGCGAGGGGGTCCGGTGAGGCTGCACCGACTGCGGATCACCGCGTTCGGTCCGTTCGGCGGCACCGCCGAGGTCGACTTCGACGACCTCTCCGCCGCCGGACTGTTCCTGCTCCACGGCCCGACCGGGGCGGGCAAGACCTCCGTCCTCGACGCCGTCTGCTACGCCCTGTACGGCGGTGTGCCCGGCGCCCGGCAGAGCGGGCAGTCCCTGCGCAGCGACCACGCCGACGCGCTCACCCCGACCGAGGTCCTCCTCGACCTCACCGTCGGCGGACGCCGCCTGGAGGTCACCCGCCGCCCCGAGCAGCCGCGGCCGAAGAAGCGCGGCAGCGGCTTCACCCGGGACAAGCCGCAGACCTGGCTGCGCGAACGTGCCGAGGGGGAGTGGCGGCCGCTCAGCCGCTCCCACCAGGAGGCCGGCGAGGAGGTCGGGCAGCTCCTCGGCATGAGCAAGGAACAGTTCTGCCAGGTGGTCCTGCTCCCGCAGGGCGACTTCGCCCGCTTCCTCCGCGCCGACGCCGAGGCCCGCGGCAAGCTGCTCGGCCGGCTCTTCGACACCCGGCGGTTCGCCGCCGTCGAGGAGCGGCTCGCCGAACTGCGCTCCGCCGCCCAGCAGCAGGTGCGCAGCGGGGACGAGCGGCTGCTGGCACTGGCGCACCGGATGCAGCAGGCGGCCCTCCGGGGCCCGGAGCCGTCCTTCCCCGCGCTCGGCGGGCCGGACGGGGCGGCGCCCGCCGTTCCGGCGCAGCGCTCCGCCACCCGCGCCCGTCAGCGTACGGAAGAGGCGCCTCCGGTTCCCGGTGAGCCGGGACTCGCCGACCTGGTGCTGAGCGGCGCGGCGGTGGCCCGGGCCGGCGCCCGGGAGTGGCGCACGATCTGCGCCGCGGCCGTGCGCGCCGCCGAAGCGGCCCACGCCGCGGCCGTCGCGGAGCTGGAGACCGTACGGGAACAGGACCGGCTCCGGCAGCGGTACGACGCGGCCGTGCGCCGCCGCACCGCCCAGGACGCCCTGCGCGAGGAGCGGGAGAGCGCACGCACCCGGCTGGACCGGGCCCGCAGCGCCGACACCGTGGTCCCCGCGCTGCGGCTGCGCGACACGGCGGCGGCCGGGCACCGGGAGGCCGCGGCAGCCGCCGGGCGGGCCCGTGCCGCGCTGCCCGACGGCCTCCGGGAGGCGCCCCGCGGGACCCTCGCCGAGCTGGAGCGCGAGGCCCGCCAGGAGCTCGGTTCGCTGGCCGCCGCCCGCCGGACCGAGGAGCGCGGCACCGCGCTGGCAGCCGAACTCGCCGAGCTGGAGCGGCAGTCCCGTGCGGACGACGAGGTGCTGACCGAGGCGGCGCACTGGCTCGACCGGTGGGAGACCGTCCGCCGCGACCACCAGCAGCGGGTCGACCGGGCGGCGGAGGCCGCCACCCGCGCCGAACACCTCGCCGGCCGGCTCGAACCGGCCCGGCGCAGGCTGGACGCGGCCCGTCGGCGCGACACCCTCACCGGTCAGGTGCGCGCCGGGGAGGAGCGGCTGCTGGAGGCCCGTGGGGCCGCCGCCGCGGCGCAGGAGACCTGGCTCGACCTCAAGGAGCGCCGGCTGCTCGGCATCGCCGCCGAACTCGCCGCGTCCCTGCGGGAGGGGGAGCCGTGCGCCGTCTGCGGCGGGCGCGACCATCCTGCCCCGGCCCCTCTGGAGGCGGATCACGTCGGGCGGACGGACGAGGAGGCGGCCCTCGCCACGTACCAGCGGGCCGGCACCCGGCGGGAGGAGGCCGAGCAGCGGCTGCGCTCCGTACGGGAGGCGCTGGAGGCCGCGGACGCCGAGGCGGACGGCGCCGCGACCGACCGGCTCGCCGGGGAGGTCGCCGAACACCAACAGGCCCTGTCCGCCGCTCGGGCCGAGGCCGCCGACGCGCACGCCGCCCGGGAGGCGTTCGACCGCATCGAGCGCGAACACGCCGAACGCCGCGACGAACACCAGGCCGCCGAGCGTCGGGTGGCCGCGCGCACCTCGCGGCGGGAGACCCTGCTGAGCGAACAGGCCGCAGTGGAACGGGAGCTGGATCGCGTCCGCGGCAGCGCCCGGAGCGTCGCCGAACGCGTCACCGAACTGGAGCGGCGCGCCGCACTGCTGGAGACGGCGGAGGAGGCGGCCCACGCGCTGGAGCGCGCGGAGTCCCGCCTCGACGAGGCCGGGACCGGTCTGGCGGACGCCGCCGGCGCGGCCGGGTTCCCCACGGCCGAGGACGCCGCCACCGCCGTCCTGGCCCCCGAAGCCCGGCGCGCGCTGGAACACCGGCTCGCGGCCTGGGAGGCGGAGGACGCCGCCCTGACGGCCGAACTCTCCGCCCCGCAGCTCGTCGCGGCCGGACAGCGGTCCCCGGCCGACCCCGCCGTGGCACAGACGGCGCTCGACGCCGCCACCCGGCGGCTCCGGGACGCCTCCGCCGCGGACGAGGCCGCCCGCACCCGCTGCGCCGAACTGGACCGGCTGGGAACGCAGGCCACCCTGGACGCCCGCCGACTGGCCCCACAGCGCGCCGAGTACGAGCGGGTGGCCCGGATGGCTGCCCTCACCGCGGGCACCTCCGCGCAGAACGAACGGAAGATGCGCCTGGAGTCCTATGTCCTGGCCGCCCGGCTGGAACAGGTGGCGGCCGCCGCCAGCAGCCGGCTGCACCGGATGTCCGCCGGGCGCTACACCCTGGTGCACTCCGACGCCCGGAGCGGGGGCCGCGGCCGGTCCGGCCTCGGACTCCACGTCATCGACTCCTGGACGGGCAACGAGCGGGACACCGCCACCCTCTCCGGCGGCGAGACCTTCTTCGCCTCACTCGCCCTCGCCCTCGGCCTGGCCGACGTGGTGAGCGAGGAGGCCGGCGGCACCCGGCTCGACACGCTCTTCATCGACGAGGGCTTCGGCAGCCTGGACGAGCAGACCCTCGACGAGGTGCTGGAGGTGCTGGACTCCCTGCGCGAGCGCGACCGCACGGTCGGCATCGTCAGCCATGTCGCGGACCTGCGGCAGCGGATCCCGGCCCGGCTGGAAGTGGTCAAGGCCCGCTCCGGCTCGGCGGTGCGCCACCGGGCGTCGGAGGTCACCGGCTGACCGCCGCCCGCCACGAGCCGGCCACCGGCCACCCGGGGCCGAGCACCGCCCGCCCGGGGCCGCCACGGCCCACCCGCGGCCGGACCGGTACCCGTCGGCGGCTGGGCTCTGCCTGTCACCGGGACGCCGCCGCGCGCAGACGGCCGACGCTGTCTGCGGCTATGTCTGCGTCTGCGCCCGGTGCCGCGCCGGCTTTCCGCCGTCCGCCCGGGCGGTTCATATCCGCCAGGACCGGATCCGCCCCGCCGCGTCGTAGACCGTCGACTCACCGGACTGCAGGTCCTTGACCAGCTCGATGAGCGCGCCGTACGGCGGGTCGATGCCCTCGTGCGAGGCGTGCATGTAGGCCACGGCGACACCGCAGGCGAACAGAGCGTTGCGGGAGGGCAGCGGGCGCAGCTGCACCAGCGTGTGCAGCAGCGACGCCGCCCGCCAGGCGGCGTCGGCCTCCTCCCCTAACCGGGGAGTGTTGACCCGGTGCCGGGCCACGGCCGCCACCAGGGAGGAGTAGTCGTCGACTCCCGGGTCACCGGGCAGGATCTCCGTCTGGCGGGCCAGCAGCCAGCGGATGTCGATATGCAGATCCACCTGTCAGACGCTCCCGCTCCGGTTCCGCCGCTCCGCCGGGGCGTCGTCCGGGAACGCCGCGTCGAACGCGTCGGCGTTCTCCCGGACGAAGGACCGGAACACCTGGGACGCCTCGGCCATGGCACGTCGCTGTGCGAGGTCGTCGGTGACGGCCTCGCGCACCAGGGCCTTGAGCGTGACCCCTCGCTCCTTCGCCGCCTCACGGAGCTCGCTCAGCTCTTCGTCGCTGAAATCAATGTTCAGAGCGGGCATGGCGCTACGGTACTGCTCCGGTACCGGATCGCGCAGCGGTGCAGGTGGGAAAGGTTTCCCCGGGTACCGGCGGCGGTGCGCGAGCCGCCCCGGGGAGACGGGTGAACGCCGTGGTGCCGGGTGCGTCGCAGTGATCCGGCGCACCGCCACCCCGCCCCGCGCCCCGGCGACTCGCGGACCGCGCCCCGCCGCCAGACGGGGGCCCACCGCCTCCGTGACCTTCGGCAAGGCCATGACGCCCCGCTCCCGGAGCTCCGACGAGGCCCGGCACCACCCGCCAGACACCGCCCGCCCCCATCCGCCGGCCACAGGAAGGAGCAGCGCCGGAACTCGCCGCCCACCCGGGTGCGGCCGGCGCCCACTGTCAAGATCACGCGAACGTAGAATCGGTGAACTGTCCGAATTCCAGGGGGAATCTGTGCGATGTGACCTGCGCGTGCTCGCTGTTGCGACGGTGCTCTCGGCGGGACTGACCATCTCGCCCGGTATGGCCTCCGCGGCCCCATCCGACCGGCAGCCCCATGCCGCCGCACCGGCGTCGGCACCCGAACAGGTGCTGGACGCCGAGGCGCTGCGGACCGCGCTCGACAAGCTGACCGCCGCGGGCGCCCCCGCGGCGCTGGCCGAAGTACGCGTCGGTGACCGGGTCTGGTCCGGCGCCGGTGGTGTCCGGGACGTCCGTACCCGGCAGCCGGCCCGGCCCGGGGACCGCTACCGCGTCGCCAGCATCACCAAGGCGATGACGGCGACCGTGATCCTCCAACTCGCCGACGAGGGGCGGCTGACGCTCGACGACCCGGTGGCCCGGCATCTGCCCGGCCTGCTGCCGTACTCCGAGCCGATCACGCTCAGGCAGCTGCTCAACCACACCAGCGGTATCCCGGACTACTTCGACCGGCTGTACCCGACCGGGTCGGACGCCGAACTGGAGAAGAACCGCCACCGGCACGTCACCCCCCGGGAACTGGTCCGCTCGGTCACCGGGAAGCCCCTGGAGGGACGGGGCTCGTTCCGCTACTCGAACACCAACTACGTGCTGCTCGGCCTGGTGGCGGAGCAGGTGACCGGCCATCCCTTCGGACGGGAACTGACACGCCGGGTCTTCCGTCCGGCCGGGATGAAGGACACCTCGTACCCGATGGTGAGCCCGTTGCTCGGCGGCCCCCATGTCCGCGGCTACCGGCAGGCCGGAAACGGTCGGCTGGTGGACACCACGGTGTACACCCCCTCGGTCTGGGGAGCGGCGGCGGGCGTGGTCTCCACCAGCCATGACGTCAACCGGTTCTTCCGTGCCCTCTCGAACGGCACCCTGCTCTCCCCGGCACGTCTGAGGGACATGCGGACGCTCAACGACGCCGGGTACGGACTGGGGGTGATGGGCGGCGGGGACCTCTGCCCGGCCACGCCCGGCGACCGCGTGTGGGGCAACATGGGCAACGGCTTCGGCTATCGCTCGCAGTCCTGGAGCTCACCGGACGGCCGTCGCCAGGTCACGTTCGGCTGGACGGTGACGGTCCCCGGCGTCGTCGGGCCGGCCGGAGTGGAGAAGGCCGTTCAGGAATTCCTGACGGTCGCCCTGGGCGCCACCTGCGGGGCGCAGCAGGGCCGCTGACGGCGCGGGGCGCACGGTACCGCCGGTCCGGCGGTACGCCCCGGCAAGGCTGTACAACGTTGTCCGATCCGGCCCCGATCCGATCCGGCCCGATCCGAGGCGCGGAGACTCCGGGCCGGAGCGGCCCGCCCGCAACCGTCGGCGGCCGGTCCCGGCACACACGCCCGGCACCGGCCGCCGACAGGGCCACGCTCCGGCGGTCAGAGCCGGGACAGCTCGTCCACCAGGTCGTCCAGGCCCAGCGAGCCCAGCGACAGCGCCGCCATGTGCCACTGCTTGGCGTCGAAGGCGTCGCCGTGTGCCGCCCGGGCGGCATCGCGGCCGGTGAGCCAGGCGCGCTCGCCGAGCTTGTAGCCGATGGCCTGGCCCGGCATACCCAGGTAGCGGATGAGCTCGCTGTCCAGGAAGTCCGCCGGACGGCCGTTGTGCAGGCCGAAGAACTCCCGCGCCAGCTCGGGCGTCCAGCGCTCACCGGCGTGGAACGGGGAGTCCGCGGGGATCTCCAGCTCCAGGTGCATGCCGATGTCGACGATCACCCGCAGGGCCCGCATCATCTGGGCGTCCAGATAGCCCAGCCGCTGCTCGGCGTCGCGGAGGAAGCCCAGCTCGTCCATGAGCCGTTCCGCGTAGAGCGCCCAGCCCTCGGCGTTCGCGCTCACCATGCCGACCGTCGCCTGGTACCGGGAGAGCCGGTCGGCGACATGGGCCCACTGGGCGAGCTGGAGGTGATGCCCCGGGACGCCCTCGTGGTACCAGGTGGACACCAGGTCGTAGACCGGGAACCGGGTCTCGCCCAGGGTGGGCAGCCAGGTGATGCCCGGCCGGGAGAAGTCGACCGACGGCTGGGTGTAATAGGGGGCGGCGGCGCTGCCGGGCGGGGCGATCCGCGACTCCACCTTCCGGACCCGCTCGGCGAGTTCGAAGTGGGTGCCGTCCAGCTGGTCGATGGCCTCGTCCATCAGCCCCTGGAGCCAGACCCGGACCTCCTCGACACCCTCGATGTGCGTGCCGTGCTCGTCGAGGTGGGTGATGGCCTCCCACGGCGTGGCCGCGCCCGGCAGGACCTTCTCCGCCTCGGTGCGCATCTCGGCGAGCAGCCGGTGGTACTCCGACCAGCCGTACGCGTAGGCCTCGTCGAGGTCGAGGTCGGTGCCGTTCCAGTACCGCGACCAGCGGGCGTAGCGCTCCCGGCCCACGGTGTCCGGGCTGCCCTCGACCGCCGGGGCGTAGCTCTCCCGCAGCCAGTCCCGCAGGTCCGCGAAGGCCGCGGTCGCCGTGGCGGCCGCCATGTCGAGCTCGGTGCGCAGCTCCTTCGGGCCGTCGGCGGTGAACTCCGCGAACCAGCTGCGGTCCTTGCCGACCCAGTCGTCCAGCTGCTCGACGAAGGTCGCCACCTGGCGCGGCCCGGCGGGCAGCCCGCGGTCCAGTCCCGCGGCGAGCGAGGCGCGGTAGCCGTCCAGGGCGGCGGGCACCGCCTGCAGCCGCTGGACGACGGCGGCCCACTCCTCGGTGGTCCCGGTCGGCGTCACGGTCAGCACCGTGCGCAGGGCGTGCACGGGGGAGTGGATGTTGCTGACGGCGCGCAGCCCCTCCTGGGCGTCGTGCACCGCGAGTTCGGCGGTCAGCCGCTCCCGCAGCAGCCGGGCGCAGCGGCGCTCGGCGTCGGTGCCGGCGCCCGGCCGGGCCTCCGCCTCGGTCAGCCGCTCCAGGGTGTCGCGGGCCAGGTCGGCGAGTGCCTGCTGCCCGGCGGGGGAGAAGTCGGGGAGCCTGCCGGACGATGCGGCCACGCCCAGGTAGGTGCCGGTGATCGGGTCGAGTTCGATGAGGGCGTCGACGTAGGCGTCGGCGACCTGACGCGGCAACGGGCTGCTGTTGATGTCGGACATGGGCTCCATCCTCGTACGCGGTCGGGCACCGCGTCACTACCGGTCGCGGTCATGATCCAAACCACCTTCCCGCGGCGGCCTCGCGGACACTCCGGGCGCCCCGGTCCGGCGTCTCGGCTCGCCCGTGCGGAGAGGCGCGCCCGGCCGCGCACCCGGGCCCGGCGGGTGGAGCCGACGCCGGCGGTGGGCTACCCCTGCGGTGCCGGAGGCAGCAGCGGCCCGCACTCCCACTGCTGGAAGATCAGCCGTGTCTCGACCCGGGCGACCTCCCGACGGGAGGTGAACTCGTCCAGGACCAGCCGCTGGAGGTCGGCGGTGCCGGTGACCGCCACATGGACGAGGTAGTCGTCCGGTCCGGTGAGGTGGAAGAGCGCCCGGGACTCGGGCAGCGCCCGCACCCGTTCGACGAAGGGGCCGATCAGTTCCCGGCGGTGCGGCCGGACCTGCACCAGCAGCAGGGCCTCCAGCCCCCGGCCCAGCTTCGCGGGGTCGAGCCGCAGCTCGTGCCGGAGGATCACCCCGGAGCGCCGCAGCCGGGCCACCCGGTCCAGGCAGGTCGACGGCGCCACGCCCACCTCGGCGGCGAGATCCCGGTACGTGGTCCGGGCGTCGTTCTGCAGGAGCCGCAGAATCTGCAGATCCACCGGATCCAAAGGGATGGAATCGGCCATCTGCCGAACATAGCATGGCGATTTTCCGCCAGATCCCGGTGAGCGTTCAGCCTCGGGTCATGGAGACGACTGCCGCGACACCACCCCGTTCGCTCAGCACCGAGGCCGTGCACGCCGGCCGTGAGGACCTCGCGGACCTCGGCCTGCACGCGCCGCCGCTGGACCTGTCCACGACGTACCCGTCCCGGGACAGCCGGGCGGAGGCCGCGCGGATCGACGCGTTCGCCGCCACCGGCGCGCAGCCGGACGGCCCGCCCGTCTACTCCCGGCTCGACAACCCCACCACCGCGCGCTTCGAGACGGCCCTCGCCCGCCTGGAGGGCACCGAGAGCGCGGTCGCCTTCGCCAGTGGCATGGCCGCGCTCACCGCCTGTCTGCTGGTCCGGAGCAGCATGGGGCTCCGGCACGTCGTCGCCGTCCGCCCGCTCTACGGGTGCAGCGACCACCTGTTGACCGCGGGCCTGCTCGGCAGCGAGGTCAGCTGGGTGGACCCGGACGGCATCGCGGAGGCCATACGCCCCGACACCGGTCTGGTGATGGTGGAGTCCCCGGCCAACCCCACCCTCGCCGAGGTCGACCTCGGGGCCGTCGCCCGTGCCTGCGGCGAGGTGCCGCTGCTGGCCGACAACACCTTCGCCACCCCGGTGCTCCAGCGGCCGGCCGAGCACGGGGCGCGGATCGTGCTGCACAGCGCGACGAAGTACCTCGGCGGGCACGGGGACGTGCTCGGCGGTGTCGTGGCGTGCGACGAGGAGTTCGCCCGGAAGCTGCGGCAGGTCCGCTTCGCCACCGGCGGGGTGCTCCACCCGCTCGCCGGCTATCTCCTGCTGCGCGGGCTCGCCACCCTGCCGGTACGGGTGCGGGCCGCCTCGGCGACCGCGGCCCTGCTCGCCGAGCGGCTGGCCGGTGACCCGCGGGTGACCCGGGTCCACTACCCGAAGCTGGGCGGCGCGATGGTGGCCTTCGAGATCGAGGGGGACCCGCACGAGGTGATCGCCGGGGTGCGGCTGATCACCCCCGCGGTCAGCCTCGGCAGCGTCGACAGCCTGATCCAGCACCCGGCGTCCATCAGCCACCGGATCGTGGACGCGGACGACCGCAGGTCCTCCGGAGTCTCGGACCGGCTGCTGCGGATGTCGGTCGGCCTGGAGGACGTCGAGGACCTGTGGCAGGACCTCGACGCCGCTCTGGGCGCGCCGCTCAGCGCTCGGCCGGCTCCTGCGCGGGGCGCGGACGCACCGGTGCCGGATCCAGCCGTGCGGTGATCACCAGCGTGCCCTCCTCGATCTGGTAGTCGAGGGGGAGGCCGAGACCGCGCATGGCGGCGACCATTCCGGTGTTCGCCGCCTGCGTGACGGCGTAGACGCTGTCGCAGCCCGCCTCTCCGGCGAGCGCGACCAGCCGGCGCAGCAGCTCCGCGCCGATGCCGCGGCGCTGCCAGTCGTCCTCGACCAGCAGCGCCACCTCGGTCTCGTCGCCGTCCCAGAGCAGGTGCCCGAGGGCGACCAGCCGGCCGGACGCGGTCCGGGCCGCCAGGGTGCGGCCGTAACGGGGGCTGAGCAGGTGGTCGAGATACCGGTCCGCGTCGCCGACCGGACCGTGGTAGCGCAGGCTCAGGGTCCGCTGCGAGCAGCGGTCGTGCATCTCGCGGGCGGCGGCCAGATCGGTGCTCCCGGCCCGCCGCACGGTGATCTCGTTGCCCTCCGGCAGCGTCAGCACGTCCCGGCTGCCGGGCACCCGCGGGCCGAGCCGGGCGTCCAGCTCCACCAGGGCCCGGGCGCGGGCGAACTCGGTGGGCGTGAACGGCAGGTACGGCCGCTCGACGGTGATGGACCCGCCGGAGGGGTCACGGAGCCGCAGCACCGTCTCCTCCAGGACGCCTTCCTCGGGCACCGGGTCGGCGAGCGGCTGCCCGGTCAGCGTCCGGGCGGGCAGCGAGTGGATGGTGCAGCGGCCCAGCAACTGCCGCAGCGCGAGCGGGAGCTCCGCCGCGTCCAGTGCGGTCCGGGTGGCGAGGTTGAGCACCCGGGTCGGTGTGTCGACCAGGTCGTGGGCGTCCGCCCGCTCGACCCAGGTGCCGCTGCCCCCGGCCGTGGCGATTCCCCGGGTGAGCTCCGCGGGCGGCAGCTCCGCCGGGGCGCGCAGCAGGAACTCGTCGACCGTGCCGTCGGACAGCGGGTGGGTCTGGAGCGTCAGGATGTCCACCCGGTGCCGGGCCAGAGCGGTGCACAGTTCGGCGAGGCTGCCCGGCTCGTCCCGTACGGTCGTGCGCACGCGCCACAGCGACGTGCCGCCGTGCCCCCGCTCCGGTGCCGCGGCGCCGGGGGGCGTCGCGGCACCGGTATCGCTCCGGGTCCCGGTGCCGGGCGGGGCATGGCTGTGCCGGCGCGCCCACCAGGTGTGGAAGCCCGCCGTGGCGGCCAGGGCCACGGCCGAGGCGACCAGCAGCACCGGGCCCCTGGGGGCGTGGGCGACCGTGTTGGCGATCGCGTCGGCGACCGCGACGGCCGTGAAGAGGGCGGCCAGTTCGACGAGGTCCCGCCGCCAGTGGTGGGGGCGGCGGGTGTGCTTCGCAGGATTCACGTCAGTCATGCAGCCACCCTGCCGGACCGGTGTTGCGTGATCACGAACGCTTTGTGACCGACGGGTTAAGGGCATAATTGATCGACTACCGCCGGATTTTAGCCATTTCTTGATGGTTCACCGAGCGTGGCGAGGTGGTTCGGGACGGGGCCGTGGCCCCTTCGGCCGGGACGCGGCGACCCGGCGCCGGTCCCGCGACGGACGGCCCCGGCCGACCGCCCGCGCGGACCGCCGGATCACCGGGTACCTCCGAGGATGCGCCGGCCTTCAGGCCGGGGAGGGATCGGACTCCTGCGGAGCAGGGCAGGGAAAGGGGTTTCGTCTTCGGGGCGAAAGGCCGTCCACCATGGGATGGGTTGATCAGTCGCATTGTGGTCTAGGGGGGGCAACTGTCAGTCCTCCCGGATAGGTTGTTGGGCATGATGACAGGCGTGGCCACGAAGGACGCCGGGCACGCCCGGTACACCTTTCGCCTGCGTCTGTCGTCCACCGCCCGGCGGAAGCTGGAAGCCGAATGGGACCGCTGCCGGTGGGTGTGGAACGAGTCGGTGGCCAAGTCCAAGGCCGTCCACGCCCATGCCAGGGCCACCGGCGAAAAGGGGACTTGCGGTCCGGCGCAGCTCGACAGGATGCTGACCGAGGCCCGCGCCCGTATCCCCTGGCTGCGTGAGGGCAGCTCGGTGCCTCAGCAGCAGCTCATCCGGGATTTCGGGAAGTCCCGCGCCAAAGCTTTGAAGGACATCAACGACCGGCTTCCCGTGCGGCAGCGGGCCGGGATGCCGAAGTACAAGAAGAAGCGCGAGGCACGCCCCACCCTCAACTACACGCGCCGCGGCTTCCGCCTCAGGGACGGCCGTCTGCACCTCGCCGGCGGAATCATCGTGACGGTGGTGTGGTCCCGCGACCTGCCGGCCGTACCTTCCTCGGTGCGCGTCCACCAGGACTGCGTCGGGCACTGGTACGCGTCGTTCGTCGTCGCGGCCGAGGTGCAGCCGCTCCCGGCCACGGGCGCGGTGCTCGGCGTGGACTGGGGCGTCAAGGAGACCGCCACCACCACATCCGACGCCCACGCCTGGCCCACCCGCAGCACGGCCGCAGGGCTCAGGCGAAGCTGACCCGGTACGACCGGATGATGGCCCGCCGCAAGCCGAAGAAGGGGCAGGCCGGGTCGAAGGGCTATCGCGAGGCGAAGAAATGGCGTGCCAAGGCGTACGCGAAGATCGCCCGGCAGCGGCAGGACACCGCCCGCAAGTGGGCGAAGAAGGCCGTCCGCGACCACGACGCGATCGCCGTTGAGGACTTCAGGCCGAAGTTCCTTGCGAAGACCACCATGGCCCGTAAAGCCGCTGACGCGGCGATCGGCGCCACCCGGGCGGCCCTCATCGAGATGGGCCGCAAGCACGGGCGCGACGTGCGTCTGGTGCATCCCGCGCACACCACCATGGACTGCGCGTCGTGCGGAGCGAGAACCAAGCACGCACTACCTCTTTCGGAACGTACCTACACCTGCACCGCGTGCGCAGCGGTGTCCCCCAGGGACAAGAACTCCGCCCGCGTGATGCTGGTCCGGGCTGGTCTGAACCCGGCTGGTGCCGAAGGCATAAGACCTCCGGGAGCGCTGCTCCCGGAGGCAGCCTGAGCCAGGAATCCTCGCAAGCCCTGAAGGAGGGAATCCCCCGCCTTCAGGCGGAGGAGCAGTCAATGGCCCACGAGCCCCGGCCGGAGCACCTTGGTGAACAGCACCGTGCCGCCCTCCTCGCACAGCCGCACCGTCAGCTCCCCGCTGTCTCCGTCGATCTCGGCCTCGCCGTAGTACTGCCCGCCGTCCAGCGGCGAGACGTTCGCCCGCGACGGCGCCTTCACGAAGGCCTGCTCCGGACCGAACGTGCCGTCCAGCTTCAGCGCCGGAAAACCGCCCGCGTTGAGCGGGCCCGACACGAACTCCCAGAACGGCGCGAAGTCCTGGAACGCCGCCCGGGACGGGTCGTAGTGCTGCGCCGAGGTGTAGTGCACATCCGCCGTCAGCCAGACCGTGCCGGTGATCCGGCGGGACTTGACGTACCGCAGCAGCTCCGCGATCTGCAGCTCCCGCCCCAGCGGTGCGCCGGGGTCGGACTGCGCGACCGCCTCGTAGTCCGTCCGGCCGTCCGGGACCACCAGGCCCAGCGGCATGTCGGCGGCGATCACCTTCCACACCGCCCGGGAGCGGGAGAGCTCCCGCTTCAGCCAGGCCAGTTGCTCCGCGCCGAGGATCCCCCGGTCGTCCGCCGGCTGCCGGCCGGGCGAATTGGCGTTCCGGTACGTCCGCATGTCCAGCACGAACACATCCAGCAGCGGACCGTGCCGCACCACCCGGTGGACCCGGCCCTCGCCGTTCGCCCGCAGCGTCCGGACCGGGGTGTACTCGCCGAACGCCCGCAGCGCGCGGGCCGCCAGCACATTGACCCGCTTTTCGGTGTAGCGGGCGTCGTCCAGGATCTCGCCCGGGTACCAGTTGTTGAGCACCTCGTGGTCGTCCCACTGCACGATGCCCGGCACCTGGGCGTGGAAGCGGCGCAGCTGCTCGTCGAGCAGGTTGTAGCGGAAGTTCCCGCGGAACTCCGCCAGCGTCTCGGCGACCTTCGCCTTCTCCTCGGTGGTGACATTCCGCCAGGTCCGGCCGTCCGGCAGGGTGACGCTCGGCGCGATCGGGCCGTCGGCGTAGACGGAGTCGCCGCTGCACAGGAAGAAGTCCGGGTTCCGGCGGCGCATCTCCTCGAAGATCGGGAAGCCGCCGCGGTCCGGGTTGATCCCCCAGCCCTGCCCGGCGAGATCGCCGGACCACAGGAACCGCACCCCGTCCCGCCGCAGCGCGGGCGCCGTACGGAAGGTGCCGTACACCGGCTCACCGGTGCGCCGCGGGTCCTCCGGATCGGCCAGCACGACCCGGTAGTGCACCTGCTCGCCCGGCGGCAGCCCGTGCAGCGCCGTGGTTCCGGTGCAGTCCGTGTCCGGACCGACCAGCGGCCCGGGGTACCGCCGCACCGAGCGGAACGTTTCGGTGGCCGAGGTCTCCACGACCATCCGGGCGGGGCGGTCGGAGCGCACCCAGACCAGGCCCGAGGAGGAGGTGACATCCCCGGTCTGCACGCCCCACCGGGCGGCCGGCCGGCCACCGAGGGACTGGGCGGGCGCCGCCCGGGGCACGGCCCGCGCCGTCCCCGTCCCGGCCGCCGCCAGGGACGGCAGAGCGAGAGCCGCGGCTCCGCCCCTCAGCAGCGACCGCCGCCCGACTCCGTGCCCGGATTCCTGTGCCATGGAGACCCTCCCGTTGCTCACGTTGCCCGACTGACCGCAGTGTCGTCCCTTGCCACCGGTGCGAGGTGCCGCCGAACAGAACGTTCAGTGAATTACGCACCACCCGTTCACCGGAAGGGCCATGACGCACCGCCCGTTCACCGGAAGGGCCGCGCGCCCGGCGGTCGCAGGTCCGCGGACGGAGCCCGGCCTCGGTCTCCCGGTCTCCGTCTCCCGGCCCCGGACGCCGGTCCGACGGCCGATCGCGCCCGGTGATCACCGGGGCTACCGTCACCAGGGGAGTCCGCGGCGCCCGCGGACCCGAACCACCCGCGTCGAACCACCTGCGTATCCGAACGACCCGCGTATCCGAACCACCTTCGTATCCGAACGACCCGCGCATCCGTATCACCCGCGGACCTGTACCAGAGGAGCACCGATGACCCAGGACGCACACATCCGCATCGCCCGGCCGACGCTGGACCTCGCCGCCGCGGAGCGCTTCTGGTGCGGCGGACTGGGCCTGACGGTCCTCTTCCGCCACGAGCCGGGCCCCGGTGCGCCGCCCGGGGAGCACGCCCTGCTGATGGTCGGCCGGCCGGAGGCCGCCTGGCACCTGGAGCTGGTGCACGACGCCCACGACCCGGTGGTGCCCCGTCCGACGCCCGAGGACCTGCTGGTGATCTACCTGGGCACGGAGGTCCCGGGCGAGCTCGTCGAACGGCTGGAGGCCCACGGCGGCCGCCGGGTGCTGGCCCACAATCCGTACTGGGAGGAGTGGGGCGTCACCGTCGAGGACCCCGACGGCTACCGCCTGGTGCTCTCCACCCGGACCTGGTCGAACGCCTGACGCCGCATCCGGGCGCCCCGCTCAGGCCCCGGGCCGCCGCGCCTGCTCCGCTGAGGGGGCGCGCGGCCGGGACGCCGCGGGGTCGCGCGGCCGCCGGTGGCCCCTGACGGCACGGCGGGCCACGGACCACGCGCCTCAGTCGGCCACCCGCTCCACGGGCTCCGGACGCTCCGCGGGAACCGGCCCGGCACCGGCGACGGGGCGGCTGCCGTCCAGCACGACCCGGGCGACCAGCGCCGGATCGTCGCTCATCGGGACATGGCCGCAGCCCGGGAGGCGGATCAGGCGCGCGCCGGGGATGGCGTGCTTGGCCCGGATGCCCTGCCGGCGCAGCAGCATCAGGTCGCGGGTGCCCCAGGCAACGGTGACGGGCAGGCCGGGGAGGTCGTCGCCGAACAGCACATGGCGGCCGGCGGCGAGGGTGGGGCGGAAGCCGGTCGACCCCGCCAGCGCCAGGGTCTCCGCGGCAGCGCCCTGCGGGGAACGCCGTCCCGGCCGGGCGTAGATGGAGCTGACCAGCAGGGCCCGTCCGGCGGTCGTACGGGAGAGCCGCTCGACGACCGGCGCCGGGAGCGCCCGCGACCCCAGGCGCATGCCGCGCAGCAGGCCGAACGCATAGCGGCGCTCGGCCTCCGTCCAGAAGCCGCCGGGGGAGAGCGCGGTGACCGAGCGGACCAGCTTCTCGCGGCCCATGCACAGGGCCAGCAGTCCGCCGAGGGAGTTCCCCGCCACGTGCGGCCGGTCCAGGCCCAGCGCCTCGCAGAGCGCGCCGAGGACGGGGACCACGGTCTCCAGGTCGTACGGCACGCCCTCCGGCAGTGCCGGGGACTCCCCGAAGCCGGGCAGGTCCACCGCGAAGACGTCCCGCTCCGTGGCGAGGACGTCCAGCACCGGGTCCCATGCCTGGCGGTGGTGGCCGATGCCGTGCAGGAGGAGCAGCGGCTCGCCGCTGCCGCGCCGTTCGTAGACGACGGGCACCCGGTGCCCTCCGAGCGAGGGGGCGAGCGGGACGGAGACCGTGGCCGCCGTTGTGGGCATGGGGGAGCTCCTCGTCAACGGATGTCGATGCGATGAGACGCGGTGTCAGCAAGGATTACCGGCCAGTAGCCGGGAGTTCAAGAGGGAACGCCCCGCCGGATCTCATAGTTGAACTGCGCATGCCCGAACTGCTGCATCAGGGTGATCCAGAACGGCATCAGCATCTCGGTGCAGCGCGCCGCCTCGATCCCGCCCAGGTCGATCACCCGCTCCGGCGGCCAGCCGAACTCGCCCACCAGCGCCACGGCCCGCGCCTTCGCGTCCGTGTCGTCCCCGCAGATGAAGAGCTGGTGGTCGCCCGGCACCAGGCCGGGGTCCACCATCACCTGGCAGTTGACGGTGTTGAGCGCCTTGACGACCCGCGCGCCGGGGAAGGTTCGCTGGATCTGGGCGCCGACGCTGTCGTTCTCCACCGGGGACAGCCGCAGCCGGCCCTCCTCGAAGGCCAGCGGATTGCACACGTCGACCAGCAGCTTTCCGTCCAGGTTCCGCGCCCCCGCGGCGTCGAGCGCGGAGAGCGCCGCCCGCCCGTTGACACCGTTCAGCACCGTCTCGCCGAAGGCGGCGGCGTCCGCGAAGGTCCCGGCGGCGGCCCGCGGACCGGCCTCCGCGGCCCAGGCGAGGGCCCGTTCGTTGTCCGGGCTGCGGGAGCCGAGAACCACCTCGTGGCCGAGCTCCACGAGCCTGCCCGCGAGGGTGCGGCCCACGTCGCCCGTGCCCAGTACGCCGTACTTCACAGCACCTCCCGTCACCGGCCGCCGCCGTTCGGCGGCACGGGCCCATTGTGCTGGGCCGCACACCGGTTCCCGCTGGACACGGCCGCGTTCGTTCGGGTGGGATGAGCGGGTGGGCACCGATGGCGCGACCGATGTTTTCGAGGAGCACCGGCCCGTCCTGACCGGTGTCGCCTACCGCATGCTCGGCCGGGTGGCCGACGCCGAGGACGTGGTCCAGGAGGCGTGGCTGCGCTGGTCCGGCACCGACCGTGCGGTGGTGCGCGAACCGCGCGCGTACCTCGTCCGGATCACCACCCGGCTCGCCGTCGACCGGCTGCGCCAGGTGAAGGCCCGGAGCGAGACGTATGTGGGCCCGTGGCTGCCGGAGCCGGTCGCCACCGACTACGCGGGCACCGTGCCGGACGCCGCCGAACGGGCGGTGCTCACCGATTCCGTGTCGCTGGCGGTGCTCGTCGTCCTGGAGTCCCTGTCCCCGCTCGAACGCGCCGTCTTCGTGCTGCGCGAGGCTTTCGGCTACCCCTTCGCCGAGATCGCCCGGATCCTCGAACGCGGCGAACCGGCCGTCCGCCGGATGGCCGTGCGGGCCCGTCGGCACGTGGCGGAACGGCCGCCGCGCTACCCCGTGGACCCGGCCCGGCAGCGCGACCTCACCGAGCGGTTCATCGCCGCCGCCGGGGGAGGGGACCTGGAGGCGCTGCTGGCGCTGCTGACCCCCGACGCCCGGCTGGTGGGCGACAGCGGCGGCAAGGCCAAGGCGCCGCTGCGCGTCATCGAGTCCGCCGACAAGATCGGCCGCTTCCTGGTCGCCATCACCCGGCAGCCGCCCCCGGAGACGGAGGTGCGGATCAGGGAGATCAACGGCGTGCCCGCGCTGGTGGTCCTCTCGGCCGGTCGGCCGGACAGCGTCATTTCGCTGGACGTCACCGAGGACGGCCGGATCTCCTGTGTCTACATCGTGCGCAACCCCGACAAGCTGTCCGCCGTGGCTCCTTGAGCCGCCCGGGCCGGTTCGCGCGCGTCCCCGCCCGGCCTGCGCGCACACCGTTTGAACGCTGTGCGGTGGCCCCGGCGGGAGGGCCGTCCGGGATCGAGGATTGGTCTTGACCAAGGGTGGGGCCCGCCCTATGGTCGCACGGTCAGTGCAGGAACCTTTCATAAAGAAGGGTGCACAACTTCCCCCGGGGACACCGGGATTGCGACAGGGATGGCGGAGGGCCAGGGTGGGGACGACGCAGCTCGCATCCGTGCCGGAGCCGAAGTACTGGCACCTGAGGACGGTGCTCAGCGAGGCGCTGGACTCGGAGTTCGCGGTGGGCGAGGTGCTGCCCAACGAGCGGGAGCTGGCGGCCCGGTTCGGAGTCGCCCGGGCCACCCTGCGCCAGGCCCTGGAACAGCTCGAACTCGACGGCCGGCTGCAGCGGCGGCGCGGTGTCGGCACCACTGTGGCGCCGCCCCGGGTGGGGGTGGCGGTCGGCCCCGAGGAGCACACCTGGCCGGGTGCGGACACCGATGACGCCTGGCAGCCCGTCGACTGCACGGACGCCGCACCGCCGTCCGCCGTGGCCCGGATGCTCGGCACCGGTCCCGGGGAGCAGGTGCACATCGTGCGGCGCAACCGGGTGACGCAGGGGCAGCCGGTCGCGGCCGAACTCCTCTACGTCCCGCCCGGGCCGGTGCAGCAGCACACCGCCACCGGCGGCCTCACCGGAGCGGCACGGGCCCGCGCGGTTCTGCGGGACCTGCGCAGCCACGCCCTGGAGGGCCAGGAACGGGCGGTGGAGCTGGGCTCGGCCGGGGCCGAGGAGGCGAAGGTGCTGGACCGGCTGCCGGGCGCGCCCGTGCTCGTCCTCACCACCCGCTGCTTCGCGGCCGGCCGGACCGTGGCGGTGGCCGTGGCGACGTACCGGGCCGACACCTGCCGGCTCACCTTCGGCCGGACCGGATCGGTGGAGATCGCCGACACGGACGAGGACCGCTGCGCGTCCTGACGGCCGTCCTCGACGGGGCGGGCGCCCCCGCAGGGTCAGGACTCCGCGGCCACCGGTGCCTGCACCGCGAAGAGCTCTTCCTCGACATGGTCCAGGGCCAGCCGCAGCGCGCCTGTCGCCACCGCCGCCTCTCCCAGTCGCGACAGTGCGACCTGCGGGGGCCGAAGGCAGTAGCGGCCCAGTTCGCGGCGGAGCGGCTCCAGCACACCGTCGAGGCCGGCCGCCCAGCCGCCGACCACCACCCGTTCCGGGTCGAGCGCCAGGACCAGCGCCGCCACATCGTGGACCAGCCGCCGGAGGAACCGTTCCACGGCCTCCCGGGCGCGCGCGTCCCCCGCCGCCGCACGCTCGAACACCCGCGCCACCGCGCTCTCGTCGAGCGGGGGGAGCGGCCTCCCGGTGGTCGACAGCACCTCTTCCGGAGCGGCCTCCCGGCCGAGCAGGTGCAGCGCCCCGATCTCTCCCGCCGCACCTCCGTGGCCGCGGTGCAGCCGACCGCCGATGAGCGACCCCGCGCCCGGGCTGAGCCCGGCGAGCACGAACACCAGATCGTCGGTGCCGGTACCGGCACCCTGCCAGTGCTCGGCGACCGCGGCCGCGTTGGCGTCGTTCTCCACCAGCACCGGGCAGCGGAAGGACCGCCGCAGCCGCCGCCCGAGCGGCAGCCCCGTCCAGCCGGGGAGCGCGGTGCACAGCCGCACGCCGCCGCCGGACTCCACGATTCCGGGCGAGCCCACGCCCACCGCCCGCAGCGAGCCCCGGGGCACTCCGGCGCGGCGCAGCAGACCGGACACGGTCGCCCGGACCTGCGCGAGGCGCTCCTCGGCCGGTGCGGAGACCGGAACCTCGCGCACCGCCGAGCCGGTCACCCGGCCGCTCAGATCCGCCAGCAGCGCCGCGACCCGGCGCGGGCCGATCTCGATGCCCAGCAGGTGGCCGGCCTCCGCGTGGAAGCGGAAGCGCCGGGCGGGCCGCCCCTGACGGCGCACCGGCTGCTCCGGGGGAGCCGCCTCCGTCACCAGGCCGGTGCCGGTGAGCCCGTCGACCACCCCTTCGACGGTCGGCCGGGACAGACCCGTGAGCCGGGCCAGGTCGGCCAGGGTGGCCGGCTCGCCGTCCCGCAGCGCGTGCAGCACCACCGCGGAGTTGATACGGCGCAGCAGGGAAGGATCACCGCCGGTGAGACGCCCCAACGCGGGCCTCCCTCCTGTGGGTTGTGCCAAGCCTGTACGAGGCGCAGGGCCTGTGTACCGGACCTTTGAGATGTGCCGGGATCGTAGCCGCTGCCGAGTCGGCGCGGCGAGCGCCCTGACACGCACGGGACCGACGGGAGCTCCTGCGCGCGTTCCGCCCCCGGCGTCGCCGCGGCCGGGAGCGAGGCCGGAGGTCATCCGGGGTGCACGAAGCCCGATTCGTACGCGGCGATCACCGCCTGGGTGCGGTCCCGGGCCCCCAACTTGGCCAGAACGGCGCTGACATGGGACTTGACCGTCTCGGTGCCCAGCACCAACTCCGCCGCGATCTCGGCGTTCGACAGCCCCCGGGCCATCAGCCGCAGCACCTCGCCCTCCCGCCCGGTCAGCGCGGCCCGCTCCATCGCCTCCCGGGCCCGCGGGTTGCCGCGGGACGCCGCCATGGCGCGCAGCGCGGTCGGGAAGAGCAGCGACTCGCCCTGCGCCACCAGCCGTACCGCGTGCACGATTTCCGACGGGTGCGCCCGCTTGAGCAGGAAGCCGTCGGCGCCGGCGCGCAGGGCGTCGTAGACGTACTCGTCGTTCTCGAAGGTCGTGACGACCAGGATCTTCGGGGGCGCGGGCACGCCGCGCAGCACGGAGCGGGTCGCCTCGATCCCGTCGAGCAGCGGCATCCGCACGTCCATCGCGACCACATCGGGCCGCAGGCTGCGCACCAGCGGCAGCACCGCCGCTCCGTCCGCGGCCTCGCCCACCACCGCGATGTCGGGCTGGGCATCGAGGATCGCGCGCAACCCGGCCCGTACGAGCGGCTCGTCGTCGACGAGCAGGACAGTGATGGGCATGGGGTCACCCTATGTGGTCAAAGGGCAGCCGGGCGCGCACCCGCCAGCCGTCCGCGCAGGGCCCGGTCCGAGCCGAACCGCCCAGCAGCGCGGCCCGTTCGCGGATTCCGCGCAGGCCCCGCCCCGCGGTACCACCCTGCCCTGTGGCCGCTTCCCGGCCGGACGCTCCCGAGTCCACCGGATTGCGCACCTCCAGTTCCACCTGCCGCTCGGACACGGCGATCCGCACCGTTATCCGCACCGTAGGACCGCCGTGCCGCAGCGCGTTGGTCAGCGCCTCCTGCACGATCCGGTAGCCCTCCCGGGAGACCGGGCCCGGAACGTCCGCCGCCGCACCCGTCACCTCGCAGGTCACCGCGGCACCCGAGGCCCGCGCCGACTCCAGGAGCCGTCCCGCGTCGCCCAGCGTGGGCCGGTCCGCCGCACGCCGCCCGGAGTCCTCCCGCAGCAGCCGCAGTACCCGCTCCAGGTCCTCCAGCGCGTGCCGCCCGGTCTCCTCGACGGCGGCCAGCGCGCGGTCGGTGAACTCCGGGGAGCCCGCGGCCCGGGCGGCACCTGCCTGCACCACGGCCACGGTCAGCGCGTGCCCGATGGAGTCGTGCAGTTCGCGGGCGAGACGGTTGTGCTCCAGCAGCCGTTCCGTGCGTTCCTCCAGCGCGGCCAGCCGTTCGGCGGGCGAGGGGCCGAGCAGCCGCCGGGCGGCAGCGGTCATCAGTCCGCCCAGCGCCACGACGCACACCGCGAGGACGGCGAGCGGCAGCGGCGCCAGCAGTGCGTACCACCAGTGGTGCCCGTCCACTGCCGGGACGGGACCACTGCCGCCCCCGTCCCCGCCTGCGGCCGAGGTGAGCAGAGCGATCGTCAGCCCCGGCAACTGCACGGAGCCGAAGGCCAGCAGAAGGCCCACTTCGAGCCGCAGCACCAGCCAGAGAGCGGTCCGCCCCCGGTCGCCCCAGGACGCGGAGGGCGCGGCGGCGACGGCCGGCCCCGCATCGGCCTCCCGGTGCCGCGCGTGCCGCCCCGGCAGCAGCATCACCTGTGCCTGCACCCCCTCGGCCAGCCGGGTCGCCGGCACCAGGGCCGCCAGGGCCAGCAGCGGCACCGGCACCAGCGGGAGCAGCAGCCACTGGTGCGGATGGGCGCCGTTCAGCCCCGGGTAGACGAAGCCGACCACCACTGCGAACAGCGCGCCCACCAGCAGGTGCAGCCAACGGGTGTAGGTGACCGTGCGGGTGAGGGGCAGCAGAAAGGCGGGCATGCGCCACATCGTGCCAAGCGCGGGCCGCCCGCACTTCCCCCGCCAGGGGGAGCCGGAACGCTCCGGCAGGGGAACCGGCGTCCGGACGGCAGCGAGCGCCCCCCGGCCCTCTCCTGCATCCCGCCGGTCGTCCGCAGCCTCTCGGCAACCCACCGGGCCACCTTGCCACTGACGCACCGGCCCACTGACCCGCCGGGCCGCAGGACCCCGCCCCCAGCGGCCGATGCCTCTGAGGATGGCCACCGGCGGGAGGGGACGGGGCCGCAGGGGTGGGGGTTCCGGGAAGCTGCCGTGTATTTGTGGGCCCCCAGGGCCCGTAAATATACGTTCCCGGAACCCCCACCCCGGAGGCCCCGGCCCCGGACGTACCGGTCCCCGCACCCAGTGACCCGACCCAGGACGCCCACTCGCACCCGCCCCCGGTCGCGCACCCGCCCCCGGTCGCGCACCCGCCCCCGGTCGCGGCCCGGGCGGGACAGCGGATGCCGGCCCCGCGGCGCCCGACGCCGCCCCAATTGTCAGACCCCCGGGGTTCACTGACGGTATGACCACCGCGGAGCAGCTCGCCACGATCGACCGCCTGCGACGAGAGCCCTTCCCCGGGCATCGGACGCCCGGCCGGCACGGTGGAACCGTCGGCGGCCCCGGCTTCCACCTGGCCGAACTCCGCCGCAGTCACGACTTCTGGGAGGACGACGGCACGGGGTGGATCGAGACGCGGGAGCAATTCGCGGCGGAGCGCGAGGCCCTGGTCCTGCTGCTCTCGCGGCGCTGGGGGAGCCCCGAGTATGTCGACCTCGGCGTGTACCTGGAGCGTTCCGTGGCGGGCGAGCCGGTGACGGAGCCGCTGCTGACGCTCTGCGGGTGCGTCACGTCGGTGCACGCCTGGCGGACCGGGGGCCGGTGGATCGGCATCGGGGTGGGACAGCAGTCCCGTGAGCTGCCGTTCCAACTGGTCGTCGCCATAGGGGAGGGGAACATCGGGGTCGTGCCCCCGAGTGGTGAGCCGGGCGGCTGAGACGCCCGACCGGTTCCGAGGCCGACCTCAGAGGCACTACCGAGTTCGGCCTCGGAGGTCCATGCCGAGGCCGAACTCGGGCGTCCATACCTGCCGGGCCGGCGGAGCGCTTCGTCCGGATCCGACCCGCCGTCAGGGCGGCTGTACCGGCCTGTCAGCTGCTGCCGGTGCCGGTGCCGGTGCCGGTGCCGGTGCCGGGATCCGGGGTGACGTCATCGTCCCGGGAGGCGGCGGCCCGCAGCCTGCCGAACTCCTCGGCCATCGCCGCCGCCGACCAATGGGCGTTCAGGCCACTGGGGTTGGGCAGCACCCAGATCCGGGTGGCGCCGATCGTCCGCTCCTGCGGGCCGACCTTCGCCGTGCGGTCGTCGAAGGCGACCCGGTAGGCGGTCACGCCGACCACGGCGAGCCAGCGCGGCGCGTGGTGCCGGACCTTCTCCCGAAGGATCCGGCCGCCCTCGCGCAGCTCCTCCTGCGACAACTCGTCGGCCCGGGCCGTGGTCCGCGCCGCGACATTGGTGATCCCCAGCCCGTAGGTGAGGAGTTCCCGCTGCTCGGAGGGCTTCAGCTGCCGCGGCGTGAACCCGGAGGCGTGCAGCACCGGCCAGAAGCGGTTGCCCGGGCGGGCGAAGTGGTGACCGGTCGCCCCCGACATCAGCCCCGGATTGATCCCGCAGAACAGCACCCGCAGACCGCCCGCGACCACATCCTCGATGGTGCGGTCCCGGGCGGCCTCCAGCTCTTCGGGTGTCATCGACGGGTCAGAGGATCGCCCCGGGCGCGTACGCCGCGGCCTCCGGGTGCGTGCTCACGATCTCCTCGATCCGCCGGACCACCGCAGCGACCTGCGCCGAAGCGGCACCGGTGAACGACAGCCGGTCGGCCATCAGCGCGTCCAGCTGTGCCCGGTCGAGCGGCATCCGCTCGTCCTCGGCGAGCCGGTCCAGCAGCTCGTTGCGCTCCGCGCCCTTCTCCCGCATGGCGAGCGCGGAGGCGACCGCGTGCTCCTTGATGACCTCGTGCGCGGCCTCCCGGCCGACGCCCGCCCGCACGGCCCCCATCAGCACCTTGGTGGTCGCCAGGAACGGCAGGTACCGGTCCAGCTCCCGGGCGACGACGGCGGGGAAGGCGCCGAACTCGTCGAGCACCGTCAGGAAGGTCTCCAGCAGCCCGTCGAGGGCGAAGAAGGCGTCCGGCAGGGCGACGCGGCGGACCACGGAGCAGGACACGTCGCCCTCGTTCCACTGGTCACCGGCCAGCTCACCGGTCATCGAGGCGTAGCCGCGCAGGATCACCGCGAGGCCGTTGACGCGCTCGCAGGACCGGGTGTTCATCTTGTGCGGCATCGCGGACGAGCCGACCTGGCCCGGCTTGAAGCCCTCGGTCACCAGCTCGTGCCCGGCCATCAGCCGCACCGTCTTCGCCAGCGAGGAGGGCGCGGCGGCGAGCTGCACCAGCGCGCTCACCACGTCGTAGTCCAGGGACCGCGGGTAGACCTGGCCGACCGAGGTGAAGGCCTGCGCGAAGCCCAGGTGGGAGGCGACCCGCTGCTCCAGCTCCGCCAGCTTCGCCTCGTCGCCGCCGAGCAGGTCCAGCATGTCCTGCGCCGTGCCGACCGGGCCCTTGACGCCCCGCAGCGGGTACCGGCCGAGCAGGTCCTCCAGCCGGCTGTACGCCACCAGCAGCTCGTCCGCGGCGGTCGCGAAGCGCTTGCCCAGCGTGGTGGCCTGGGCGGCGACGTTGTGCGAACGGCCCGCCATCACCAGCTCGGCGTGGTCCGCGGCCAGCTTCCCCAGCCGGGCCAGCGTCGCCACCGTACGGTCCCGCACCAGCTCCAGGGAGAGCCGGATCTGCAGCTGCTCCACGTTCTCGGTGAGGTCGCGGGAGGTCATGCCCTTGTGGACGTGCTCATGTCCGGCGAGCGCGTTGAACTCCTCGATGCGCGCCTTCACATCGTGCCGGGTGACCTTCTCGCGCTCGGCGATCGAGGCCAGGTCCACCTGGTCGAGCACCCGCTCGTAGTCGGCGAGGGCCTGCTCCGGCACCTCGATGCCGAGGTCCCGCTGCGCGCGGAGGACGGCGAGCCAGAGCCGCCGCTCCAGCGTCACCTTGTACTCGGGGGACCACAGGAGGGCCAGCTCCGCCGAGGCGTAGCGGCCGGCCAGGACGTTCGGAATGCGGGGCTTGGAGGTCACGTGGCCTGAGTCTACTGGGCGTCGGCCCAGGCCAGAGCCCCGGCCTGGGCGACAGCTCCGACCCGTCGCCGTCCCGGGTCTTGTGCGTACCTACGAAGCTGACCGGGTTCCCCCAGGTCACGCCGGGTGACACGGTCCCGCCGTCCGCCGTCCGCCGTCCGCCGTCCGCCGTCCGCCGTCCGCCGTCCGCCGTCCGCCGCTCCTCTTCGGCGTCCGGCCCGCGGGCTGCCGTCCCGGGTCATGCCTCGTAGGGCAGCAGCTCCGCGCGCTTGGGCGGCAGCCCGTCCCCGGACGACCGGCCGGTCAGGCGCCGTCCGATCCAGGGCACGAGGTGCTCGCGGGCGAACCGGGCGTCGCCCGCCCGCCGGACGAACCAGCCGGCCGGGGGAGCGGCCGGCGGCGGCACCGTCCAGTCCTCCTCCGCCGGGTGCCCCAGGGTCTGCCAGACGGCCTCGGCCACCCGCCGGTGTCCCTCGGCGTTCAGATGCAGCCGGTCGTCGGCCCACAGCCGTGGGTCGCCCAGTGCGGCCGAGCCGTACAGGTCCACCACCCGTGCGCCGTGGCGCGTCGCCACGTCGTCGATGAACGCGAACAGCTGCTCCATCCGCGGCCGGAACCGGGTGGCCACCGGGCCGCGCCGGGCGGGGCTGCGCATCAGGACGAGCTGACGGCAGCTCGGCGCGAGCCGGGTCACGGCCTCCTCCAGCCGGGCGCAGACCAGGCCGATGTCGCACTTCGGGCGCAGCGTGTCGTTGAGTCCGCCCACGAGGGTGATCACGTCGGCTCCCATCAGTGCCGCCGGCTCCACCTGCTCGTCGGCGATCTGCCCGATGAGCTTGCCGCGGACCGCGAGGTTGGCGTACCGGAAGCCGGGCGTACGCGCGGCCAGCCGCGCGGCGAGGAGGTCGGCCCAGCCGCGGTACGTGCCGTCCGGCAGCGCGTCCGACATGCCTTCGGTGAAGGAGTCGCCCAGGGCGACAAGACTGGTGTATGGGGCATTGATCTGCATGGCGGAAGGATCCTACTCCCGTCATGTACGCCGTATGGCACCGGGACCGGCTCCCGGCCGGAGGCCGCGGGCCCTGCGTGAGACCGAGGGGCCCTGCGCGGGGTCGGCGGGTCCTGTGCAGGGCCGAGGACGCGCCGCGCAGGGCAACACCCGGCGAGGGAGGACCCCAACCCGCGCGGGGCGCAATCGTGTCAACTCGCGGAAACGCGCCGGAGAATGACGCGGCCGACGGCCCGTGTCCGGCGGCGCGGCCTCATGAGGATTCCGGTCCCGGCTGCTGATCGTCGATTTTCTCGGCCGGGCCGGAATCGATGTTCCGGAGGGCTGCCACGGTGAAAGCGCTCGCGAATTCCGCGCCGGACGCCACATCCAGGGAATCGGTCAGCAATGCGTACCGGGCGCCCTCGACCGTCAGACCGACGATCAGAGTCGCGCACAATTCCGCGCTTGGTCCCCATCTCCGGCTGCCGTGACGGTCGGTGAAATCCCGGATGCGCCCGGCGATCTCCTGTGCGGCCGTGTCCATCAGGCGCTTCCGGGACACCGTGATCGTCCCCACCGGGTCGGCGCCGAAGAGCAGCCGGAAGTCGGCCGCGTGCTCGGTGGCGTACCCGAAGAGGGTCAGGGTGCCCGCGCGGACCTGCTGCTCCAGCGTCGGCTCGGCCGACGCATAGGCCTGGGAGAGCCGCCGGCCGAGTGTTTCGGCGGCGCGCTCGCCGCAGTGCCGGTAGAGATCGTCCTTGCTGCCGAAATGGGAATACAGGGTGGGCTTGGTCGTCCCCGCGCGGGTGGCGATGTCCTCCATCGTGGCCGTGTGGAAACCGATGTCGGCGAATACCGCGGAGGCCGCGGCGAGCATGCTCTCGTCGGTCGGGCGAACGATCATGAATGCCACTTTACTTCGCGGTAAAGCCGAATTAGGGTTTTGCGCGGCAGTCGAGCGCCAAATGATCGTTTTCCCCGGAGACGGAGGATTGCCCAGGCGGTCACCGCCGGGCCGGCCCCTCAGGGAGCCGGCCGCCCCTTGCCGTAGTGGAGAGAGCTCATGCACCACGCGCAACACCCCGGGCACCCGGAGGATGCCCTCCCGCACATACCCGAGGGTCCGCCCTGGCTGGTCGGCAATCCGAGCCCGGACAGCCGCACCGCGGGCCCCTGGCAGCTTCCCTCCAGCCCGGCCGCCTGCCGCCGGGCCCGCGTCGCGGTCCGCGAGATCCTCGCCGACTGGGACCTCGAACACCACACCCACACCGCGGAGCTCCTGGTCAGCGAATTGGTGGGCAACGCACTGCTGCACGCCGGCGGGCCGCTGCACCTCCGCGTCGAACACCGGAACATCCTGCGCTGCCATGTGACGGACGGCAGCACCCGTCCGCCGCTGCTGCGCTCCGCCGCACCGGAGGACGAGAACGGCCGCGGGCTGGAGCTCGTCCATCTGCTCTCCCACAACTGGGGCGTGGAGCAGACCGCGCGCGGCAAGTCCGTCTGGTTCGAGCTGGGCTGACCCCGCCCGCTCCCGGACGGCCACCCCCGTCCCCACCGGCCAGGCCGCAGGGCTCGCCCCACCCCGGCAACAGCCCCGCCGGCCCACCTCGATGCAGCGTCGGTGTTCCGCCGGTCCAGGCCGTCGCTCCACGCTCCCGATGACGCCCGCCGCTCAGGCGGACGGCGCCCGGCCCACCAGTTCCCGCAGCACGTCCTCCATGGTGACCAGGCCGACGGGGCGCCCGTGCTCACCGATCACCGCCGCCAGATGGGTCCCGCTGCCCCGCATCGCGGCCAGCACGTCGTCCAGCGGGGTCGACGCCTTCACCCGGGCGATCGGGCGCATGGCCGGCGGTGCGAACGGCACATCCCGCTGCCGCGCGTCCAGCGCGTCCTTGACGTGCAGGTAGCCGAGAATCCGGCCGTCCTCGTCGGTGACGGGGAAGCGGGAGAAGCCGGACTCGGAGCAGAGCCGCTCCAGCTCCTCGGGCGTGACACCCAGTGACGCCGAGACCACCCGCTCCACCGGCAGCACGACCTCGCCCACCGGGCGGCGCCCCAGTTCCAGAACGTCCCGGAGGCGCTCGGTGGAGCGGTCGTCCAGCAGGCCCGCCGCGCTGGAGTCGGCCACCATCCGCGCCAGCTCGTCGTCCGAGAACGAGGCGGGCACCTCGTCCTTCGGCTGCACCCGCAGCAGCTTCAGCAAGGTGTTGGCGAAGCTGTTGATCGTGAAGATCACCGGCCGCAGGGCCCGGGCCAGCGCCACCATGGGCGGGCCGAGCAGCAGCGCCGAGCGGACCGGCTCGGCCAGCGCCACGTTCTTCGGGACCATCTCGCCGAAGAGCATGTGCAGATACGTCGCGGCGGTGAGCGCGATGACGAACGAGACGGGGTGGACCAGCCCGTGCGCCACGCCGACGGCGTCGAACAGCGGGGCCAGCAGATGGGCGATCGCGGGCTCGGCGACCACACCCAGCACCAGGGTGCACAGCGTGATGCCGAGCTGGGCCGCCGCCAGCAGCGCCGAGACGTGCTGCAGGCCCCACAGCACACTGCGCGCCCGCCGGTCGCCCTCGTCGGCGAGCGGCTCCACCTGGCTGCGCCGGACCGAGATCATCGCGAACTCGGCCCCCACGAAGAAGGCGTTGGCGACCAGCGTCAGCAGGCCGATGAAGATCTGGAGCGCGGTCATCGGCCGGCCTCCTCGGGGCTGTCGCCGTCGCTGTCGGGGAGGGGGGCGTGCAGCCGGACCCGGGCCGCCCGGCGGCCGGTGGCGTCCACCACGCCGATCCGCCACCCGACGACCTCCACGGCGTCACCGGCCACCGGGATCCGGCCCAGCTCGGTCGCCACCAGCCCGGCCAGCGTCTCGTACGGCCCCTCCGGGGCGCGCAGTCCGATGGCCCGCACCTGGTCGACGCGGGCCGCGCCGTCGGCGTCGTACACCGCGCGGCCCTCCTCGTCGGTGCCGGCCGGCGCCAGATCCGGGGTCTCCAGCGGGTCGTGCTCGTCGCGGACCTCGCCGACGACCTCCTCGACGATGTCCTCCAGGGTGACCACGCCGGCCGTGCCGCCGTACTCGTCGATGACGACGGCCATGCCCTGCTTGCCGGAGAGCTGGTCCAGCAGCCGGTCCACCGGCAGCGACTCCGGTACGAGCAGGGGCTCGCGCAGGACCTCGGAGACCGGGTGCCGCGGGCGCCGGCCGGCGGGAACGGCCAGCACGTCCTTGAGGTGCGCGATGCCGACGACCGTGTCCAGGCTGCCCCGGTAGACCGGGAAGCGGGACAGGCCGGTCGCCCGGGTGGCGTTCGCGACGTCCTCCGCCGTCGCCTGCACCTCCAGGGCGACGACCTGGACTCGCGGGGTCATGACGTTCTCCGCCGTCAGATCGGCGAGCGTGAGCGTCCGGACGAAGAGTTCCGCGGTGTCCGCCTCCAGCGCCCCCTCCTCCGCGGAGTGCCGGGCGAGGGCGACGAGCTCCTGGGGGCCGCGGGCGGAGACCAGTTCCTCGGTGGGCTCCAGCCCCATCCGGTGCACCAGGCGGTTCGCACTGTTGTTGAGATGGCCGATCAGCGGGCGGAAGAGTGTGCTGAAGGCGCGCTGCGGGCCGGCGACCCGCTTGGCGACGGGCAGCGGGCGGGAGATGGCCCAGTTCTTGGGAACCAGCTCACCGACGACCATCAGCAGCACGGTGGAGATCGCGGTGCCCAGGACCAGCGCGGTCGAGGCGGAGGCGGAGGCGGGCAGCCCCATGGCCTCCAGCGGGCCGGTGAGCAGCCGGCCGAGGGACGGTTCGGCGAGCATGCCGATGACCAGACCGGTGACCGTGATCCCGAGCTGGGCGCCGGAGAGCTGGAACGTCAGCGTCCGCACCGCCTGCAGCGCGCTGTCCGCCCCGCGTTCCCCGTCGGCGACGGCCCGCTCCAGCACACTGCGCTCGATGGTGGTCAGGGAGAACTCGGCCGCGACGAAGACGCCGCAGGCGAGCGTCAGGAGCAGAGCCAGTGCGAGCAGCAGCACTTCGGTCATCGGGTCACCTCCGTCCCATGATCCGGCAGGGAGGTGCGGACGGCGCGATGTACGCGACGGTGATGACGGTATGCGCGACGGTGATGACAGGGAGGCTCGCCCATGGGCGGACGCTCACGACCTTTCCGGAAGCTGCGGCGGAACACCCATGGTAAAGGATCGGCAAAGTCCGTGGGGGCGTTCACCGGGCACCGGCCTGCGGTCACTTCTCCAGGTGTTTGACCCAGCGGCTCCACTGCGGCTCCGGCCCGTAGCCGGCCGCCCGCCACGCAGGGTGGGCGGCCGCATTGTCGTCGAGCACCATCGCGTCCCCCCGTCGGCCGCCCAGGGAGACGAAGCGCTCCTCGGCCGCCCGGAGCAGCGCCGTCGCCACGCCTCGCCGCCGGTGGTCCGGGTGCACGGCGAGCCGGTAGAGGTGGCAGCGCCATCCGTCGAAGCCCGCGATCACCGTTCCGACGAGTTCCCCCGCACGCTCGGCGAGCAGCAGGGACGCGGGGTCGCGGTCGATGAGCCGGGCGAGGCCGCCGGGGTCGTCGCTGATGCTGGTGCCCTCCGCGGCCTCCTTCCAGAAGGCCAGGACGGGGCCGAGGTCGGGGAGGGCCGCGGGCCGGATGCGAAGATCACTCACCGCTTCATCCCAACAGCCCGCGGACCGGGGCGGCAAGCGGATTCCGGTGATCCGCCGGGGCTTCCGGCAACCGTCGGCAACCGCCGGGAGCCACCGTCGGCACCGCGGGCGCAGAACCCGGCCCGGATCACTCGTGGGCACGATCACTCGTGGGCAATGGCCGCCAGGACGTTCATCCTCGACGCCCGCAGCGCGGGCAGCAGTGCCGCGGCGAGCCCGACCACCACGGAACCGACCACCACCGCCACGACCGTCGTCCAGGGAATGGCGAGCGCCTTCATTCCCTGGAGCGCCAGCACCTGCTGGATCGCCAGCCCCCACACCAGCCCCAGCCCCAGGCCCAGCACCGCACCGAACACCGCGATCACCACCGACTCCAGGCGGATCATCCGGCGCAGCTGCCGCCGGGACAGTCCGATGGCCCGCAGCAGACCGATCTCCCGGGTGCGTTCGACGACCGACAGCGCCAGCGTGTTCACCACCCCGAGCACCGCGATCACGATGGCCAGCCCCAGCAGCGCGTACACCAGGTACAGCAGGACGGCGATCTGGTCGCGGACCAGGTCCTTGTAGTCGGCCCGGTCCCGCGCCTGCACCTGAGGGAACGGCTCCAGCGCCCGCGCCAGCCGCTCCCGCAGGACGGGCGGATCGGTGCCCGGCGCGGCATTGACGTACAGCGCGGAGTCCTGGCCGCCGGGCAGGTACTTCTCCAGGGTGCCCATGCCCAGGAAGAAGCCGCCCCGGGTGCCCAGCCCTTCGGCCGTCTCCTGCTCGGTGAGCGCGGCCACCGTCAGCCGGGCGGTGCGGTGCGTCCGGAAGGAGACGTCCAGCACGTCGCCCCGGTGGATGCCGTGCCGCTCGGCGAACCGGCGCTCGACCGCGATCCGGTCCGGCGCCAGCGCGGCGGCGGTGTTCCCGCTCGCGTACTCCACGTTCGCGACCCGGTCGAGCCCGGGATCGAACGCTCCCGCCGAGGTCCGGATCCGGCCGCCGCCGGGCAGCTCGACCCGCATCGGCGCGAACCGCTGGCGCACCACGAGCCCCACGCCCCGCACGGCCCGCGTCCGTTCGGCGATCTCCTCCGGGAACGGCTGGAAGGTGCGGTTCTGCACCACGAAGTCGGAGCCGAGGGTCTTGTCGATCTGCTGGTCGAAGGACCGGGTCATCGACGCACCGGCCACCGACAGCCCGGTGACCAGGGCGAGCCCCACCATCAGTGCCGCCGCGGTCGCCCCGGTGCGGCGCGGATTGCGCAGCGCGTTGCGCCGGCTCAGCAGCCCCACCGGCCCGAAGAACCGGGGGAACGCCGCCCCCAGCACCCGGATGACCGGACGGACCAGCAGCGGGCCCGCCACGACCATCGCCACCAGCGTCAGCCCGACCCCGAGCAGCAGCAGGAACGCCGCCCCCGACGTCTCCGTCACCGTCGCGCAGCCCGCCAGTGCCGCCGCGCCGGCCGCGCCGAGCAGCGCCCCCGCGACCGCCCGGATCCGCAACGGCCGCCCCACGCCCGCCACTTCGGCATCGGCGAGCGCCGCCATGGGGGAGACCCGGGCCGCCCGGCGGGCGGGCAGATAGGCGGCGACGAACGTGACCCCCACGCCCACCGCGTACGCCGAGACCGGCGCCGTCCACCGGATCACCATGTCCGCCGCGTCCAGCCGCATGCCCAGCAGGCTCATCAGCGCGATCAGCCCGGCCGCCAGACCGATGCCCCCGACCAGCCCGAACGTGGAGCCCGTCAGGCCGAGCAGAACGGCCTCCGCGAGCACCGAACGGCGCACCTGCCGGCGGTCCGCGCCCAGCGCCCGCAACAGCCCCAGCTCCCGGGTGCGCTGGGCGATCAGCATGGAGAAGGTGTTGACGATCAGGAAGATCCCGACCAGCACCGCGACCCCGGCGAAGCCCAGCATCACGTACTTGATCACATCCAGGAAGCCGCCCAGCTGGGCGGTGGCGGACCGGGCCTGCTCGCCGCGCGTCCGGATGTCGTAGCGCGGACCGAGCTCCGCCGCGATGCGCTGCTTCAGCGCCCGGTCACCGGTCCCCGCCTTTGCCGTGACCTTGATGGAGGTGGCCGCCCCCGCCTTCCCCAGGAGCCGGCTCTGCGCCGTCGGCGTGTCGAGGGCGATCAGCGCCGCGCCCGGGTTGGTCGTCGTGAACGTCATGATTCCCACGACCCGCACCCGGAAGGAGCCGGGGGCGGCGACCAGCCGCAGGGTGTCGCCGACGGACACGTCCTTGCGCCGCGCGGTGTCCGCGTCGATCAGCGCCTCGCGCGGGCCGTGCGGGGCGTGGCCGCCGGTCAGCTCGACGGGGCGCTGTTCGCCGGGGCTCCAGTCGGTGGCCACGGTGGGGGCGCCGGTGGTCGGTCCGACCGGCTCGTTCCGGGCGTTCACCGCGGTGATGTTCTGCACCCGTACGTCGGCCCGGGCGTCGGCCACGCCGGGCACCGCCGCGACCCGGTCCCGCAGCCGCGCGGGCAGCGTCGGGATCTGCCCGGACATCGGCCCGCCCGACTCCTCGAACGCCGACTTCGGCACCACCGTGACATCCGCCGCCGTGGAGGCGAACAGCCGGTCGAACGTGCGGTTGACGGTGCCCGAGAAGATCAGGCTGCCGGCGACGAAGGCCACCGACAGGGTGACCGCGAGCGCCGACAGCAGCAGCCGCCCCTTGTGCGCGAGGAAGCTGCGCAGCGTGGTCCGCAGCACCGGGCGCTCAGCCCTTCCCGCTCGTGGCCACGGAATCGAACCGCTTCATCCGCTCCAGCACGGCCTCCGCCGTCGGGCGCGCCAGCTCGTCGACGATCCGCCCGTCCGCCAGGAACAGCACCCGGTCGGCGTGGGCCGCCGCCCCGGGGTCGTGGGTCACCATCACCACCGTCTGATCCAGCGCGTCCACCGCCTCCCGCAGGAAGCGCAGCACTTCCAGCCCGGACCGCGAGTCGAGATTGCCGGTCGGCTCGTCCGCGAAGATCAGCTCCGGACGGGACGCCAGCGCCCGGGCGCAGGCGACCCGCTGCTGCTGCCCGCCGGAGAGCTGGGCCGGCCGGTGTTCCAGCCGGTCCCGGAGCCCCAGGGTGTCGATCACCCGGTCCACCCACCCCCGGTCCGGCGTGCGACCCGCGATGTCCATCGGCAGGGTGATGTTCTCCGCCGCGTTCAGGGTGGGCAGCAGGTTGAAGGACTGGAACATGAAGCCGACCCGGTCCCGCCGCAGCCGGGTCAGCTCCCGGTCGTTGAGCCCGGTGATCTCGGTACGGCCGAGCCACACCTGGCCCGCCGACACGGTGTCCAGCCCGGCCAGGCAGTGCATCAGCGTGGACTTGCCGGACCCCGACGGGCCCATGACCGCGGTGAAGCGGCCGCGGTCGATGGTCACGTCCACCGCGTCCAGCGCGAGGACGGCCGTCTCGCCCGAGCCGTACGCCTTGGTGAGTGCCGCGGCCCGCGCGGCGATGCCGGGTGCCGCCGCCGCGCCCGACGCCGGGTCTGCCGCAGATGTGGACAAGGCCGCCTCCCCGAACCGGGATGTACCGTCCGTACGCGCCTGAGCGTAGGCCCGTACCGGCCGGAGCGGCATCCCCTCGGCGGGCGGATTCGGCGCGTCGCCCGCACCGCCCGCCCCCGGGGCCCCGGAGCACCTCCTCGTCCCCCGCCGCCCCGCGCCGACGGGGCGGCGACCGGGTGGCGGCACGGCCCGCGCTTGCCGGAGCTAGCAGGGGAGCGCTAGCTTTGAGGGGTGGCGAAGACACAGCTCAACGTGCGGGTGGACGAGAGCACCGCGGAGACGGCCCGGCAGCGTGCTCTCCAGAGGGGGCTCAGCATGAACCGTTACATCGAGGAACTCGTCCGGCAGGACGCCGGTGAGGTCGGCCATACCTTCGTCGAAGCCGCCGCCGACTTCATGAAGCAGTACGAGAACGTGTTCGCCGAGGAGTTCGGCGAGGAGCGCGGCACCCGGCAGAGCTCGCTTCCCGGAGACGACCCCCGCACCACCACGTGACGCTCCGCATCGACCTCGCCTGGCTCCTCATGATCGCTGAGCGCAACACCCCCGGAGACCCCCAGGTCACCGACTGGGGTGCCCTGGTGGCCGCGGTCAGCCGGCACGACGCCGAGATATTCGGCGTACCGGTCTACGCCGATCCCCAGGACCGCGCCGCCGCCCTGCTGCAACTGCTGCTGCATGTACCGGCTTTGGAGCGGTCGAACGCCATGTTCGCCTCCGCCGTCGCCTACGCGTATCTCGTCGCCAGTGGACTCAAGGTCACCACCTCGCCCGAGCAGGTCCGTGACCTGGCCCGGCTGGTGAAGGACGGCACGGCCGACGTCCGGGCCATCGCCGACGAACTGCGTACCTGGAGTCTCTAGTGCTCTGAGGGCGGAGACACCTCGGGCGGTCGGCGCCGCAAGCCGACACCCCCGCGGACTCACGCAGTTGAAGCACTGGGACGTGTATCGAGAGTGCCTGGTGAGGATGGCGGAGAGCCTTATTCGGGATCCGGAATGATGGGATGGTCATGCTTGAGACTCCCCGTTTGATCCTGCGCCGCTGGCGCGAGGAAGACGTTGCGCCCATGGCTGCCGTCAATGCCGACCCCGAGGTCATGCGGTGGATCCGGGACGGCAGCGTCCGTGACGAACAGCAGACTCGCGGCGGGGTCCGGGCATGGGAGAGCGAGTGGGAGTCACAGGGCTTCGGCCTGTTCGCCGTGGAGATCCGGTCCACCGGCGAGCTGGCCGGGTTCACCGGCCTTTCGGTGCCGCGATTCCTGCCGGAGGTGCTGCCGGCGGTCGAGGTCGGCTGGCGGCTGGGGCGGTCCCACTGGGGGCGGGGCTTGGCCACCGAGGCCGCCGCGGCCGCCGTACGGTTCGGGTTCGAAGAGCGGGGGCTGGAGCGGATCGTCAGCATCGCTCAAGTGGGCAACCACGCTTCCGAGCGGATCATGACCAAACTGGGGATGCGTCCGGTCCGTGAGACCGTCAATCCCACCGGCGGTCGGCGCGTGCGCGTGTTCGAGTTGTCGTCGCACCAGTACGCCGCGACCACTCGTTGACAGGGACGCCCTCCCGGGGCGGCGGCCGGCCGGACGCGTCAGGTTCCGTTCCGCTCCGGTGGCCGGACATAGGTCAGGGTGTGGTGGGAGACGAGCTTGCCGTCGGTGCCGGTCGTGGCGGCGGTGCCGTAGACGATCAGGCGACCGGGCCGGACGATCGTCGACTCGCAGACCAGGTCGGTGCGCGCCGGGCCGAGGAAGGTCGTCGTCATCTGCTGGGTGACGGACGGATCGTCCTCGCCGAACAGCGACATGATCGCGATCCAGCAGGTCACATCGGCGAGCGTCATCGCGCACCCGCCCTGGAGGACGCCGCCGGGGCGGAAGAGTTCCGGGCGCCGGGGTAACGAGACCCTGGCCTCGCCCTTTCCGACGGATTCCACGGTGAATCCCCACCAGGGTCCGAACGGGCTGTTGTCGAGGACGGCTTGGGCTGCGTCGACATCCATCATCGAAATAACATAGCGTCATTCGGTATGTCGACGCGCCGGTCCAACGCAGAACGAACCGCGGGCACCCGTGCCCAAGTGATCGCGGCCGCACGGCAGTTGTTCGGCGAGCGCGGGTATTCCGCGACGACCGTCGCGGAGATCGTGAAGGCTTCCGGGCTCACGGCCGGTGCGCTGTACCACCACTGGGCGGGCAAGGAAGCGCTGCTGGTGGATGTCGTGCACGACATCCACCGGGAACTCGCCGTACGGATCCGGTCCCTCGACGCCGAGGACGAGCCCGTCGCGCGGCTCCTGCGCTCCGGGCAGGCGTTCCTCGGCCTGTGCGCCGACCCTGCCGTGGCCCGGCTGCTCCTGCTCGACGCGCCCGCCGTGCTCGGCTACGAACGGTGGCGGCAGATCGACGAGCGGTGGTGGCTGTCGACGACGGTCCGGCTCGTGGAGCGGGCTCGTCCCACCGGCGGAAACGGTCCCGGTCCCGGTACCGGCACTGACACCGGCACCGACACCGACACCGACACCGACGCTGACGACACCGACACCGAGGCGTCCCGTCGGCTCGCGCTCGCGCTGCTCGGCGCGCTCACCTACCTCGGGCACGAGGTGGCGATGAAGGGTGCCTCGACGGTCGTCGGTGCGGGACGTACCTATGAGGCGCTGCTCACGTCCCTCCTCCGGTGAACAGGCCCACCGGCGAACAGGCCCACCGCCCGCTCACCGCTCGGGACCGAGCCGGGAGAGGAGCAGCGCCCGCCCTGTGGGAAGGCCGACGTCGCCAAGGACACACCCGGCAGCCCGTCGCTCCACCCGACGACCCGCGCGCCGCCGGCCGGCGACGCTCAGGTCCGGGGTTCTCAGGTCCCGGGTTCTCAGGTCCGGGGTTTCCTCGCCGTCCCCAGCACGTGGAAGGAGACCGGCAGGGCGGGGCCGCCCTCGGGGACGCGCAGGCGCCGGTACCGCGCCGGCTCGAACCCTGCCGCCCGCACCGCCGCCAGGGTGTCCCGGCCCGTATGGCAGCCACCGAACAACAGGGGCCAGACCGTACGGTCGAGCGTCTGCTGGGTGAACGCCATGGCCCGTCCTTCCGCCTGGACGTGCTCGAAGAAGCGCAGCTCACCGCCGGGCCGCAGTACCCGGTGGACCTCGCGCAGCGCCCGCGGCAGATCCCGGACGCTGCACAGGACGAGCGAGGCGACCGCCGCGTCGAACGCCTCGCTCTTCACGGGCAGCGCCTCCGCCGTGCCCGGTACGACATCGACCGGGACCTCCGAGCGCAGCGCGGCCTCCGCGGCCAGCCTGCGCAGATGGCGTTCCGGCTCGATCGCCACCACCTCGGACACGGCCCCGGGGTAGTGGGCGAAGTTCAGTCCGTTCCCCGCGCCGAGCTCGATCACCCGCCCGGACAGCCCGGCGAGCAACTCCTCCCGGTGCGCGGCGATCCCGCCCCTGTCCTCGGCGGCGGTGCTGAGCCGGGCGTAGAAGCGGGCGAAGAGCGGGTGGTGCACGGCGTCCCGGGGAACCGTGCTGCGGCGCAGACCCATGGCAGGTCCCTTCTCCCGGCAGCGGGCGTCACCCGGAATTCTCCCCCGGTGGGGCGGGCTTGCACCGTTCCGTACGGAGGACGTGTCCGGCCCCGGTTTCGGCCGGTCCGGCGGTTGGCCTCAGCCGCCGGAGAGCACTGGGACCTCCGGCCGCGGCCCGGGGGCGCTGTGCCTGCCGTACGCGCCGTGCCCCGTACGCTCCCCGCACCGGCCGGGTCTACTCCGGCGCCATCCCCGCGGTGAAGCTCCGGGCGCACCAGGTGCCGCCCAGCTCGGGCCCCAGCCAGCCCGGTGCCCCGGCGCGGAAGTCCGCGGGGCTCAGCGCCCCGGCCCGCTGCGGAACGGCGCCCGCCAGCGGCGCGTCCGCCACCTCCGGCAGCTCCGCCAGGTTGCAGCGGTCCGCCAGGTCCGGGTCGTCGGGCCAGCTGCCGATCACCACGCCCGCACAGGTCAACCGCCGTGCCCGCAGGGCCTCCGAGGTCAGCGTCGTCGCGTTCAGCGTGCCGAGCCCCGCGGTGGTGACGACCAGCACCGGGGCGGACAGCAGCCGCGCCGCGTCGGCCAGCGTCGCCCCCTGCTCGTCGAACCGGACGAGCAGGCCGCCCGCCCCCTCGACCAGGACGAGGTCGTGCTCGGCCGCCAGCTTCTCCGCGGCCTCGGCGATCCGGTCGGGGCGGACCGGGGCCATCCCGGCGCGCCGCGCGGCCGTGGAGGGGGCCAACGGCTCCGGGAAGCGGGCCAGTTCGGCCGTGGTGAGCCGGCCGGCGAGCCGCGTGACCTCCGCGGCGTCGCCGGGCTCGTCCGGTCCGACGCCGGTCTGGGCCGGTTTCAGCACCGCCACCGAGCGGCCCGCCGCCAGCGCCGTCGCGGCCACGGCGGCGGTCACCACCGTCTTGCCGATCTCCGTGCCCGTCCCCGAGACGACCACAACTGCCATGTCGTTCCTCCGCCTTCCGGTCCGCCGGGTTCCCGGGCGCACCGCCGTGCTCCGGCCCCACCGAAAGCGGTGGGGCCGGTCCTCAGCCCGCGGCTGCGGCCGCGCACACGGCCGCACCGATCCGGGCCAGATCCTCGTCACCCGTGATGTAGGGCGGCATGGTGTAGAGGAGGTCGCGGAACGGCCGCACCCACACCCCTTCGCGGGCCGCCGCCCGGGTCGCCGCCGCCATGTCCGCCTCGTGGTCGAGCTGGACGACCCCGATCGCGCCGAGGACGCGTACGTCCCGGACCGCGGGGAGCTCCCCGGCCGGCGCCAGGCCCTCGCGCAGCCCGGCCTCGATGCGCTTCACCTCGCCCTGCCAGTCGTGGGAGAGCAGCAGGTCGACCGAGGCCAGCGAGACGGCCGCGGCGAGCGGGTTGGCCATGAAGGTCGGGCCGTGCGCCAGCACGGGCACCTCGCCGCGGGAGATGCCGTCGGCCACCCGGGACGTGCAGAGGGTGGCCGCCATCGTCAGATAGCCGCCGGTCAGGGCCTTCCCCAGGCACATCACGTCCGGGGAGATGCCCGCGTGCTCCGCCGCGAACAGCGTGCCCGTGCGGCCGAAGCCCGTGGCGATCTCGTCCAGGACCAGCAGGACGTCGTGCTCGTCGCAGGCCTCCCGCAGCACGCGCAGGCAGTCGGGGGAGTGGAAGCGCATCCCGCCCGCGCCCTGCACCACCGGCTCGACGATCACCGCGGCCAGCTCGTCGGCGTGCCGGGCGATCAGCTCCCGCAGATGCCGTGCGTACGCCTCGTCGGGCTCGGCGTCGAAGCCGGACGGCGGGGCGTCGGCGAAGATCTGCCGCGGCAGGGTGCCGGACCACAGGTGGTGCATCCCGCCCTCCGGGTCGCACACCGACATCGGCTGCCAGGTGTCACCGTGGTAGCCGCCCCGCCAGGTCAGCAGGCGCTGCTTCGCCGGGCGGCCGACCGAGCGCCAGTACTGGCGGCACATCTTCACGGCGACCTCGACCGACACCGAGCCGGAGTCGGCCAGGAAGACGTGCTGCAGCGGTTCCGGGGTGATCTCCACCAGCCGGGCGGCCAGCCGGACCGCGGGCTCATGGGTGAGCCCCCCGAACATCACATGGCTCATCCGGTCCAGCTGGGCGCGCGCGGCCTCGTTCAGCACCGGGTGGTTGTAGCCGTGGACGGCGGACCACCACGACGCCATGCCGTCGATCAGCTCGGTGTGCCCCTCGACCGGTTCCGCCAGGCGCAGCCGGACCCCGGCCGCGGACTCCACGACCAGCGGGTCCTGCCGCCCCGGCATCGGGCCGTACGGGTGCCAGACGTGCTGCCGGTCCAGGGCGAGGAGCTCGCCCGTGGTCAGCGGCTCAGGCATTGGGCGCGACGTCCGTCCCCGCCCCGCGGCGGCGCACCGCGACCAGGTCCGGCCGGACGTCGCCCGGCGCGGCCTGCGCGGGCACCGGCTCGGCCCCGGCCTCCGCGACCGGTTCGGTCCCGGCCTCCGCGGCCGGTGCGGCCTCGGCACCGCCGTCGCCGCAGGGCGCGCAGCCGCCGGAGTGCGAGCCGCAGCCGCCGCCCGCCGCCGCCAGGGCGTCGGCCCGGTGCTCGGGCAGCGTCGTCGTACCGGCGCCCTCCACCTCGAAGCCCGCGTCGGCGATCATGTCGAGGTCGGCCTGGCCGGCCTGGCCCTCACTGGTCAGGTAGTCACCAAGGAAGATCGAGTTGGCCAGGTGCAGCGCGAGCGGCTGCAGCGACCGCAGGTGCACCTCACGCCCGCCGGCCAGCCGCACCTCGACGTCCGGGCAGACGAAACGGACCATCGCGAGGATCCGCAGCGCCCGCTGCGGGGTGAGGTTCCACTCCTTGGCGAGCGGGGTGCCCTCGAACGGGATGAGGAAGTTGACCGGCACCGAGTCCGGGTCCAGCTCGCGCAGCGAGTAGACCACGTCCACCAGGTCCTCGTCGGTCTCGCCCAGGCCCGCGATCAGACCCGAGCAGGCGGACAGGCCCGCGGCCTGGGCCTGCTGCACCGTCGACACCCGGTCGGCGTAGGTGTGCGTGGTGGTGATCTCGCCGTAGGTGGCTTCCGAGGTGTTGAGGTTGTGGTTGTACGCGTCCGCGCCCGCCGCGCGCAGCCGCTCCGCCTGGCCGTCGTTGAGCAGCCCGAGGCAGGCGCAGACCTCGACGTCCTCGTTGTGCTCCTTGATCGCCTCGATCGTCTTCGTGACCCGGTCCACGTCCCGGTCGGTCGGCCCGCGTCCGCTCGCCACCAGGCACACCCGCTTGGCGCCGCCGGCCACGCCCGCATCCGCCGCCGCGACGGCCTCGTCCGGCTTCAGCCAGGTGTACTTCAGGATCTCGGCCTTCGAGCCGAGCCGCTGGGAACAGTACGAACAGTCCTCCGGGCAGAGCCCGGACTTCAGGTTGACCAGGTAGTTCAGTTTCACCCGGCGGCCGAACCACTGGCGGCGCACCTTCCCGGCCGCGGCCACCACGTCGAGCAGCTCGTCGTCCGACGTGGCCAGTACCGCAAGCGCCTCGTCCCGGGTGGGCAGCTCGCGACGCAGCCCCTTGTCCACCAGCGTGTTCAGCAGATCCATGGCGCAGATCCTTGCCTACCGCACCGCTCCCGGCCAAGGAGGGACGGCACAAGACGCCCCTATCGAGGTGTGTGTATTGCCACACCCTGCCCGGCGCATCCCCCGACTACGGTTTGGGCAGACCCCACAGACGCGAGGACGGCCGATGCCCCACGACCCGTTCGACTGGATCGACGAGCAGGCGCGGGCGCGCCACCGCGCCGGGCTGGTCCGCACGCTGCGGCCTCGACCGGCGGGCTCCCCGCTACTGGATCTGGCGAGCAACGACTATCTGGGGCTGGCCCGCCACCCCGAGGTCACCGAGGCGGCCGCCGCTGCCGCCCGCCGGTGGGGCGCCGGAGCGACCGGGTCCCGCCTGGTCACCGGCACCACCGAGCTGCACGCCGAGCTCGAGGGGGAACTCGCCCGGTTCTGCGGCTTCGAGGCCGCTCTGGTGCTCTCCTCCGGGTATGCCGCCAATCTCGCGGCCGTCACCGCGCTGAGCGGCCACGGCACTCTCCTGGTCTCCGACGCGGGCAACCACGCCTCGCTCATCGACGGCTGCCGCCTCTCCCGGGCCGGGACCGCCGTCGTCCCGCACGCCGACCCGGCGGCCGTCCGCAAGACCCTCGGGGCGCACGAGGGCCCGGCCGTCACCGTCACCGACTCCGTCTTCTCGGTCGACGGCGACGCCGCACCGCTGCCCGAGCTGGCCTCGGCCTGCCGCGCGCACGGGGCGGCCCTGCTGGTCGACGACGCCCACGGGCTGGGCGTCCTCGGCGAGGGCGGGCGCGGCGCCCTGCACGCGGCCGGGCTGGCCGGGGCACCGGACGTGGTCGCCACGGCCACCCTCTCCAAGTCCCTCGGCAGCCAGGGCGGCGTGGTCCTCGGCCCCGCCCGGGTGATCGAGCACCTGGTGAACACCGCCCGGACCTTCATCTTCGACACCGGGCTCGCGCCGGCCGCCACCGGCGCCGCCCTGACGGCCCTGCGGCTGCTCGCGCGCTCGCCGGAGCGGGCGGAGCGGGCCCGCGCGGTCGCCTCCGGCCTGCACGGACGGCTCACGGCGGCCGGCCTCGCCGCCGTCCGGCCGGACGCCTGTGTGGTCTCGGTGCGCGCCCCCTCCCCGGAGGCGGCCGTGCAATGGGCGGCCGACTGCCGCTCCGCCGGGCTGGTCGCCGGCTGCTTCCGCCCCCCGTCGGTGCCCGACGGCATCTCCCGGCTGCGGCTGACCGCACGCGCCGATCTGTCGGACCGGCAGATCGAGGAGGCCGTCGCCACCATCGTCGCGACGGCCCCGGACGGGGCGGCGGCCGGCTGACCCCGCCGCAGTGCCCGGGCTCCGGACCGCGCGCCGGGACGGTTCCCGGACGGGCTGCGAGCCTCCTGTCGCGGAGAGTCCCCTGCCGGGGATGGCCTCCTGTCGCGGAGAGCCCCCTGCCGGGGATGGTCCCCTGCCACGGAGAGCCCCCTGTCGCGGAGTTGTCCCGCCGGGGTCATGCGCTGTCCACATCCGGTCTTCCGTCGGAGAGTTCACTGCTTCGGGCGACAGAATTCCGTACATCTTGGGGGATCACCCCCGACACCGCAGTATCAGTGGCACTCTGACGCGAAGCGGCCGTCCGAACCCGAGCCCGACCCCGTCGTGCAACGCGTCGGACCCCGGACGGTGGGAAGGGACAGCGTTGCCATGGCAGACCACCTGGAAGCCTCCGTCACCTTGCCGAGCGATCCGGTCTCGGTCGCCACAGCCCGCCGCCAGGTGACGGAGGTGCTGACGGAGTGGGGCCTGCCGGAGGGCGCCGAAGCGGCCGACACCGTACGCCTCATCGTGTCCGAGCTGGCCACCAACGCCATCCTGCACACCTTCGGCCAGTCGCCCACCTTCACCGTCGTCCTGCAGCTCGAACGGGACGAGACCCTGCGCATCGGGGTCACCGACAGTCACCCCCGCTGGCCGCAGCGGCTGCCCGCGGCGGTGCAGCAGGACAACGGCCGCGGCCTCGTGATCATCAGGTCGCTCACCGCCGAATCCGGCGGCAAGCTCTCGGTCACACCCACGGCGGATGGCGGCAAGACGGTCTGGATCCGGCTGCCCTGGATCACCCCGGCCCGCTGACCACCCCGGCCCCTGACCGCCGCCGCGCCCCGTCGTCCGGGTGTCCCGGGTCCCGCCCCGTCCGGCACGGGCCTTCGTCCGTGCACGCATCGTCCGCCGGGCGCCCCGCGATCGGGCACACCGGAGCACGTGGCCCCGCTCTCAGGGCACGGCCTGTCGTGTCTCGGCCCGCCTGCCGTGTCCCAGCTGCCGTGTCCCAGCCCTGTTCGGCGCAGCTGCTCATGCCGTCAACCCGCGCTCCGCAGCACTCCGTTCCACACAGAACTCGTTGCCCTCCGGGTCGGCCATCACCACCCAGCCGAGCCCCTCGCCGTCGCGGTGGTCGGCCACCACCGTGGCGCCGAGGGCGGCCAGCCGCTCCACCTCGGTGTCCCGGGTGCCGGTGGCCGGCTGGATGTCCAGGTGGATCCGGTTCTTCACCGACTTCTCCTCCGCCACCTGCATGAACAGGAGCCCGGGCACGCCCGGTTCGCCCGCGGTGAGCAGCGCGAAATCGTCCGCCGGGTCGCTGTCCTCGACGCGGTAGCCGGTGAGCGCCGACCAGAAGCGCGCCAGCGCGTGCGGGTCACGGGAGTCGACGGTGATGTGCCGGACGGGGTTGAGAAAAGGCATGCTGCTCCCAGATCGCCGGGGCCGGAGGTCCACTGGTGCCGCCGAAGCTGCTCCGGGGCACCGACAGCCGGTACGGGAGTCAGCACCGGCCGCCGGTGCCGTCGTACGGGCCGCCGTTCCCGGACGGCCCGTACGCTGGTCGGTGCAGACTCCGTCGGCTCGTCAGTTCACCCGTGAATAGGTGACGTTTGGGGTCCAGATCGTCTCCAGCCGGACCCGGGCGCCGGTCCGCGGCGAGTGCCAGATCTTGTTGTCGCCCGCGTAGATGCCCACATGGTTGATCCCGCCCGGCGAGCCGAAGAAGACCAGGTCACCCGGCTGCCGTTGGGACGCCGGGAGGTGCCGGGTGTAGTGGTACTGCTGGGCGGCGGTGCGCGGAAGCTGCTTGCCCGCCAGCCGGAACGCGTACTGGGTGAGCCCCGAGCAGTCGAACTGGTATGGCCCTTCGGCACCCCAGACGTAGGGCGCGCCCTGCTTCGAGGCGGCGATCGCCAGCGCCCGGATCCCGGGCGCCAACGTGGTCCGCTTGTGCCGGGGCGCCTTCGGCTTCGTCGGCTTGGCGGGCCTGGGCCTGCGGGGCGCCGGCCTCGCTGGCTCCTCCCGGGGCGCCTGGGCCTTCGGCGGTTCGCGCCGCGGCGGCTTCCTCCTGGGTGGCTCGGCCTTCGGCGCCTTCGGCCGCTCCGGCGCCGTCCGTGGCGGTTCGGTTTTCGGCCGCGGCAGCGTTCCCGAGGCGTCGGCCTTCGGGGGCCGGGCCGCCGGCCCGCCCGTTCCCGGAGCCGGCCGGCCGGCCGGTCTGCCCGGGGCGTCCGGCGGGCCGGTCCGATCAGGGGGCGGTTCCATCCCGGGCGCGGCCCGCTCGACCATGGGCGGAGCCATCCCGGGCGGCGCTGGCGGTCCGGAGCGGGGCAGCTCGGTGCCGGGCGGCGCCGTCGTGCCCCGGGGCGGCCGGACGCCGCTCCCCGCCGTGGCCGTGCCTCCTGCGCCGGGCGCCGGGGAGACCGTACTGACCTGGGACGTCTCCGGAACGGGCGCGGCCTGGGCCGGGGCGGAGCCGGGGCCCAGCAGGGTACCGCCCACAGCGGCGAGTGTGAGCGCCGATGCGGCGCCCGCCCGGGAGAACAGGGAGGGGACGTGCGTTGGTGCGGCCATGTGCGACCCTTCGTCAGCCGCCTGTGAGGGATGGCCTGTCGGGTTCGGGACGGCGAAGTGGCCCGGCCGCGGGCAGCGGCTTCACCCCAGGAGCGGACCGTTGCCCGGCCCACGGCCGCGGTCCGCCCCGCACTGCTCGGGTCCTCCACTCCTGCCGAAAGCACTCTCTGTCGACCCGGCATCCGGGACGGCGGCAGGATTCGGCGTCCGTCCGGACTGCCCCGCCGCGGCGGCGGGGGCTTGTCGTTCCCCGGATGCTCCCTGCCGCCGCCGAGGATTCCGGACCGACGCGACCTGTGTGACGTTCATCACATGTATGTCGTTCGGGTGAGTAGTGCTCTTTTCTGCATTCCTGCCTTATGCGGGGGAAGCCTGGTGTCGACCGGGTCGCGCCGGGCCTGCATCCGCTCCGGCCTGTGCGCAAGTCGATCAGTGCGACGGTCTGTCCGAAGGTCCATCGATTGAGCGAGTCCGTTCAGCCGCAACTGAGGACACGTCAGGTGACGGACCGTCGGATGATGCCGACGGACGGTCGCGCGATGTGTCACGTGGCGACCCGTCAGCCCTCGCTGTCCGGTGGCAGGGTGGCCCGCGTCGCGCGGCGCTCGCCGTCCAGGACCCGCAGGGCCCGCGTCAGAGTCGTGGCGTGCAGCCGGCTCTCCCCGCGGTCGTGCATGAGGGTCAGTGCGTCCCGCAGGGCGGTGGCCCTGCCGACCAGGGCCTGCGCCGCGCGCAGAGCGGTGTAGGTGTGGGTGCCCCGCGTCGGGTTGATCCGCCCGACCAGATCCAGCACCTCCAGATACCGGTCGACCAGCTCGCACTCCGCCCGGGTCAGGGCGGGCAGCGGGGGCAGCTCGGGCAGTGGCTTCACGGTTCACCCGGCCCGTCGGAGGTCCGACTGCTTGCGGCTGCCCAGGATGTGGTCGGCCAGCCCGTAGGCCACCGCGTCCTCGGCCCGGAAGATCTTGTCCCGTTCGATGTCGCGGGCGATCTGCTCACGTGGCCGGCCGGTGTGCCGCGCGAGCAGCTCCTCGAGCAGATCGCGCTGTCGCAGCAGCTCGTTCGCGTGGATCTCCAGTTCCGACGCCTGCCCCTGGACCGGCTCGGAGAAGGACGGCTGGTGGATGAGGATGCGGGAGCCGGGCAGCATCAGCCGCTTCCCGGGCGCCCCGGCCGCGAACAGCACCGCGGCCGCGGACGCGGCCTGCCCCAGGCACACGGTCTCGATGTCACAGGTGACGAACTGCATCGTGTCGTGGATCGCCGTCATCGCGGTCAGCGATCCGCCGGGGGAGTTGATGTAGAGCGAGATGTCGCGGTCCGGTGCGGCGTGCTCCAGGTGAATGAGCTGCGCCATGACGTCGTTGGCCGAGGTGTCGTCGACCGGCGAGCCGAGAAAGACGATCCGCTCCTCGAGGAGCTTGGAGTACGGATCCGTCGTGCGCACCTCCGAGCCGGTGCGCTCGGAGAACTGTGGCAGGACGTGGCGGGCGGTGGGGCGGTCCATCGGTACACCTCTCGTCGGTGCTCCGGAAGGAGCGAAGCGTCTGTAAAAAATGTACAGGACGTACATCCCGTTAGAATGGGGAGCATGGCCTACGAGATTCCGGTGACGCAAGCCCGCGCAGAGCTCGCGGAACTGATCAACCGCGTCGTGTACGGCGGTGAGCGGGTGGTCGTCACCCGCCACGGCAAGCCCCTCGTGGCGCTGGTGTCAGCAGCTGACCTGCAACAACTCGAAGAGGCGGAGAGCGCCCCGGACGACCGGGTGATCAGCACGGTCTCGGTGGTGCGCGAGGGCGAGTCCGCTGTCGGCGAACGCCGCCGCTTCGGCATTGCCGCGGAACACCGCCGTCCCGGGGCCGGGGACCGCAACCGGGACAGCTGACCGCGCAACTCCGGTGTCGTGCCGGGCCGTTCGCGGAGCGGCGCCTTCACAGGGTGAGCACCGTCAGGGCGGCACCCGCATCACGGCGCCTCATGCCGATGCCGCGGACCGGTCGGCACCGGCGACCGGCAGAGTTAACGTCACCGAAACGCCCACGAAGTAGCCTGCGGCAACGAACCCGGAAGGGCCGTCCCCGCGGGCCGGTGTGGCAGGGCGGCCACCGCCACGGCGCGTGGTACGCCTGTTTCCGCGACGCGCCGCGCCGCAGCCCGGGGACGGTATCCGGGCAGCTCCCGCCGCAGGACCGGGAGCGTCGACGACGGTGAGGTGGGAAGCGTGCAACTGACCCCGCACGAGCAGGAACGGCTGCTCATTCATGTGGCGGCGGACGTCGCCGAGAAGCGCAGGGCCCGCGGGGTGCGGCTGAACCACCCCGAGTCCGTCGCCCTCATCACCGCGCACATCCTGGAGGGCGCCCGCGACGGCCGTACCGTCGCCGAACTCATGCGCTCCGGCCGCAAGGTGCTCACCCGGGACGACGTCATGGAGGGCATCCCCGAGATGATCCACGACGTCCAGGTCGAGGCGACCTTCCCGGACGGCACCAAGCTCGTCACCGTCCACGAGCCGATCAGCTGACGGGAGTGTGCGCATGATCCCCGGAGAGGTGCTGTTCCAGGACGCGCCGGTGCCGCTCAACGCCGGCCGCCCGGTCACCCGAGTCACCGTTCTCAACGCCGCCGACCGGCCCGTCCAGGTCGGCTCCCACTACCACTTCGCCGAGGCCAACCCCGGTCTCGACTTCGACCGTGCGGCAGCCCGCGGCCTGCGGCTCAACATCGCGGCAGGTACGGCCGTCCGCTTCGAACCGGGCATCCCCGTCGAGGTCGAGCTCGTGCCGATCGCCGGGCGCCGGATCGTCCCCGGACTGCGCGGCGAGACCGGAGGCGCCCTGTGAACGGCGGACACCGGAACGCCGGAGCGGGTTCCGGACGGGCCGTCGGCCCCCGGCACCGCGGCGAGGCAGCCGGTACGCAGCACAGCCGCACCCGCGGCGGAACCCACCACGAGGTGCACCATGGCTGAACTCTCGCGTGCCGCATACGCCGATCTCTTCGGTCCCACCACGGGCGACCGCATCCGGCTCGCCGACACCGGCCTCCTCGTCGAGATCGAGCGCGACCTGGCCGGCGGCCCCGGAGCGGCGGGCGAGGAAGCCGTCTTCGGCGGCGGCAAGGTGATCCGCGAGTCCATGGGCCAGGCCCGTACCACCCGGGCCGCGGGCGCCGCGGACACCGTGATCACCGGCGCCGTCGTCCTCGACCACTGGGGCGTGATCAAGGCCGACATCGGCATCCGGGACGGCCGCATCACCGGTCTGGGCAAGGCCGGGAACCCCGACACCATGGACGGCGTCCATCCCGCCCTGGTCATCGGGCCGGAAACCGAGATCATCGCCGGGAACGGCAGGATCGTCACCGCGGGCGCCATCGACGCGCATGTCCACTTCATCTGCCCGCAACTCGTCGACGAGGCCCTGGCCTCGGGCGTCACCACGCTCGTCGGTGGCGGCACCGGACCCGCCGAGGGCACCAAGGCGACCACCATCACCCCCGGCCCCTGGCATCTGGCCCGCATGTTCGAGGCGATGGAGGCGTTTCCGGTCAACATCGGGCTGCTCGGCAAGGGCAACACCACCTCCCGTGAGGCGATGCACAGCCAACTGCGCGGCGGCGCCCTCGGATTCAAGATCCACGAGGACTGGGGTGCCACGCCCGCCGCCATCGACGCCGCTCTGGGCGTGTGCGAGGAGACCGGCGCCCAGCTCGCCATCCACACCGACACCCTGAACGAGGCGGGATTCGTCGGGGACACCCTCGCGGCGATCGCCGGCCGCACCATCCACGCGTACCACACCGAGGGAGCGGGCGGCGGGCACGCGCCGGACATCATCACCGTGGTCTCCGAGCCCCATGTGCTGCCCAGTTCGACGAATCCGACCCGCCCGCACACCGTGAACACCGTCGAGGAGCACCTCGACATGCTGATGGTGTGCCATCACCTCAACCCGGCGGTGCCGGAGGACCTGGCCTTCGCCGAATCCCGCATCCGGCCCAGCACCATCGCCGCCGAGGACGTGCTGCACGACCTCGGAGCGATCTCGATCATCTCCTCCGACTCCCAGGCCATGGGGCGCATCGGCGAAGTGGTGCTCCGCACCTGGCAGACCGCCCATGTCATGAAGAAGCGGCGGGGAGCTCTGCCCGGGGACGGCCGCGCGGACAACCACCGCGCCCGGCGCTACGTGGCGAAGTACACCATCAACCCCGCCGTCGCCCAGGGCCTGGACGGCGAGATCGGGTCCGTGGAGACCGGCAAGCTCGCCGATCTGGTGCTCTGGGACCCGGCGTTCTTCGGCGTCAAACCCCGGCTGGTGCTCAAGGGCGGGCAGATCGCCTGTGCGCAGATGGGTGACGCCAATGCCTCCATCCCCACCCCGCAGCCGGTGATGCCCCGCCCGATGTTCGGGGCCACCGGCCGGGCACCGGCGGCCAACTCCGTCAACTTCGTGGCTCCCGCGGCACTCGAGGACGGGCTGCCCGAACGGCTCGGTCTGGACAAACGGTTCGCCGCCATCAGCAGCACCCGGGGCGTCGGCAAGGCCGACATGCGGGAGAACGACGCGCGCCCGCAGGTCGTCGTCGACCCGGACACCTTCACGGTCACCATCGACGGCACGGCCGTCGAACCGGAGCCCGCGGAGGAACTGCCCATGGCCCAGCGGTACTTCCTCTTCTGAAATCTCTGAAACCTCTGAAACGGGCGGCCCGCACGATGAGCACCCCCCTCGGCCGGCCGGTACGGCAGGCCGCCACCGGCGTCACGGTGGACTCCGCGCCGACCGCCGGCCCGCCGCCCGCGTCCGGCACCAGCGGCACCGCGCCCGGCCCCGGCGGGCCCCTCGCCGACCCCAGGGAATCGCCTGACGGCCCGGTCACCGCGAGCCGCAGCGCCCCAGCGGCCGCCGGCGCCCCGGACGGGGCCGTGCCGCCCGCGGGCCGTGCGGCGTTGCTGGTGCTCGCCGACGGGCGGTTCCCCGCGGGCGGACACGCCCACTCCGGGGGAGCGGAGGCCGCCGTGGACGCGGGCCGCATCCGCGACGCCGGGACCCTGAGCGACTTCTGCCGCGGCCGGCTGCACACCGCGGGGCTGGTGGCCGCCGCGCTCGCCGCCGCGGCGGCCACGGGCCTCGACCCGGTCCTGCTGGACGAGGCCGCCGACGCCCGTACCCCCTCACCCGCTCTCCGTGTCACCGCGCGGCGGCTCGGGCGCCAGATGATGCGGGCGGCGCGGGCCGTCTGGCCCTCCCCGGAGCTCGACGCCCTGGCCGCCGCCCGGCCGCGCGGGGTGCACCAGCCCGTCGTTCTCGGCCTGGCCGCCCGCGCCGCGGGGCTGACACCGCTCGACGCCGCGCACGCCGCCGCATACGAATCCGTCAGTGCCCCGGCCACCGCCGCGGTGCGGCTGCTCGGTCTCGACCCGTTCCAGGCCGCCGCGGTCCTGGCCCGGCTCGCACCCGCGCTCGACCGTGTCGCCGGGCAGGCCGCCCTCGCTGCCCAACAGGCCCTCCACGAGGGCGTGGACGCCCTCCCCGCGGCATCCGCGCCGCTCCTCGACATCGCCGCCGAGCGGCACGCCGGCTGGCCCGTACGTCTCTTCGCCTCATAACCGGAATCTCCGCCCCGCGATCCCGAACCACTGGAGCCGACATGCACCTGGATCACCCGGAAGCCTTTCCCGAGCGGCACACCTGGAGTGCGCCCGACGCCGTGCGGCCCGACGGCACCCGCCGTGCGCTGCGCGTCGGCCTCGGCGGACCGGTCGGCTCCGGCAAGACCGCCACGGTCGCCGCGCTCTGCCGCGCCCTGCGCGACGAACTCTCCGTCGCCGTCGTCACCAACGACATCTACACCCGTGAAGACGCGGCGTTCCTGCTGCGCAACGCCGTCCTGCCCTCCGATCGCATCACCGCGGTCGAGACCGGAGCCTGTCCGCACACCGCCATCCGCGACGACATCTCCGCCAACCTCGAAGCCGTCGAGGAGCTGGAGGAGGCCATCGCCCCCGCGGGCGGGCTCGACCTCGTCCTCATCGAATCCGGTGGCGACAACCTGACGGCCACGTTCTCCAAGGGACTGGTCGACGCCCAGATCTTCGTCATCGACGTCGCTGGTGGCGACGACATCCCGCGCAAGGGCGGACCGGGCGTCACCACCGCCGACCTGCTCGTCGTCAACAAGACCGACCTCGCCCCCTACGTGGGCTCCGACCTGGACCGCATGGCCCGGGACGCCGCCGAGCAGCGCGGCGACCTGCCGGTCGTGATGACTTCGCTCGTCGCCGAGAACGGCGTCGAGCCGATCGCCGACTGGGTGCGGGAGCGCCGCGCCGCGTGGCTCGCGGAACCCGTATGAGCGGACGCGGTAACAGCGGGGACCGAGTGGGCGGTTCACCGGTGAACGGAGCACAGGCGCCCGCCTCGCGGGCGAGCGGTGCCGCCGTCCGGGCCGCCGCCCGGATCACCGCCGCTCCGGACGGGCGCGGCGGCACGGCCCTCCCTGTTCTCGACGGGGACGGCCCGCTCGCCCTCCGCCGGGTCCGGGCCCCGGGATCCGCTGCCGGTGTCTGTGTCATCGGTGCCATGAGCGCGCCGCTGGGCGGGGACCGGATCCGTCTCGACGTGGCCGTGGAACCGGGGGCGGCGCTGCGGGTGACCGCGGCCGCGGCCACCGTCGCCCTGCCCGGCCGCGCCGCGGGGCCCGCGACGTACGACGTCGACGTATGGGTGGGGGAGGGGGCCGAACTGCACTGGCTCCCCGAGCCGTTGATCTCCGCCGCCGGCAGTGATCTGCTCCTCACCACCCGCGTCCGGCTGGCTCCGACGGCCCGCTTGGTGCTGCGCGAGGAACAGGTGCTCGGCCGCTCCGGCGAGCGACCGGGCCGGCTCGTCACCCGGCTCACCGTGCGCCATGGCGACCGGCTGCTGCTCGACCAGGAGACGTCCTACGGTCCCGGGGCCCCCGGCTGGGACACCCCGGCCGTCCTGGACACCCACCGGGCGGTCGGCCAACTCCTCGTCGTCGACCCGGCCTTCGAGGACGACGTCCCCGAGGTCCGGTGTCTCGGTAACGGACCGGCGGACGGCGAAGGGGCCGTCACCCCGCTCCCCGGTCCCGCGGTCCTGGCCACCGCGCTGGCGCCGGACGCGCTGCGGCTGCGGCGGATGCTCGACTCCGCGCTGCCCGGCCCCGGGTGAGCGGAGCCGGCTGCCTGTCCGCGGCGGTACCGGGGACGGCGGGCCGGCGTTTCCCGAGGGCGCCCTCCGGCCGGGCGGGGTGCCCCGTCCGGGCCCGGTCCTGTGGATGCCCTGGTAAGGGATGCGGAGGGACGGAAGTTGACGTCTTGGTAAAGATTCGGTCGCACGATCTATCGCACCACCGGGCGGAGACGGAAGGATCCTCCTGCAAGCTCTGTGATCACCGCCGCCCCAGGTGGCGTACCCAGCAGGGGGAAAACAACGTGAGACGCACAGCAGTGCTCGGCTCGGCCGGCACTCTGATAGCGGGAACGCTGATCGTCGGGGCCATGACCGCCCCCAGCGCCAGCGCCGACGCACAGCAGAACAACGGCGGCAACGCCGAGGCCCGGGGTGTCCGGGCCGCCGCGGCCCGCGCCGCGCAGCAGGGCATCGACTGGAAGGACTGTCCTGCGGACTGGAGCCTTCCCAAGCCCATCCAGTGCGGCTACGTGAGCGTTCCGCTCGACTACGCCAAGCCGAACGGCCGCACGATCAAGATCGCGGTGGACCGCATAGGCAACACCGGCACGGCCGGGGAGCGCCAGGGCGCCCTGATCTACAACCCGGGTGGCCCCGGTGGCTCCGGAATGAGGTTCCCGCTCCGGGTCACGAGCAAGAACCCGCTGTGGACCAAGACCTCCAAGGCGTACGACTTCGTGGGCTTCGACCCGCGCGGTGTCGGCCGTTCCACGCCCATCTCCTGCGTCGACCCCCAGGAGTTCGTGAAGGCGCCCAAGCTGGACCCGGTGCCCGACAGCGAGGCCGACAAGCGCGTCCAGCGCAAGCTGGCCAAGGACTACGCGGACGGCTGCAAGAAGCGCAGCCGGACGATGCTCCCGCACATGACCACGCCCAACACCGCACGCGACATGGACGTCATCCGTGCCGCGCTCGGCGAGAAGAAGCTCAACTACCTCGGCGTCTCGTACGGCACCTACCTGGGCGGCGTGTACGCCACGCTGTTCCCGAAGCACACCCGCCGCATGATCGTCGACAGTGTGGTCAACCCGTCGCGCGAGAAGATCTGGTACCAGGCCAACCTGGACCAGGACGTCGCCTTCGAGATGCGCTGGGACGACTGGAAGGCGTGGGTGGCCAAGAACGACGCCGCCTACCACATCGGCAACACGCCGCAGAAGGTCCAGAAGCAGTGGGAGAAGCTCCGCGCCAAGGCGAAGAAGAACCCGATCGGCGGGGTCGTCGGCCCGGCCGAGCTGCTCGGCTTCTTCCAGAGCGCGCCGTACTACGACTCGTCCTGGTCCCAGGTCGCCGGGGTGTGGAGCAAGTACCTCGCCGGTGACGAGAAGGCTCTCGTCGAGGCGGCCGGCCCGGACCTGTCCGACACCGCGGGCAACATCTCCGCGGAGAACGGCAACGCCGTCTACACCGCCGTCGAGTGCGCCGACGCCAAGTGGCCCACCAGCTGGAAGAAGTGGAACCGGGACAACACCCGGCTGCACCGGGACTACCCCTTCCTCACCTGGTCCAACGCCTGGATGAACCTGCCGTGCGCCACGTGGGGCGCTCCGCAGCGCACCCCGCTGAACGTCGGCACCGGCAAGGGCGCGACCAAGGTGCTCATCGTGCAGTCCGCCCGTGACGCCGCCACGCCGTACGACGGCGCCGTCGAGCTGCACAAGCGGCTCAAGGGCTCGCGGCTGATCACCGAGCGGAACGCCGGTTCGCACGGCGTCACCGGCCTGGTCAACCCGTGCATCAACGAGCGGGTGGACGACTACCTGCTCAAGGGCACGCTCGGCCGTAGCGACGTGACGTGCGACCCGCACGCCACGCCGAAGCCCGCCGAGGCGAAGGCCGCTGCCAAGACCGCCGCCAAGGCGGCGGATCTGCCCACCGTGCGCTGACCGCACGACCGCGCAGCACTGAGGGGACGGCCCGGATCTCCGGGTCGTCCCCTCATCCGTGTCCGTGGCCCGGTGTGGGCCTTCGCGTCAGTGCACGAGCCGGTGCCGGTGCTGTTCGGCCGTCCCGGCCTTCAGCTCGGCCTTCACCTCGGTGGCGTACCGGTCGACGTACTCCTGGCCGGACAGCCGGAGGATCTCGTACATGATCTCGTCGGTGACCGCTCGGAGGGCGGCGCGTTCGTCGGCCATCCCGGCGTACCGGGAGAACTCCATCGGTTCGCCGAACCGGATCGTCACCCGCTTGATCCGCGGCAGCACCCGGCCGGGCGGCTGGATCTCGAACGTGCCGACCATGGCGCAGGGCACCACCGGGACCTGCGCCTGGACCGCCATGGACGCGACCCCGACCCGGCCCTTGTAGAGCCGTCCGTCGTGCGACCGGGTGCCCTCGGGATAGATGCCGAGCAATTCGTCCTTGCGCAGTACACCCAGTCCTTCCCGGATGGCGTTCTGGCCCGCCTTGCCGCCCGAGCGGTCGACGGGGATCTGCCCGGCGCTGCGGAAGAAGGCGGCCGTCAGTCGTCCCTTGAGTCCCGGCCCGGTGAAGTATTCCGCCTTCGCGAGAAAGGTGATCCGGCGGCGCAGAATCGCGGGCATCAGAAAGTGGTCCGAGAAGGACAGATGATTGCCGGCGACGATCGCCGCCCCTTCCTCGGGTACGTGCTCGAGACCTTCGATCCGTGGCCGGAACAGCAGTCGCAACAACGGTCCGAGGATCACGTATTTGAGCACGTAATAGAACACAGGTTCGCTCCCAACTGTACCGGATCGGCTCCGGGGCTGTGTTTGCCAGGTCAACCGGTGTTGCGGGGTTGGTCATTCTGTGTGCAATTATCGCCGCCTTCAACCATCGCTGATCGGAGCGCATGCCGATTCATTGCTGAAATTGATGATGGCTTGTCAGGTGAGGATTCTAACTACGGGTTGTGGTGATCCGTTAGTAGACGATGCCATCCAGCGCCGTTTCTCCGGTGGCGGCGTGCCGCGCCGTACCGACTCGGCGGTGGCCGCTCGCCCCCCCGCCCGGGCGAGCAGGAGTGTGCATTCCGGCGACCCGGGCCGGCTACCGCTCGGTCCGTTCGCGGAGCGCCGCATCCTCGGGGCTGGCCATGTCCAGCAGCAGCATCGCGTCGTGGTCCGGGGTGCCGGGCCGGGCCTGGTAGGTGACGAGGCGTTGGCCGTCGGTGCGGAGGATCGCCATCACCTCGAAGGTGAGGTGCATCGAGCCGACCTCCGGGTGCTGGAAATGCTTCCGGCCGCCACCGCCTGCCCGTACGTCGTACCGGTCCCACAACCGGGCGAACTCCGGGCTCTTCAGCATGAGTTCACCGACCAGCCGGGCCAGCTCCGGCGCGTCCGGGTCGGCGCCCGCGATCGCCCGCAGGTGGGCCGTGCTGTGGGCTGCCATCTTCTCCCAGTCCCGGTACAGCGTGCGGCCCATGGGATGCAGGAACATGTAGCGCGTGGTGTTGCGGAGCTCCCGCGGCCAGTCCGTGATGCCGGGGAAGAGGCGCAGGCCGGGCCGGTTGGCGGCCAGCAGGTCGTTGGTGCGGCTGACGACGTACGCCGGTGACGGACGCAGCGTCTCGAGCAGGGCGCGGACCGACTCGCGCACCGCACGCGCCGGGCCCGGGGACGGCGCCGGCACCTGGCCCGCCGCGAGCGACACCAGCTCGTGCAGCCGGTGCAGCGCGTCGTCCGAGAGCCGGAGCGCCTCCCCGAGCGCGGTGACGACGGCGGGTGAAGGCCGGGTCTCGCGACCGCGCTCCAGCCGTGTGTAGTAGTCGATGCTGACTCCCGCCAGCGTCGCCAGCTCCTCGCGGCGCAGTCCCGGAGTACGGCGGATGCCGGTGCCGATGGGCAGCCCCACGTCCTCCGGGCGGATCTGCCCACGGCGCGCGCGGAGGAAGCGGCCCAGTTCCGTACCTTCGCTCATCCGTCCACTATCGCAAAGGGCCGACCGGGCAGGGAGGCCGTGTCAGGGCCCGGAACAGTGCTCCCCCGTACCGCTCGGCCTGCCGGAGGCCCGCACGCGCCGAGCACGCTGTTCTCCGCATCCGGCCACGCGAACAGTGAGGAGCAGTGCACCATGAGCGTGACGCAGTACGGGGCAGGCGCGGGAGCCGAGGCGGGGGCCGGCACCCGGGACGAGCGGGAACGGCCGGGCTCCGCGGTCGCGGCTCTGGCCGCCGCGGTCCTCGGCTTCTTCGTGATCACGGTCGACGTCTCCGGTGTCAACATCGCGCTGCCCGCTGTGCGGGAGGACCTCGGTGGCTCGCTGTCCGGCCTCCAGTGGGTGGCCGACAGCTACACCCTGATGTTCGCCGCGCTGATGCTGTCCGCCGGTGCGCTCTCGGACGCCGTCGGCGCGCGACGCGCCTACGCCTGGGGGCTCGGCGCGTTCGTCCTCGCCTCGTTGGCCTGCGGGGCGGCCCCGACGCTCGGGGTGCTGACGGCGGCGCGCGTGGTGCAGGGAAGCGCGGCAGCGGTGATGGTGCCCTCCTCGCTGGCGTTGATCCGACAGGCGTTCCCCGAGCCGGGCGCCCGGGCGCGTGGCATCGCCCTGTGGACGGTCGGCGGTGCGGTGGCCATCGCTGCCGGGCCCGTCCTGGGCGGGCTGGTCACCACGGAGTGGAGCTGGCGCGCCGTGTTCTGCCTCAACGCGCCCGCTGGGCTCGCCGGTCTCCTGTTCCTGCTGCGGGCGGCGCGGTCCCCGCGCCAGTCGGCTGTGTTCGACGTGCCGGGGCAGCTGATCGCGGTGTCGGCGCTCGCCTCCCTGACCTTCGCGGTGATCGAGGGCGGGCACGCCGGGCTCACCGGCACGGTGCTCGTCGCCGCTGGAGTCGCGGTGGTTTCCGGGGCCGGCTTCGTGGCCGTTGAGGCGCGACGACGCACGCCGATGCTGCCGCTGGAGCTGTTCCGGCGGCGCGGGGTCACCGTGCCGGTCATCGCGGGCTTCGCCCTCAACGCCGCCTTCTACGGTGGAGTGTTCGTACTGAGCCTCTTCTTCCAGGATCAACGGGGGCAGTCGACGCTGTCGGCCGGGCTGATGTTCGTGCCGATGGCGGTGATCACCGCAAGCTTCAACTACGCCTCGCCGCGGGCGGTTTCCCGCTTCGGGCCGCGGACGGTGATCGTCGCGGGGCTGCTGACCGCGGCGCTGGGCTGCGGCGTTCTGCTCGGCGTCGACACCGGTACGGCCGCGTGGCTGACGGCCCTGCTGATGATCCCGCTGGGCGTCGGCGGCTCCATCGCCATGCCGGCGCTGACCTCCCTGGTACTCGACAGCGTCGCTGCCGAGCGGGCAGGGACGGCAGCAGCGCTGCTCAATACCAGCCGCCAGACGGGCGGAGCGATCAGCATCGCCGTCTTCGGAGCGCTCCTCCCGGGGGACTTCGTGGCGGGGATGCGGGCGAGCTTCCTGTTCGCCGCCTGCCTGCTGGTAGCCACGACGCTGGGCGCGGCGGCACTGCTGCCACGGCGGTGAGGCCGGGGCGCAACCGCCGTCTTCGGCTCGGCGTCCGGAACACCCGGAGCGCGATGGGGGGATTCGCCCCTGGACGCTGCCCCGGACGAGAGGCGCCGTCGTGACGTCGACGGGGCGGTGGGCACGAGCTGCGGCAACCGGCCGTCCCGGGCAGGCCCGTACCGTCCGTGCGGGTCACGACCTTGCCCGGGTCGTGACCCGACAACGAGGACATGGCGGGATCCGCCGTTGTTCCCCCTGCCACGGCCGTAGCAGGATGGCGTTCCATGGGGCACCCGGGGGAGTTGTCACCGTTCGAAGCCCAGGACGCCGCCGGCTTCGTCCTGTTGATGCGCCGGCTCAAGGACCGTTCGGGACTGACCTACCGGGAACTGGAGGAGCGGGCCACCCGCAAAGGCGACGTGCTGGCGCGCAGCACACTGGCCGACATCCTCCGACGGACGAGCCTGCCCCGCCCCGACGTGCTGGCCGCCTTCGTCCGCGCCTGCGGGGACGGGGAGCGGGTCGGCGCCTGGCTGGAGGCCAGAGACCGGATCGCCGCGGAGACCGCTGCCGAGCCGGCCGCGGCGCCCGGGCCCGAGCCGCAACCGCAGACCCAGCAGCTCACGGAGCCCACGGAGCCCACGGAGCTCGCAGAGCTTGCGGAGCCCCTGGCCCCGCGGTCGGGCCGCGTCAGGAGCCGCACGGTCGCGCTCGCCACCGCCCTTGCGGTCCTGCTCACCGCCTTGGCCGCCTGGGTCCTCCTCCACGACAGCTCCGGGGAACCGAGCACACCGGGTGCCGCGGCCACCAAGCCCACCGGACCCACGACGCCCACCACGCCCCGGGCCCCCGCCGACGGCTGGGTCACCATCCGCCCCGCCCGTACGCCCGGCCTCTGCCTGACCGACGGACGCGACCGGGACGCCGCCTACCCCAGCGCCGTCGCCGTCCAGCTCCCCTGCGCCCGGGCCACCGTGCCCCGCACCTACCTCGAACCCGCCGGCGAGGGCCTCTATCGCATCCAGTGGCACCATCCGCAACTGGGGAAAGGGTGCCTGACGGTCATGAGCGCCGGCCCGGTCAGGAACATGCTCGAACCCCGGGACAACTGTGCCCGGGCCACCCTGTTCCGTCTGGAGCCCACCGCCACCGGCGGCACCGCAGGCTTCCGGCTGCGCCCGGACCACAGCAGCCGGTGCATCGGCATCGTCGACAACGACACCACCGAGGGGGCCGAGGCGACCCAGGAAGGATGCACCGGCGCGGCCGACCAGCGGTTCCTCATCCGGGCGGGATGACGGGTCAGCACCGGAGCCCCCTCGTGGGCGAGCGGCGGTGCACCGGATCAGGTGACGCGGGCTGCACCCAACCGTGCAGCGGTGCACGGAATCCCTGAGCTTCCTCCTATGCGTCCAGTGCGAAGCCCTCCGGGTCCCGAGCCGCACGGACGACGAGCCGAGTCGCCACATGCCGGCGGAAGGCACCGCCCACCTCGAAGCCCTGCCCCTCAATGCTCGACACCAGTGCGGGCGTGTAGCCGAAATCGCCGCTCGACCGGAGGGTCGCGGAAGCCTCGGTCGCCGTTCCGTCGAACAGGGTCCGCACGATGTCCAGAATCAAGGGTTCCGTGGACAGCAGGGGGTGCGACAGCGGACTGGCCGTGCCATCGACGCAAGGCGGCCCCTGCCTCTTCCACCGGTACGCCACCTCCACCCGCTGCTGCCGGGTGGCCGAGAGGCCGACGTCGGGCCGCCCCGGGGGGAGGCCCGATTCCGTGACCAGGGGCAGGCCGAGGGCCGAGCGGAGCTCCTGCCGGCCGGCGGTGTCCGCCGCCTGGATGAGAAGGCACCCTGCACCTGCCGCGCGAAGCAGGTCCGCCAGATCCTGAACCCATGCTCTGAGCAGGTATCCGTGAACGTCGGTCAGCGGATAGTAGGTGTCGTGCGCATAGGGATGAACCGCGTACACCGTGCCGAGGCTGGGGTGTCCGTCAGGGTAGGTGAAGACGCCCGCCTCATCCTGAGTGACCGGCAGGATTCCCAGAGCCTGTCGGCGAGTTCTCCTGCGGCTGTCGGCGATGGCAGTCCGGATTCCCCGGGCACCGGCAATCAGCACGCCGTCCGTCCCGGTGAGAGTCCGCCGGGGCGGCATGCGATGTGCCGTCAGCAGGGTTGCCCTCCGGCCTTCCGGAAGCTGCTCTGCTCGGACCACGGCGAGCAACGTGCGCTTCCCGAAGGGAACATCGTCCAGGGGGATGCGTCTTCGTGTCGTTCGTCGATCGCTGCCGACCCCGAAAAGTCCGGCCCGACCCTCGATGGACTGCCGTCGACGTGCGTGGGCGCCCACAACTCCCCCTGTGCCGTGCGCGGCGTACCGATGCCGAGCCGTCGGCTTCCTCGATCCCGGACCGCAGCGGCAGGGACGGCCCCCGGCCGACGGCACGTCACGACGTTATGGCTGGGGTGGCCGATTGTCAGCAGCGCGGGGAAGGCCGGGCGCGCGCTCCAGGCGTACGCCCTGAGCGGCCCCGCCGCGAGCCGCAAACGACCGTGCCGCCACGGGATGCGCCGGGTGCGACAGGTGGACGACCGGCAGAGCCCGCCGGCCCTGGCCCGGTCCGCCGGGAAGGGCCCGGGGATCCGGGCGGGAAAATCCGTGCCGGAGAGGCGTGGTGATCGAGGAGAATGGCGGCCGTTGCCGAATACGTCGTCGGCCGGTGACCGCCCAGCGTTGGAAGAGGTCCTGTTGTCCCGTCAGAAATCCACTCACCGTACCGGAGTGGACCCCGCCGCCCTCCGCGCCGACTGCGGAGCGTGCTTCGGGCTGTGCTGCGTCGCGCTGCCCTTCGCCGCCTCGGCCGACTTCGCCGTCGACAAGGCCGCCGGGCGGCCCTGCGGCAACCTCCAGCGGGACTTCCGCTGCGGTATCCACGCCGACCTGCGCGACCGGGGCTTCTCCGGCTGCACCGTCTTCGACTGCTTCGGCGCGGGACAGCGGGTCTCCCAGGAGACCTTCGGCGGTCAGGACTGGCGGCAGGCTCCCGGTCTCGCTCCGCAGATGTTCGCCGTGTTCCCCGTGATGCGGCAGCTCCACGAGCTGCTCCACTATCTGACCGAGGCCCTGTCCCTGCCCCGGGCCCGCCCCCTGCACGCCGACCTCCGGCGCGCCCTGCGCACCCTCGACGGACTCGCCCGCGGCAGCGCCGAGGCGGTCCTGGCGGCCGATGTGCCGGCCCTCCGCGGGGAGGTCAGCGAGTTGCTGCTGCGCGCCGGCGAACTGGTGCGGGCCGGCGTCCCCGGCCGACGGCGGAACCACCGGGGCGCCGATCTCGTCGGAGCCGATCTGCGCGGAGCGGATCTGCGGGGTGCCAACCTGCGGGGAGCCCTGCTGATCGCGGCCGACCTGCGGAAGGCCGATCTGCGGACCGCGGACGTCATCGGCGCGGACTTCCGGGACGCCGATCTGCGCGGCGCCGACCTCACCGGGAGTCTCTTCCTCACGCAGCCCCAGCTCCAGGCGGCCAGAGGCGACGACCGGACCCGGCTGCCCTCGCGACTCAACCGCCCCGCGCACTGGTGATCCGGACGGCCCGCCCTCCGGCAGGGAGGCTCGGCCCGCGTACCCGGAAGCGGGCCGGGCCGGACTCCGGCCGCCCCGCACTCCGCCAGGAATTGCGGGTGGCCGCACCCGGACGAGACTACCGGAGCCGTGAACTCCCTTTTCGTGAACGGAAATCGGTGTTCCGGTGCGGTGGTGCCGTATCGCGGTCCGTCCGTACGTGATCTGTGTCGCATTTCCGGGGATCCTGCCGAATGCCTCTGCGAGGATGCGGACATGACCGAGTCGCAGAGTTCTTCCGATGCCCGCGCCCTGTTACGCCGCCCCGAGGACGGTGAACTCATCGACGTGGCGGGAGTGCAGCATTTCTTCCGGCTGACCGCCGAACACACCGGAGGACAGTTCTCGTTCGAGGAGTTCACCCTCGCCCCGGGGGTGCTCGGCGCCCGGCCCCATGTCCATTCCGGGCACGACGAATACTTCTACGTTCTCGAGGGCGAGCTGACCCTCCACAACGGCGACGGGGAGGTGACCGTCGGGCCGGGCCATCTCCTGGCGGCCGTCCGCGGCACCCCGCACGGCTTCCGGAACGCCGGTACGGAAACGTGCCGCGCCCTCTGTCTCTACACGCCCGCCGGGTACGAGGGCTACTTCCGTGACGTGCACGCGGCGGTGGCCGCCGGTGCCGAGGTCACCGACGAACTGCTCGCCGAATTCCGCAGCCGCTACCGCACCGCCTCCCACCAGAGCTGAACGAGGCGGGCCGGCCGACGCCGGTCCGCCCCCGCGGCGAGGCCACCGGTGGTGGGGAGCGAGAGGGCCCAGGTCAGACGCGGCGTGTGCCGCTCGTGGCCAGAACGCCCAGGGTGACCAGACCGAGCACCACCCACGCGAACCAGAGCCAGCCGTTGCCGCCCAGTGCCACGGTGTACGCGGTCACCAGCACCAGGCCGCCCACCGTGCACCCCGCCATCGCCTTCGCAGATCCGGGCATCCCGCAGCCTCCTCCCGGGCCCGGCCGGGGGCGGCGCTCCGCCCCGGGCGGTACCCAGGAGTCCATCGTCCCCCCGGGGCGGCTCCTCCCGCTACCGCCCGGTCACGGGCACGGCCGGTCAGCGGGGCGCGGCAGCCCGGCGTACGCGTGGCATCGGCCCACGCACCCGGGTGCCACCGGCCCCGGCGCCGCACGGACCCAGACCTACGGACCCAGACGTACGGGCCCCGACCCTACCGACCCCGCCGCATGGCCCCGCCGCACCGTCACCGGCCGCGGGCCTGCAGCGAGGCGAGGTAGGCGTTGTACGCCTCCAGCTCCTTGTCACCGTCCCGCTCGGCCGCCCGGTCCGTGCGCCGTGCCTGCCGCTGCTCGGACCGGTACCACTGGAAGACCAGGGCCACCAGCACGATCACCGACGGGATCTCGCTGAACGCCCAGGCGATGCCGCCCGCCGCGTTCTGGTCGGACAGCGCATCCAGCCCCAGCGAGGACGGCGGATGGGCGTAGGTCGACACCATGGGCTCGGTGGCCATCATCAGCGCGATGCCGAAGAACGCGTGGAACGGCATGCCGGAGAACAGCTCCAGCATCCGCATCACATAGCCGGGCCGGTGCGGCCCCGGGTCCACGCCCATGATCGGCCAGAAGAAGACCAGCCCCACCGCCAGGAAGTGCACCATCATCGCGATGTGCCCGGCCTTGCTGCCCATGAGGAAGTCGAAGAGCGGGGTGAAGTAGAGGGCGTACAGGCTCGCGATGAACAGCGGGATCGTGAACGCCGGGTGCGTGATGATCCGCATGTAGCGGCTGTGCAGCAGCGCCACCACCAGCTCCCGCGGCCCCGTACGGCCCCGGCCCGCGGACGGCAGCGCCCGCAGCGTGAGCGTCATCGGAGCGCCGAGCAGCAGCAGGATCGGCGACAGCATGCTGATCACCATGTGCTGGACCATGTGCACGCTGAACATGACCATGCCGTACTCGTTCAGCGCGGTGCACATGACGAGCGCGACCGTCAGCACCCCGGTCACGAAGGCGACCGTGCGGCTCACCGGCCAGTGGTCGCCGCGCTGCCGCAGCCGGACGACGGCCCAGCCGTACAGCCCCAGTGCCACCACGGAGCCGATCAGGAAGAACGGCTCTCCCGTGAACTCCAGACCCCGCCCCAGCGTGAACGGCGGCAGATCCATCGTCATGCCGTGCCCGCCGTGATCCATCCACTCGCTCCTGATTCGCACCCGAATGTTCCGCTCCAGACTAGAGCTGCCCCCGGCCGGGGCTCCGGCCGGGGGCAGCTCCGCGGTGTCCCGGACCGGTCCGGCCGGTCTCCGGGTGGGCGGCGCGTCAGGTCAGAGCACGCACTCGGCCTCGGTGTAGCGCTCGGCCGGCACCGTCTTCAGCGTCTCCACGGCCTCGGCCAGCGGCACCAGCGTGATGTCCGTCCCGCGCAGCGCCGTCAGCGTCCCGAACTCGCCGCGGTGCACGGCCTCCACCGCGTGCCAGCCGAAGCGGGTGGCGAGCACCCGGTCGTACGCGGTGGGCGTGCCGCCGCGCTGCACATGGCCGAGGATCACCGGGCGGGCCTCCTTGCCGAGGCGCTCCTCCAGCTCGACGGAGAGCTGCCGGGCGACACCGGCGAACCGCTCGTGCCCGTAGACGTCCTTGCCGCCCTCGTCCCACTCCATGGAGCCCTCGCGGGGCTTCGCGCCCTCCGCGACGACCACGATGGCGAACTTCTTGCCCGCCGAGAAACGCGCGCCGACGACCTCGGCCAACTCGTGGATGTCGAAGGGGCGTTCCGGCACGACGATCGCGTGGGCGCCCGCGGCCATGCCCGAGTGCAGCGCGATCCACCCGGTGTGCCGGCCCATGACCTCGACGATGAGCACCCGCTGGTGGGACTCGGCCGTCGTCTTCAGCCGGTCCAGGGCCTCGGTCGCGACACCCACCGCCGTGTCGAAGCCGAAGGTCACATCGGTCGACGCGATGTCGTTGTCGATGGTCTTCGGGACCCCGACGATCGGCAGACCGGCGTCGGAGAGCAGCCGGGCCGCCTTGAGGGTGCCCTCGCCGCCGATCGGAATGATCGCGTCCAGACCGAGCTCGGCCACATGGCCCCGGGCGCGCTCCACCCCGTCGCGCAGGTGCGCGGGCTGTACCCGGGACGATCCGAGGATGGTGCCGCCGCGGGCCAGGATGCCGCCGACGGCATCGAGGTCCAGCTTGCGGTAATCGCACTCCAGCAGGCCCTTCCACCCGTCGTGGAAGCCGATGACCTCGTCACCGTGGTCGGCCACGGCGCGGTGCACGACGGAGCGGATGACGGCGTTCAGACCGGGGCAGTCGCCACCGGAGGTGAGCACACCAATGCGCATTGCTCGAAATACCTCTGCAAAGGGTCCGGACGGCCGGACCCCGTCGTCCGGATGGATCCCCGCCACCCTACAAGCGCCGGGAGGCGGGGACACACCTGTCCGCCTGGTGGGCGGTCGGGCGGAGCCGGCCGGTCAGGCCGGCTGGGTGGCCGCGGCGATGCGCTCGGTGCGCAGCGCCTCGTACCAGCGGTCGTCGACCGGCGGCAGCGCGTTCACGTCCAGCGCGAGCTTCAGCAGCAGGTCCGCGATGAGCGGGTTGCGGGCCAGCACGGGGCCGTGCATGTAGGTGCCGAAGACGGTGTCGTTGTATGCGCCCTCGAAGCCGTCGCCCGTGCCGTTGCCGTTGCCGAACCGGACCCGGGAGAGCGGCCGTGCGGTGGGGCCGAGGTGCGTGACGCCCTGGTGGTTCTCGAAGCCGGTCAGCGGCGGCAGGCCGAGCCGCTCGTCGATGTCCGCGAGCACATCACCGACGCAGCGGGCGCCCTCGCCGCGGGTGCTCACCACGTCGAGCAGGCCGAGGCCCTGCTCCCGCTCGCCGAGGTCGTTGATGAACTCGTGCCCCAGGATCTGGTAGCCGGCGCACACCGAGAAGACGATCGCGCCGTTGGCGACCGCGCGGTTGAGGCCGCCGTCCCGGCGCAGCCGCTCGGCGGCCAGCCGCTGCGGCCGGTCCTCGCCGCCGCCGATCAGATAGATGTCACCCGAGGTGGGCAGCGGCTGGTCGGAGCGCACGTCCACACGTGCCACGTCCAGTCCGCGCTGCCGTGCCCGGCGCTCGACGACCAGGGCGTTCCCCTGGTCGCCGTAGGTGCTCAGCAGGTCCGGGTAGATCCATACCAGGCGCAGGCTGCTGTCGCTCATGCTCACAATCCTCTACGGGTCCGGGGTCAGTTGCCGACGCGGCGGCGCAGGTCCTGGAAGGCGGTGTAGTTGGCGATCGCCTCGATCCGGCCGGGCGGGGCCAGCGAGACCGCCTCGTCGATGCTGTCGCAGACCCGGAAGTCCAGGCCCGCGACCTCCAGCCGGACCGCGAGGTCCAGCTTGCGGTCGCCGAGAACGAAGATCGGGTGCCCGGCGAGCCGGGTGTAGTCGACGTCCCAGAGCCACGAGGTGTCGGTGCCGTCCGCGCCGCGCGCGTTCACCGAGAGGATCACCGGGGTCGGCGGCGGGTCGATCAGCGAGAACGTCTCCAGCCAGCCGGCCGGGTTCTTCGCCAGCAGCAGCCGCAGCTCACGGCCCTGGAAACCGACGACGTCGTACCGGCCGGCGACCGCCTGCACCTGGTACATCCGCTCCAGCGCGACCTGCGGGGGCACCCCGAAGGTGGCGGCGACGGCCGCCGAGGTGGTCGCGTTGGCCTTGTTCGCCCGGCCCGGGAGCTGCAGGTGGATCGGCCAGGCCGAACCGTGCGGGTCCAGGACGTGGTCGCCGTTGAGCGCCCAGCTCGGGGCGGGACGGCGGAAGCCGCACTCGCCGCAGCCCCAGTCGTCGCCCGGCCGCTGCAGCACCCCGCCGCAGGACGGGCAGGACCAGGCGTCGTCCTTCCACTCCTGGCCGGCCGCGACCCAGACCACGTTCGGCGACGAGGAGGCCGCCCAGACGATCAGCGGGTCGTCGCAGTTCGCGATCACCGTGGCCTTGGTGCCGGACAGGCCCTCCCGCCACTTCTCGGCGAGCATGCGGGTCTCCGCGGCCCGGTCGAGCTGGTCACGGGAGAGGTTCAGCAGGGCGATGGCCTTCGGCGTGACGTCCCGCGCGACACCCGCGAGGTACTTCTCGTCGACCTCGATCACGCCGTACCGGGCGTCGGAGCCCCCGGCCAGCGCGGAGGTGATGCCGGCCGGCATGTTCGCGCCCAGCGCATTGGAGACGACCGGGCCGCTGGCCCGCAGCGCCTCGGCGATCAGCCGGGTGGTGGTGGTCTTGCCGTTCGTCGCCGACACCAGGACCACGTCCAGGTGCCCCGCCAGCCGTGCCAGCAGATCGGGGTCGAGCCTGAGCGCCACCTTGCCGCCGATCACCGACCCGCTGCCGCGGCCCGCTGCCCGCGACACCGCGGCCGCCGCCCTGCCCGCCGTCACGGCCAGTTTGGCCCGCGGCGACAGCGGATCCGAGTTGCCTTCGCCTGCCATCGTCCTTGTTCCTCCTTGCATCCGGCGCCGCGCCCGCCCCCGGTCCTCCGGTGAGTACGCCCCCTCCGCGCCGAATCCGGCCGGGAGACTTCGGTCGGAGATCAGCCTATCGAGATCCGCCCGCGGGCCCGAACCCAGCCACCCGGCCGACCTGCCGTTCAGGGGGCGGACCGTACTCTTGGGGCGTGCGACACAGTGTGATTCCCGGTAGTTCAGGACTTGTGCGGCCGATGCGGCTGTTGGGTGACCCGGTGCTCCATGCACCCTGCCGGGAGGTCACCGCGTTCGACGGGGCGCTCGGCCAGCTCATCGAGGACATGTACGCCACGATGTACGCCGCCCGCGGCGTCGGGCTGGCCGCGAACCAGATCGGGCTGCCCCTGCGGGTGTTCGTGTACGACTGCCCCGACGACGAGGACCGCCGGCACCTCGGCCATGTGGTCAACCCGCGTCTGGTCGCCGCGGACGGCGTCACCGTACGCGGGCCCGAGGGCTGTCTCTCGCTGCCGGGCATCGAGGCGGGCACACCGCGGCCGGACCGTGTGGTGGTCGAGGGCACGGACCGCACCGGCGCCGCCGTGCGGGTGGAGGGCACCGGCTTCTTCGCCCGCTGCCTCCAGCACGAGATGGACCACCTGGACGGCGGGGTCTTCACGGACCGGCTGGCCGGGCTGCGGCGCCGCCGCGCCCTGCGTGCGGCCCGGCGCGCCCCCTGGGCGGACGGAGCGGCCACCTCCTGACCGGGAGTTCCGGTGGACGGACCGGAAGTTCCGGTGGACCGGCCGGGAGTTCGCTCCGGTGTCAGGAGAGGCGGGGTCAGAAGGCGGGGCCGCCGGGGCGGTCGCCCGCCTCGGCCAGCCGCCCCCAGAGCAGGTCGGCCAGATGCCGTACCAACGTGGCGCGGGAGACCGGGCGTTCGCGCAGCCACCAGTCCCCGGCCGCGTGCATCATGCCGACGATGCCGTGGCCCCAGACCCGGGCCGCCTCGTCGTTCTCCGGGCCGAGGTCGACGCGTTCGGCGATGACCTGGGCGAGTTCCTCCCCGAGCCGGCGCAGCAGGGGAGCGGAGTGCCGGCCGACGTCGAAGCCCTGGTCACCGGTCTGGGTGTCGTCGGCGGGGTGCATGAGGAACCGGTAGACCTGGGGCCGGGCCTCGATGGCCACCAGATAGGTGTCCAGCGTCGCCTCCACCCGCTGGCGGCGCTCGGCCGGGGCGTCCAGCGCGGCGCGGAGCCCGTCGAGCAGGGCGTCGGTGTGCCGTACGGCCAGCGCCCGGTACAGCCCGCCCTTGTCGCCGAAGTGCCGGTAGAGGATCGGCTTGGTGATGCCGGCCTCGGCGGCGATGGCGTTCATGGACGCACCCGGCCCGTCACGGAGCACCACCCGGTCGGCGGCCTCGAGCAGCTCCCTGCGCCGCTGGTCCGCGCTTCGCTGCTGGCTGTCCCGCTGACTGGTCTCCATCACGTGTACTCCCCGCCCGTGCGCTCGCTACCCGCGCAACGTAACACCTGCCTGCTCGGAAGGTCGGAGCGGGAGCAGGGAGTTGACAGGCTTTACTGGCCGGTAACACACTGACGTTACCGCAAGTAACCGGCAGGTGGAGGGGACGATGCCCGAGTTCTCGCTCGAGCTGAACGACGACCAGAAGGCCGTCCGTGACTGGGTCCATGGATTTGCGGCGGATGTTATCCGCCCGGCCGCGGCCGAGTGGGACGAACGGGAGGAGACGCCGTGGCCGGTGATCCAGGAGGCCGCCAAGATCGGCCTGTACTCGCTGGACTTCTACGCCCAGCAGTACTTCGACCCGACCGGCCTGGGCATCCCCATGGCGATGGAGGAGCTCTTCTGGGGTGACGCCGGGATCGCCCTGTCCATCGTCGGCACCGGCCTGGCGGCGGTCGGCGTGCTGGCCAACGGCACCGAGGAGCAGGTCGGCACCTGGATCCCCCAGATGTACGGCGAACCGGACGACGTGAAGGTCGCCGCCTTCTGCTCCTCCGAGCCGGACGCGGGCTCGGACGTCGCCTCCATGCGCACCCGAGCGGTGTACGACGCGGCCAAGGACGAGTGGGTGATCAACGGCATCAAGACCTGGGCCACCAACGGCGGCATAGCCAACGTCCATGTGGTCGTGGCGGTCGTCGACCCGGAGCTCGGCTCCAGGGGGCACGCCTCGTTCATCGTCCCGCCGGACACCCCCGGGCTCTCCCAGGGGCAGAAGTTCAAGAAGCACGGCATCCGCGCCTCGCACACGGCCGAGGTCGTCCTGGAGGACGTCCGGGTCCCCGGCCACTGCCTGCTCGGCGGCAAGGAGAAGCTGGACGAGCGGCTGGCCCGGGCCCGTGAGCGGGCCCGGGAGGCGGCGCCGGCCGGTGGCGGCGAGCGGCTGCGGAACGCGGCCATGGCCACCTTCGAGGCGTCCCGCCCCGCGGTCGGGGCCATGGCCGTGGGCACCGCCCGGGCCGCCTACGAGGAGGCCCTGGAGTACGCCCGGACCCGCACCCAGTTCGGCCGGCCGATCATCGACAACCAGGGCGTCGCCTTCCAGCTCGCCGACATGCGCACCCGGATCGACGCGGCCCGGCTGCTGGTGTGGCGGGCCTCCTGGATGGCGACCACGGGCAAGGCGTTCACCTCCGCCGAGGGGTCGATGTCCAAGCTGTTCGCCAGCGAGACCGCCAAGGAGGTCACCGCCCAGGCGATCCAGATCTTCGGGGGCAACGGCTTCACCCGGGAGTACCCCGTCGAGCGGATGCACCGGGACGCCGCCATTTACACGATCTTCGAGGGGACCAGCGAGATCCAGCGCCTGGTGATCGCCCGCACGCTCTCCGGACTTCCCATCCGCTGACGGTTCGCGGCGGGAGCCCGCTTGCGGGAGGCCACCGTGCCGGTACCGGTACCGGCACGTTGGCCTCGGTGGCGGGGGCCGGGCTCAGATTCGGGGCACGGAGTCCATGTACGGGTTGGCCGGCTGCGCGATGTGCTCCACGTCGTCCGCGTCGAGGGCCGCTCCGGCCGACGGCCTGCCCGGGGTGCCGGAGGGGTGCCAGGTGCCCGTCACGCTCACCCAGGAGTCGGCCGGCGGCTCGGGCATGCCGCGCATCTCGACCTTCACGGACCGGGAGTCCGCGGCGCAGCAGCTCAGGACGAGCCGGGTGAGGTACCAGACCTCGCCCTTGCCGGGGGTGACGAAGCCGGTCAGCCGGACCCGGCGGTCCGCCAGGCTGCGCGCCGTGTCCTGGCGGGCCCGGGCCTGGAAATCCGACAGGGCCAGCGGCACGGGGGAGGTGCGCGGCAGCGCGGGGAAGCGCTGCTGCTCCTCGGCGGCCGGGACGCGCTCCCGGGCGGCCGTGTACGAGCCGAGCGCGGGCGGGGTGAAGAACAGCAGGGTGAGGGCCGGGAGGAACAGCAGCCAGGCGACCCGCGGCCCGCGGCGGTGGTCGTGGCCGTGGTCAGTGGCGTCCGCGTCCCCCTCCTCGCCGGTCCCGGCGCCGTCGGTGCCCGGACCGGCGAACGGGAAGCCGTCCCGCGCCGCCCCCACCAGACCCAGCGCCACCAGCAGGACACCGGAGAGGACCAGCGGGACGCGCAGGCCCTCCTTCACGTAGCGCAGGTACATGTCGCTGAAGAGCGCGATGTGCAGGAGCCCGGCGCCCGACAGCAGGAGCAGCAGCACCTGGATGTTCCGCTTCACAGGAGCCACCAGCCGGTCAGCGCGCTGCATCCGACGGCGACGAGGGCCGTGGCCGAGGAGAACCGGACGGCGAAGGCCCGCCCGAAGGTGCCCGACTGCAGGGCGACGAGCTTGAGGTCGACCATCGGCCCCACCACCATGAAGGCCAGCCGGGCCGTCGGGGAGAAGCCGGTCAGCGACGCGGCGACGAAGGCGTCCGCCTCGGAGCAGACCGCGAGGACGATCGCCAGCCCGGCGAGGAAGAGGACGGAGAGCCAGGGCGATCCGGAGAAGGCGTCCAGCACCGAACCCGGTACCACGACGTTGAAGGTCGCCGCCGCCATCGCCCCGAGCACCAGGAATCCGCCCGCGTGCAGGAAGTCGTGCTGGAATCCTAGCCGGAACTCCTCCCACCGGCTGTTCCCGGCCGTGTGGCCGCCGCCCTGGGCCGGCAGGCGCAGCCATTCCGCGCGGCCGAGCCGGATCCACAGCCATCCCATGATCACCGAGGTGAGGAGCGAGGCGACGAGCCGGGCGGCCACCATGCCGGGATTCCCGGGGAAGGCCACGGCCGTGGCGGTGAGCACCACGGGATTCACGGCCGGGGCCGAGAGCAGGAACGTCAGGGCGGCGGCCGGGGCGACGCCGCGCCGGATCAGGCTTCCGGCCACCGGTACGGAGGCGCATTCGCACCCCGGCAGCACCACACCGGCGGCGCCGGCGACGGGGACGGCGAGCGCCGGCTTCCTCGGGAGCAGCCGGCTGAACGCGTCGGCGGGCACAAAGGCGTTGATGGCGCCGGACACGGCCGTGCCCAGCAGCAGGAACGGAAGGGCCTGGATCACGATGGCCACGCTGACCGTCCGCCAGGCCTGGACGCCCGGGTGGGCGAGCCGGCTCCCGCCGCCCAGGGCCAGCGCCGCCGCCACGGCAACCGCGACTGCGGCGACGGCGATCAGGGGAGTCGCGGAACGGTTGCGCCCCCGGAGCAGGGCGGTCGCGCCGGAGGCGCGCCGCACCGGCGGCGAGGTGTCGATCAGCTCTTCCGCTCTCTGCACACTGACTCCGCACGTCCGCGATCAAGGACCACACGATAACCGGGGGAGAGGCTGCCGCCGGGGTTGCCACTGCGGTGAGCGGGTCGGTGAATCATCCGTTTCGCCGGATATGCGCCGCTGGGGGAGTGGTTCGGGGTACGGATGATGGCCGGCGGGACGTATGCCGCGAACACTCATCAATACTGCCGACTGCCTGTAAAGCCGAATTGAGCCCCAAAAGCGGACATTTGGCTTCGTGGTGACCCATTTCACAAAGGTATTTCCGGGGTGTGATGTCGCACACGCGAAAAGCGTGAATCCGGGCAACTCGGTTACCGCCCGCCGAACGTGAGAGTCGTTCAGTAGTAATGCGAATAGCTCTCGGATCAAGATCCGGAGCTCAGTGTGACGCCGTCCCGAGTGGATCTACCGAAAGGCGATTCCGGGGAATACTCGCCACTTGTCGGAAAGAATTCGGTGCGCTTACTTTTACCGCTGCCTGCCCATGAAAGGGCGGGCCATACTCTGTCGGAGCGCCGAGTCCTGCCGCCGGTGGAGGGGAAACAACAAACGCACCACGGCAGGAGCGGGGGAACCAGGTAGGTGCCGGACCGCGCAACAGGCGAGGAACGGCTTGGGGTGAAGACGCGCCGCAGCGCACGACGCTGCTCAGGGCGTGGCCGGGCAACTCCAGCCCGAACCCGACAGCTCACCTCGCAGGCGTAGGAGAGGAATACCCCTATGTCTGCACGCGGACGTCACCGCCGGTACAGCCCCGGCCGTATTTCCCGAGCTTCTCTCATCGCCGCCGCCGGTAGTGCCGGAATCGCCCTTCCGCTCATCGGTGTCGGTTCGGCGCAGGCCGCCTCCGTCGACACCTGGGACAAGGTCGCGGAGTGCGAGAGCGGCGGCAACTGGAGCATCAACACCGGTAACGGCTTCTACGGCGGCCTGCAGTTCACCAACGACACCTGGCAGGCCTTCGGCGGCGGCGACTACGCCGCGCGCGCCGACCAGGCGACCAAGGACCAGCAGATCGCCATCGCCGAGAAGGTTCTCGACGGCCAGGGCCCCGGTGCCTGGCCGGTCTGCTCCGGCAAGGCCGGGCTGACCCAGGGCGGCGCCGCCCCGCAGATCAGCCCCGACGGCGGGAAGGCCGCCCCGGCCGAGTCCGCCCCGAAGCCCCAGGGCGAGCAGGGCAAGCCGGCCGAGCGCAAGGCCGGCACCGGGTCCGGGACCCGCTCGTACACCGTCGTCCGCGGCGACACCCTGTACAAGATCGCCACGACCCACGACGTCAAGGGCGGCTGGCACCGGGTCTACGAGAGCAACCGCGAGGTCGTCGGCGGCGACCCGGACCTGATCCTCCCGGGCCAGAAGCTCACCCTGGGCGGCAAGGAGCAGGGCGCCCCGAATCACGACGCCCCCAAGCGTGAGTCCGAGCGGCCGGCCCCCAAGCACGAGGCCCACCGGGCCGCCGAGCACAAGGCCGCGCCGAAGCCCGCCGCGAAGGCCGAGCCGAAGCAGCAGGCCGCCCCGGCCAAGGCCGCCGCGCAGAAGTCCGCCGACGGCTTCACCGCCCCGGTCGACGACCTCTCCGTGGGCACCCCGTACCACCAGTCCGGTTCCAGCTGGTCCAGCGGCTACCACACCGGCACCGACTTCCCCGTGCCCACCGGCACGAAGGTGAAGGCCATCGGTGCGGGCGAGGTCGTCTCCGCGGGCTGGGGCGGTTCCTACGGCAACCAGGTCGTCATCCGGCACGCCGACGGCAAGTACAGCCAGTACGCCCACCTGTCCTCGCTGTCCGTCTCGGCCGGCCAGTCGGTCACCGGCGGCCAGCAGATCGGCCTGTCCGGCTCGACCGGCAACTCCTCCGGCCCGCACCTCCACTTCGAGGTCCGCACCGGTCCGGACTACGGCTCGGACATCGACCCGGTCGCCTACCTGCGCGAGCACGGCGTCAGCATCTGAGCCCACGCGCCGGCCCGGCGCGTGGCACCGAGGCCCGGGGCGACCGACCGGCCTCACCGACGGACCGAGGCGCGGCCCGCCCGTGCCTCGCCGTCCCCCGCCCGGCCGAGCGGTCCGGGACCGCGACCGCGGATGTCCGAGGGCGGGGAACGGCCCCGCCGTGCGGCCGGATGGGTGATCCCGGAGGCCGATCCGCAACCGGAGGGAGAAACCGGCCGTCGGAACGGGAGACCATGATTTCCCCCTGACCGATGGGGAATTGAAGGAAGGCACCGACCATGGCCGATCCGACGGCAGTCACGATGGAGCTCCCCCCGCGGCCCGACGCCCCGGACCCGGCCCGGATCGGCGGCCATCTGACGCCGGCCGACGGGCTGCGGCTCATGCTGCACGCCGAACTCACCCGGGCCGCCGTCCCGCCGCACCCCGACGACCTGCGGGTCATCCACGATCTCGCGCAGCTCGACGAGGACGCCGTCGGAACCATCGTCCGCTGGCTCCGGCAGGCCGCCGGCAGCACCGTCACCCTGCCGCCCCGCACCGTGAGCCGCTCGGCGCGCACGGTCCCGGCCCCGGCGCAGCCCCCGGCGCCGGAGCCCGCCACCCGGGTGGACCCCCGGCTTCTCGCCTGGTGACGTACCGGGACGACCGTGTCCGGTGCGGTGCCTACCAGGGCGACCGGGCCGTCACCCCGCCGTCCACCACCAGGTCGTGGCCGGTGACCCAGTCCGCCATCGTCGACGCGAGGAACACGCAGGCACGGCCGATGTCGGCCGGGCTGCCGATCCGCCCGAGCGGCGCCGCGGCCCGGTAGCGCTCCACCCCCTCGGGCCACGCCTCCTCGATGCCGGGGCGGCTGATCAGGCCGGGGGAGACGGTGTTCACCCGGATCCCGGACGGTCCGTACTCCACCGCCGCCGCCCGGGCGTGCTGGATCAGGGCCGCCTTGGACGCGGCGTAGTGCGCGTGCCCCGGCGCGGGGGAGGACCCCTCGATCGAGGCGACATGCGTGACCGTGCCGCCCGTGCCCGCCCGCCGCATCACCTGTACGGCCGCCTTGGTGCAGCAGAACGCGCTGATGAGGTTGGTGTCGACCACGGCGCGCCAGTCGGCGGCGGTCATCGACGCCAGCTCCTGGACCGGCTGGACCCCGGCGTTGTTGACGAGTGCGTCCACCCGGCCGAAGCGCGCCGCCGCGGCGTCCATCAGCCGTTCACACGCCGTCTCGTCGGTGAGGTCGGCCGCCACCGCCCATGCCGTGCCGCCCTCGCCGGTGATCCGTTCGACCACGTTCCGGGCGCGCTCGGCGCCGGTGTGGTGGTGGACGACGACCTGCGCCCCGGCCCGCGCGAACTCCCCGGCGATGCCCGCCCCCACGGTGCCCGCGGCGCCCGTCACCACGGCCACCAGCCCGTCGAGCGCGGGCAGTCGCCCCTGCCCGGTCATGCGGTACGGCACAGGGTGCGGATGAGGTCCCCGTGCAGCGGATAACGGGCGCTCAGCTCGTCCGCCTCCCCGCCCTCGTAGTCGACGGGGGAGAAGCCGGGCGCCATGGTGCAGCCGAGGAGCGTCCGGGCGCCCCCGGGGCGTACCCGGGCCCCCATCCAGGTGCCGCCGGGCACCACGTACTGGAGGTGCGCTCCGGCGCGGATGTCCGGGCCCAGGACCTCCACCCGGGAGTCGCCGCCGGGCTCCAGGAGGAGCAGCTCCACCGGGTCGCCGAGGTGGAAGTGCCAGACCTCGTCGCGCGGGAGCCGGTGCAGCGCGGAGAAGTGGCCCTCCTCGGCGGAGAGCAGCAGCAGGATGGCCGATCCGGCCGGGTGTCCGTCGGGCTGTTCCGGTCCGGCCCAGGTGCGGTGGAAGAGGCCGCCTTCGAGGGGCAGCGGCCGCAGGCCGTACATCCGGGCGAGCTCGTCCGTGGAAGGGAGGGGGTCCGGCATGTGCTGCCTCCGTCGGGGGGTCCGGTTGCACGGAAAGGGAGAATTCAGACGTCCGGGGCCAGTGTTGATGGTGTGTGACGCACCTCACAGTAGATGCCATTCCGCTTCGCTCTCTGCGCCCGGACGGCCATGTTCCGGCCATTTTCAACAGCCGGACGAGTTTCTTCGCGTCAATTCTCAGGGCGCCGTCCCGGACACAACGGGATTGCTCCCGAAGGAAAGTGATGCCCTTTCATGCGTACCACCCTATCGATCTTCAGTAATTGGCACACTCTGGTGGCCGTGAAATGCCTCCCGTCACCCCCGGCGCGCCCGCGCAGGAGAGGAAGAGCTCTATGCCCCCACGTGGACGCCATCGCCGTTACCAGCCGAACCGGATCTCCCAGGCATCCCTCACCGTCACCGCCGGCGGCGCCGGCATAGCCCTGCCGCTGGTCGGTGTCTCCGGAGCCGAGGCGGCGTCCGCCGACACCTGGGAGCGGGTGGCGGCCTGCGAGAGCACCCACCAGTGGCACATCAACTCCGGCAACGGCTTCTACGGCGGCCTGCAGTTCACCCAGAGCACCTGGGAGGCGTACGGCGGCACCGCTTACGCGCCGCGGGCCGATCTCGCCACCCGGGAGCAGCAGATCGCCGTCGCCGAGAAGGTGCTCGACGGGCAGGGCCCCGGCGCCTGGCCGGTGTGCTCGGTGAAGGCGGGACTCGCGCGCGGCGGCCCGGCGCCCCAGGCCGCCCCGGCCCCCCGTCGGGCGCCCGCCGCGCCGCAGAGCGCCACCGGCGGTGCGCCGGCCGCGGCGCAGCGCGACGCGTCCGGCGGGCACCGGGAGAAGCCCGGCGCACAGCGGGAGAAGGCGGACGAGCGCGCCGGGCGCGCCGACCGGACGAAGCCCGGCAACTACACCGTCGCCAGCGGTGACACCCTGTACACCATCGCCCGGGTGCGGGACCTGGACGGCGGCTGGGAGCGGGTCTACCGGGACAACCGCGAGGTGATCGGCAGCGACCCGGACCTCATCCTGCCCGGTCAGCGGCTCACGGTGGACGCCACACCGGAGCCCCGCGGCAAACCGCGGGCGGACCGGGAGGAGCCCCGTCGGCCGGCCCCGAGGAAGGCCGCACCGAAGCCGCAGCCGAAGCCCAAGCAGCAGCCGGAACCGCGGCACCGTGCCGCCGAGCCCGCCGTGGCCCGGGGCTTCACGGCGCCGGTCGGCGCCGTCACCCCCGGCACCGCCTACCGGGCCGCCGGCGGCAGCTGGTCCAAGGGCTACCACACCGGGGTCGACTTCCCCGTGCCCACCGGCACCACGGTGAAGGCCGTCGGCGCCGGCGAGGTCGTCTCCGCGGGCTGGGCCGGCTCGTACGGCTACCAGGTCGTGATCCGGCACGCCGACGGCAAGTACAGCCAGTACGCCCACCTCTCCGCGCTCTCCGTCCGGGCCGGCCAGCAGGTCGGCGGCGGCCAGCGGATCGCCCGCTCCGGCTCGACAGGCAACAGCACCGGACCCCATCTGCACTTCGAGGTCCGCACCGGGCCCGGCTTCGGCTCCGACATCAACCCCCTCGCCTACCTGCGCGGGAAGGGCGTCGGCATCTGATCCACCGCGTGTTCCTCCTCCTGGGTCCTTCGAGGCGATAGGGGCTTCCCGCACTTACCGGCGCCCGCATGCGTGGGCTATGCCGGATAAGGAGGGCGGGCCGCATCCTGGCGCGCCCGAGGGACCCGGAGGAGGACGCGCTTATGAGCGACACGACCGTCACCTCCGCCGATGCCGGGACAGTCGACGGAGAAAAAGCGGAAGACGCCCCGATTCACATACTGTGGATCAACGCGGGCCTGAGCTGTGACGGTGATTCCGTCGCGCTGACGGCCGCCACCCAGCCCAGCGTCGAGGAGATCGCTCTCGGAGCCCTGCCCGGCCTGCCCAAGGTCGCCGTCCACTGGCCGCTGATCGACTACGAGTGCGGCCCGGTCCAGGGCGCCGACACCTTCATCGAGTGGTTCTTCAAGGCCGACCGCGGCGAGCTCGAGCCCTTCGTCCTGGTCATCGAGGGATCCATCCCGAACGAGGCGATCAAGCAGGAGGGCTACTGGTGCGGCTTCGGGGACAACCCCGAGACCGGCCAGCCCATGACCACCAGTGAGTGGATCGACCGGCTGGCGTCCAAGGCCCTGGTTGTCGTCGCCCTCGGCACCTGCGCGACCTACGGCGGCATCCACGCGATGGAGGGCAACCCGACCGGCGCCATGGGCGTGCCCGACTACCTCGGCTGGGACTGGAAGTCCTCGGCGGGCATCCCGATCGTCTGCGTCCCCGGCTGCCCCGTGCACCCGGACAACGCCTCCGAGACCCTCACCTACCTGCTCTACCAGGCCGCCGGCTCGGCACCGATGATCCCGCTGGACGCGGAGCTGCGGCCGACCTGGCTGTTCGGCGCCACCGTGCACGAGGGCTGCGACCGGGCGGGCTACTACGAGCAGGGCCAGTTCGCCCACGAGTACGACTCGCCGCAGTGCCTGGTCAAGCTCGGCTGCTGGGGCCCGGTCGTCAAGTGCAACGTCCCCAAGCGCGGCTGGATCAACGGCATCGGCGGCTGCCCCAACGTCGGCGGCATCTGCATCGCCTGCACCATGCCGGGCTTCCCCGACAAGTTCATGCCCTTCATGGACGAACCGCCGGGCGGCACGGTCTCCAGCGCGGCCAGCGGAGCGTACGGCGCCGTCATCCGGAGACTGCGCAACATCACCGCCAGGACGGTCGACAAGGAACCGAAGTGGCGGCGCAAGGGAGACCGGATCCTCACCGGATACCGCCCGCCGTGGTGATCCCCGCGCGCGGACCAGGGGCCGCCGACCGACGCGGTCCGACACCGACGGCCGACGGCCCGACCGGCGGCTGAGGAAGGTGGCCGAAGCCATGGCACCGAAGACGAAGAAAGCGGCGGACGGCAGCGGCCTGCTCGAGATGTCGTGGGACCCGATCACACGCATCGTCGGCAGCCTCGGCATCCACGCCAAGGTCGACTTCAAGCAGAAGCGGGTGGCCGAGTGCTACAGCACCTCGTCCGTCTTCCGCGGCTACAGCGTCTTCATGAAGGGCAAGGACCCTCGGGACGCGCACTTCATCACCAGCCGCATCTGCGGCATCTGCGGGGACAACCACGCCACCTGCTCGGTCTACACCCAGAACATGGCCTACGGTGTGGCACCGCCGCACCTCGGCGAGTGGATCATCAACCTCGGCGAGGCCGCCGAGTACATGTTCGACCACAACATCTTCCAGGAGAACCTGGTCGGGGTCGACTACTGCGAAAAGATGGTCCGGGAGACCAACCCGGGCGTGCTCGAACAGGCCGAGCGCACCGAGGCCCCGCACGCCGCCGAACACGGCTACCGCACCATCGCCGACATCATGCGCTCGCTGAACCCCCTCGAGGGCGAGTTCTACCGCGAGGCACTCCAGGTCAGCCGGATGACCCGGGAGATGTTCTGCCTGATGGAGGGCCGGCACGTGCACCCGTCGACGCTCTACCCCGGCGGCGTCGGTACGGTCGCGACCATCCAGCTGTTCACCGACTACCTCACCCGCCTCATGCGGTACGTGGAGTTCATGAAGCGGGTCGTACCGCTCCACGACGACCTGTTCGACTTCTTCTACGAGGCGCTGCCCGGATACGAGGAGGTCGGCCGCCGCCGGGTGCTGCTGAACTGCTGGGGCGCCCTCAACGACCCCGAGTACTGCGACTTCACCTACCGCAACATGAGCGAGTGGGGCCGCCGGATGTTCGTCACCCCCGGCATCGTCGTGGACGGCGAACTCGTCACCAACGACCTGGTGGACATCAACCTCGGCATCCGCATCCTGCTGGGCTCCTCCTACTACGAGGACTGGGCGGGCCAGGAGAAGTTCGTCGAGCGCGACCCGCTGGGCAACCCCGTCGACATCCGCCACCCGTGGAACCAGCACACCATCCCGGTGCCGCAGAAGCGGGACTTCGACGGCAACTACAGCTGGGTCATGTCGCCGCGCTGGTTCAACGGCACCGAGCACCTGGCCCTGGACACCGGCGGCGGTCCCATCGCCCGACTGTGGTCCACGGCGCTCAACGGGCTGGTCGACATCGGCGGCTACGTCCAGGCCACCGGGCACAGTGTGAAGATCAACCTGCCGCGGACCATGACCCGGCCGGAGACCACCTTCGAGTGGAAGATCCCGCGCTGGAGCAACGCCATCGAGCGCAACCGGGCCCGCACCTACTTCCAGGCCTACACGGCGGCCGCCGCCCTGCACTTCGTCGAGCAGGCCATGGCCGAGGTCAGGTCCGGCCACACCCAGACCTGGGAGAGCTTCGAGGTGCCCGACGAGTCCATCGGCGTCGGCTTCACCGAGGCGGTGCGCGGCGTGCTGTCGCACCACATGGTGATCCGGGACGGGAAGATCGCGAACTACCACCCCTACCCGCCGACCCCGTGGAACGCCAGCGTCCGCGACACCTACGGCACCCCCGGCCCCTACGAGGACGCCGTGCAGAACACCCCCATCTTCGAAGAGAACCCCGTGGAGAACTTCAAGGGCATCGACATCATGCGCGCGGTGCGCAGCTTCGACCCCTGCCTGCCCTGCGGGGTGCACATGTACCTCGGCAGCGGCAGGACCCTCCGGCAGACCCACGCGCCCAGCGGCCTGAGCGGACTGGCCGGCTGAACCGGGGCGCTCCGGCCGGCGACCGGCAGGAGGTGCGGCATGAGTGCGGCAGCGAAGGAACAGGAGCAGGCCGGCCGGCGGATCGAGGAACTCCTCGAGGCCCTCGACCGGACCGCCGGCCCGGAGGCGCGCGACACCGCCGACGAACTCGTCCGCGCGCTCGTGGAGTTCTACGGACAGGGCCTCTCCCGGATCGTGGAACTGCTGGAGTCGGCGGACCCGGGCACGCCCCCCGTCGACGTCCTGACCCGTGACGAACTCGTCTGCGGGCTGCTCGTCCTGCACGATCTGCACCCCGACGACACCATGACCCGGGTGGAGCGCGCACTCGACGAGGTGCGCCCCTACCTGGGCTCCCACGCCGGGGATGTGGAGATCACCGGACTGGATCCCGGCACCGGGATCCTGCGGCTGCGGCTGCGCGGCAGCTGCGACGGCTGCCCGTCCTCGGCCCAGACCGTCCGCTGGACGATCGAGGGGGCGGTGGGACGGGCCGCACCGGAGGTCGCCGGTGTGGAGGTCGAGGGCGTCGAGGAGGAGCAGCCGGGCGAGCCCGCCCTGCTCCAGATCGGGTCCCGGCCCCCGGACCCCGCCGGGCCGCCGCCTCCCGCCGCGGCGGTCCCCGCCGACCGCGGGGGCGCGGCCGACTGGCTCACGCTGGACGGTCTCCCGCGGCTCGCCGTCGGCGGGAGCACCGTGCACCGGGCCGCCGGAGTGCCGCTGTTCCTCGTCCGGCTCGCCTCCGGCCTCTACGCCTACCGCGACCACTGCCCGGTGTGCGCCGCAACCCTCCACGACGGCGCCCTGGACGGCGAACGGCTGCGCTGCGCCCAGTGCGCCGCGGAGTACGACGTCCACCGGGCGGGCCGCGGCAGCCGGGGGCACCTGGAGCCGGTCCCCCTGCTGGAGGAGGACGACGGGGTCCGCGTCGCGCTGCCGGGTGTGCCGGCCGGAGCGGGATCATGACGGCCCGACCGGGTCCGGGCACCGCGCGCCATGTGGGCGACTCCGGGCAGCCGAGGGACGGCACCGCGCAGGCGCCGGGCAGTCCCGCGCCCCCCGTGCGCCGGACCATGCAGTCGCGGAGTGACACCGCACGTCCGCCGGGCGGTGCCGCGGGCCCGACGGCGGGGAGCCCGTCGCGCAACTCCGCCGCCGCGCTCCCCGGCCTGCGTCGCTTCACCCGGCGGCCCGAACCGGGCCAGGAGCGCTGCGAACTGTGCAACGAACCCCTGGCCGAGGAGCACCGGCACCTCGTCGACACCCAGCGGCGCGCGCTGAAGTGCTGCTGCACCGCCTGCCACCTGCTGTTCACCCGCCCCGGAGCCGGAGGCGGACGGTTCCGCGCCGTTCCCGACCGGTATCTGTCCGACCCGGGGTTCACCCTGGACGACGCCGACTGGAACCGACTGCAGATCCCGGTCGGCCTCGCGTTCTTCTTCCGCAACTCCGAACTCGACCGGCTCGTCGCCTTCTATCCCAGCCCCGCCGGTGCCACCGAGAGCGAACTCGATCCGGAGACCTGGCGGGCCGTGCTCGGCGACAGCCGGCTGGCCGCCGCGCTCCGGCCCGATGTCGAAGCCCTGCTGGTCCACCGCGAACCGGGCGGGCCGGGGGAGTGCCATCTGGTGCCCGTGGACGTCTGTTACGAGCTGGTGGGACGCATGCGGCTGCACTGGCAGGGGTTCGACGGCGGCGCCGAGGCCCGCGCCGACCTGGCCGACTTCTTCGAGCGGGTGCGCGACCGGGCGCGGCCGTACGAGGCGGCGAACCCCCCGGCCGACGAAGGGGGCGGCTCATGGCCGACCTGACCTTCAGCTGCACCGACGTCCGCCCCGAGCCGTACGGGGCCGGTCCGACGCTGCTGTTCCGGCTCCGCATCGAGGAGACCGAGGGCCTGCGGGTGCACGCCATAGCCCTCCGCTGCCAGATGCGCATCGAGCCGGTGCGCCGCCGCTACGAACCGGGCGAGGCGGAGCTGCTCGGCGATCTCTTCGGTGAGCCCGGGCGCTGGGGCACCACGCTCAAGCCGCTGCAGTTCGCCCACGCCTCCCTCACCGTCCCCGGGTTCACCGGCTCGACGGAGACGGACCTGCCCGTGGCCTGCACCTACGACATGGAAGTGGCGTCCGCCAAGTACTTCCGGGCGCTGGCCGGGGGAGAGGCGCCGCTGCTGCTGCTCTTCTCGGGCACCGTGTTCAGCGGCGACCAGGGATTCCGGGCCGAGCCGATCCCCTGGCACAAGGAGACCCAGTTCCGGCTGCCCGTCCGGGTGTGGCAGCAGATGATCGAACAGTACTTCCCGAACTCCGGATGGCTGCGGCTGCGCCGGGACTGCCTGGACGCCCTGCAGCAGTACCGCTCCGCCCGCGCGCTGCCGTCCTGGGAACGCGTCGTCGAGGAGCTGCTGAGCAGCGCGCCGGGACCGTCCGGAGCAGGCCCGACCGGGGAGGGAACCGCGCAGGTCGGCGGCCCGGACCGGGCCGGAGAGGGATGGGCGCCATGACCACCGACGCCACCCCGGAGGCGGTCACCCGGGTCACCGAGGGGTTCACCGCCGCCCGCACCGTGGCCGACGCCGTGCTGTTCGAGGGCTATGTCCTCTACCCCTACCGGGCGTCGGCCGGGAAGAACCGGATGCGCTGGCAGTTCGGGGTGCTCGTGCCCCCGGGCTGGGGCGAGGCCGCGGGGGAGCACTCCGGACAGCGCACCGACTGCCTGTTCGAGCCCAAGTCCGCCGACCGGCTCCTGGTGGAACTCCGCTTCCTCCGGGTGCGCCGCCGCACGGTCGAACGCCTCGGCGCCGACGGCCGGACCTTCACCGGCGTGCCGGAGCTGGAACTGCCCGACCGGGTCGTCGTCCCCTGGGACGAGGGCGTGACCGTGGAGATCGCCTGTTCCGTGCCGCTCGCCGAACTGGCCGGCGGAGGCCGCACCGAGACGTTCCACCGGCCCGGTTCCGTCGGGTACGAACCGGTCCGGGACGACCGCGGCCGGACGCTCGGCCGCATGGTGCGCGAGCTGCGGGAACTGCACGGCGAGATCCGGCTCGCCACCGAACCCGTCCCCGGCCCCTACGGCGCGCTGCGGCTGATCGCGGAGGTGCGCAACACCGCGCCGTGGACGCCCGGCGGTGACGCCGGCCGGGACGCCGCGCTGCCGCACAGCGCGGTCGCCGCCCATCTGCTGCTCGGGCTGCCCGGCGGGCGGTTCCTGTCGATGGCGGATCCGCCCGAGTGGGCCCGTCCGGCCGCCGGGGCCTGCCGCAACGAGCACACCTGGCCGGTACCGGCCGGGGCCGGCGGCCGCGACGACGTCCTGCTGTCCTCCCCGATCATCCTGGAGGACCACCCCCGGATCGCCGAGGAGAGCCCCGGCGCCCTGTACGACGCGACCGAGATCGACGAGATCCTCTCGCTGCGCACCGCGGCCCTCACCGACCGGGAGAAGCGCGAGGCACGCGGTACGGACGACCGGGCCGCGGACGTCATCGACCTGGTGGACGGCATGCCGGCCGCGGTGCTGGAGCGGCTGCACGGCGCGGTCCGGGGGCTGCACGAGGTCACCGACGAGGGCGGGGACGCCACCGGCCCCCGGGGCCGTGACGAGGACACCGACGGGGGACGCCGCTCCCGCGGGAGCACCGACGCGGGTCCCGCCGGGACACCCCGCCCATCCTCCCCTCCCGGCCTGCCGACCGGGCCCGGACTGCCCTGGTGGGACCCCGGGAACGACCCCGGAGCCGACCCCGCCCGGGACGCCGTCATGGTGTCCGGCCGGGCCGTCCGGGCGGGCAGCCGGGTGCTGCTGCACCCCGGGCTGCGGCACACCGACGCGCAGGACATGTTCCTCAGCGGCCGGTCCGCGACGGTCGAGGCGGTGCTGGGCGACGTCGACGGCGAGGTCCACATCGCCGTGGTGGTGGACGGGGACCCCGGCGCCGACGTACGCCGGGACCAGGGACGCTTCCTCTACTTCAAGACCGACGAGGTCGAGCCGCTGGACGACGCGCCGCCCGGTGCGGCGGACGGACCCGGGGAGCGGCCATGACCACCGCCCCGCGGCCCTCGGCCGCCCGCCCCACGGACGGGCGCACCCTGATCGCCGGGGTGGGCAATGTCTTCCTGAGCGACGACGGCTTCGGTGTCGAGACCGTCCGCCGACTCACCGGCCGGCCACTGCCCGCCGGAGCCGACCTGATGGACGTCGGCATCCGGGGCGTCCATCTGGCGTACCGGCTGCTCGACGGCTACACCCGGCTGGTGCTGGTGGACGCCGCACCGCACGGCGCCGAGCCGGGCACCGTCTCCCTGATCGACGCCACCGCCCAGACGCTGGCCCCGGCACCGGACGCCGGTGCCCCGGGCGGTCTCGACGGCCACGGCATGGACCCCGCCACCGTGCTCGCCCTCGTACGGGAACTGAGCGCCGGGGCCGGGGGATCGGTGCCCGGACAGGTCCTGGTGGTGGCCTGCGAACCGCAGTGCACCGACGAGGGAATCGGACTCAGCGAACCGGTGGAGGCCGCCGTCGACCACGCGGCCGACCTGGCCCTGGAGGTCGCCGGACGGCCGTATCCCGGCCCCGGCGACGAGGTTTCCCGCCCCACCTCCCACGAAGGAGACCGGAATGGAACGGATATGGATGGGCGCCGCGGCCGCCGCGACGGCACTGGGCGCGGCCTACGTGATGGCGAGGACCCTGCCGGACCTCCGGCGCTACCTGCGGATCCGCAGGATGTGACGCGGTGACGACGGCTGCCCGCCCGCCTTCGGTCACGCCGCCGACCGTGCGTGGCCGGGGACCGGCGCGGGATTCGGTGCGCGGGCCGGGAGCGGTGTGTGTCCCCGGACGGGCCGCGGGAGGACAGGCTCTAGCGCCGTGTCGCCCGGCGGCCGGTCCCCGGAACACCCGTGCCCCGGGCCGGGACGGCCGTGGGCAGCTGGGCGTACCGCTCCAGGAAGACATGGAGGGTCTCGTGCAGTTCACCGAGCCGCAGGAACCAGAGCGCCAGCTCCATGGCCCCCTGCGGAGTGATCTCGTACCGGCGCCGGGCCGGGCCGGTCTCCGAGGCACGCCACGAGGAGGCGAGCATGCCGTCCTTCTCCATGCCGCGCAGCACCCGGTAGACACCGGCCGAGTCGCAGTCCGACCAGCCGAACGCCCGCAGCCGCTGCAGCAGCTCGTAGCCGTGGTCCGGCCGCTCGGCCAGCAGCAGCAGGAGGACGGGGACGATCAGCCCGCGCCGCTCCGAGCCGTGAACGGTCATGGTTCAGGTCTCCTGCCGGGAAGGTCCCACCGCTGCGGAGGGGGCTCCTTCGTCCACGGTAGTGATCCGCCACGGGACCGGCGAGCGGGGAGGTGACGGAGCGTGCATGAGCTGTCCATCGCCCTGGCCGTCGTCGCACAGGTCGAGGAGGCCGCCCGCGCCCACGGCGCCCGGCGCGTCGGTTCGCTGCGCGTCCGGATCGGCGAACTCTCGGGCGTGGTGCCCGACGCCCTGGCCTTCTCCTTCGACCTCGCCTCCGACGGCACCCTGCTGGAGGGCGCGGAACTGATCACGGAGACGGTCCCGGCACGGGCCCGGTGCCCGGTCTGCGAGCGGGAGACCGCGGTCGGGGTGCCCCCTGCCCTGTGGTGCCCGGCCTGCGGCCAGCCGCTGACGGAACTGCTCACCGGACGCGAACTGGACATCGGGGACGTCGTGTTCCACGACCTCGACGACACCGGCAGTCTCGGTGACTCCGGCAGCCTCGACGACGCCGGTGGTACCGGCGACCTCGGTGACACCGGCGGCTACGACGACACCTCCGGCTTCGGTGACGAGACCACCGCCGGTGCCGGCCCCGACCCCGAAGTACCGACCGGCCCACCCGGAACCGGCGCATCCCACGCCGCCGGCCCCCAGCCCGACGACGGCACCCCCGAGGAGGCAGCCCATGTGCCGCACCGTTGACCTGCACCAGGCCGTACTCGCTCGCAACGACGAGCACGCCGTGGACCTGCGCCGGCACCTGGCGGACCGGGGCGTCGCCGAGGTGAATCTGCTCTCCAGCCCGGGCAGCGGCAAGACCGCCCTGCTGGAACTGCTCCTCGCCGGCGCTGTCCGCCGGGGCGTCCCCGCCGCCGCCGTCACCGCGGACCTGGCCACCGAGAACGACGCCCGACGGCTGGCCGCCGCGGGCGCGCCGGTCAAGCAGGTGCTCACCGACGGCCTCTGCCACCTGGAGGCGGGCATGCTCCGCCGCCACCTGGACGGCTGGCTCCCGGACGGCACCCGCCTGCTGTTCGTCGAGAACGTCGGCAACCTCGTCTGCCCCGCCTCCTACGACCTCGGGGAGACCCTGCGGCTCGTCCTCGGCTCGGTCACCGAGGGCGAGGACAAGCCGCTCAAGTACCCCACGGCCTTCGGGCTCGCCAACCTCGTGATCATCACCAAGACCGACATCGCCGAGGCCGTCGACTTCGACGAGGCGGCGTTCCTGCGCCATGTGCAGCAGGTCAACCCCGGTGTGCCGGTCCTGTTGACCTCCGCCCGTACCACGACGGGGGCCGACGCCCTGCTCGACGCCGTCCTCGCCGCCGCGGACGGCGCCCCGGTGCACCAGCCGTCTCTCGCACGGACGCATCAGCAGCACATGCACCGGCACGACCACGGCGCGCACGATGGACACGGCGCGCACGATGGACACGAGGACCACCACCATCCGGCGGGCCTGCCCGGCTAGCCGCGACCGGAGGACTTCATGACGCGTCCGATCGCCCCATCCGCCCCCGTCGGCGACGCGCGGCTCCGCGAGCGCCGCCGGATCGCCGTGCGCGGAGTGGTCCAGGGCGTGGGCTTCCGCCCCTTCGTGTACGCGCTCGCCGGTGAACTCGGCCTCAGCGGCTATGTCACCAACACCCCGGAGGGCGTGCTGACCGAGGTGGAGGGGGCCCCCGCCGACGTGGCCGCGTTCTGCACCCGCGTCGCCTCCCAGGCACCGCCGCTGGCGGTCGTCGAGTCCGTCACCCACGAGGTGGTGCCCGGCCGGGGCGGCACCGGCTTCGCCATCCACACCTCCGAGGACGGCGCGGGCCGCACCCTGGTCTCCCCGGACGTGGCCACCTGCGCCGACTGCCTCCGCGAACTCATGGACCCGGCGGACCGGCGGTACCGGCACCCCTTCATCACCTGCACCCACTGCGGGCCGCGGTTCACCGTCGTCACCGGGCTGCCCTACGACCGGGCGCGGACGACGATGGCCCGCTTCCCGATGTGCGCCGACTGCGCCCGGGAGTACGAGGATCCGGCCGACCGCCGCTTCCACGCGCAGCCCGTCGCCTGCAACGCCTGCGGCCCCCGGCTGCGGCTCGTCCGCGCCGGCCGGCCCGGCACCGGCCGAACGACCCCCGGCCCGGACGGGGCCCGGAGCGCGCGGAACGTGACCGGCGAGACGCGCGTCCCCGCCGAGGACGGCCTCACCGGCGAGGCCGCGCTCGCCGAGGCCCGCCGGTTGCTCGCCTCCGGCGCCGTCGTCGCCGTCAAGGGCCTCGGCGGCTACCACCTGGCCTGCGACGCGGGCGACCCGGAGGCCGTCGCGACGCTGCGCCGCCGGAAGAACCGCGGTGACAAGCCGTTCGCCGTGATGACCCGCTCCCTGACCACCGTCGAACAGCTCGCCCACGCCGGCCCCGCCGAACGGGACCTGCTCACCGGGCGCCGCCGGCCGGTCGTCCTGCTCCGCCGCCGTACCCCCGCCGCCGGGACCCCGGCCGTTGCCGACGCCGTCGCCCCTGGCAGCCCCGACCTGGGCTTCCTGCTGCCCTACACCCCGCTGCACCAGCTGCTGCTGGGACTGCCGGGCGACCCCGAAGGGCCCCCGGTGCTGGTCATGACCAGCGGAAACCGGTCCGGCGAGCCCATCGTCACCGACGACGCCGAGGCACTGACCCGGCTCGACGGGCTGGCCGACGCCTGGCTCACCCACGACCGCCCCATCCACGTCCCGTGCGACGACTCGGTGGTGCGGGTGTGCGGCGGCGAGGAGCTCCCGGTGCGCCGCTCGCGCGGCTACGCCCCGTTCCCCGTCGCCCTGCCCGTGTCCGTCGAGCCGGTCCTCGCGGTGGGCGGCGACCTGAAGAACACCTTCTGCGTCGCCGACGGGCGGTACGCCTGGCTGTCCGCGCACGTCGGCGACATGGACGACCTGTCGACCCTGCACGCGTTCGAAGCGGCCACCGGTCACCTGCGGGCGCTCACCTCGGTCACCCCGGTGGTGACCGTCGCCGACCGGCACCCCGGCTACCGGTCCGCGCAGTGGGCCGGGCGCACCGCCGCCGGGCGCCCGCTGCGCCGGGTGCAGCACCACCACGCCCATGTCGCCTCCACGATGGCCGAGCACGGCCTGGACGGATCCGCCCCGGTGATCGGCGTCGCCTTCGACGGCACCGGCTACGGCGACGACGCCGCCGTCTGGGGCGGCGAGGTGCTGGTGGCGGACTACGACGGCTTCGAGCGCTTCGCCCACCTCGCGTACGTCCCGCTTCCCGGCGGCGACGCGGCCGTCCGCAACCCCTACCGGATGGCGCTGTCCCATCTGCGGGCCGCGGGCCTCCCGTGGGACGAGGACCTCCCCTGCACCGCCGCCTGCCGCCCCGGCGAACTCCGCCTGCTCGGACGGCAGCTGGACCGGAACCTCAACTGCGTCCCCACCTCCAGCATGGGCCGGCTGTTCGACGCGGTCTCCTCGCTGGCCGGCGTCCGGCACCGGGTCGACTACGAGGCGCAGGCCGCCATGGAGTTGGAGAACGCGGCGCTGGCGTGGACCGCGGAGTGCGGCCCCGGCTACCGGTTCGCCGTCCGGGACGGCACCGGCGGCCCGCTGCTCGCCGACCCGGCCCCGGTGCTCGCCGCCGTGGTCCGGGACCTGCGCTCCGGCGCGGGCCCGGGAGAGGTCGCCGCCCGGTTCCACCTCGCCGTGGCCGGCCTGGTCGGCGAGATCTGCGCGGCGGCCCGGCAGGCGACCGGCCTGAGCACGGTGGCCCTCACCGGTGGGGTCTTCTGCAACGCCGTGCTCACCACGGCGTGCGCCGAGCAGCTGGGCGCCGACGGATTCACCGTGCTGCGGCACCACAAGGTGCCCCCCAATGACGGCGGCCTGGCCCTGGGACAGGTGATGGTCGCCGCCCGAACCGCGTCCGGGCCCCCGGCGGAGCAACCGCGACCGACCGGTCCGTGGGCCACGAGCTGAGGAGGAGCGATGTGTCTGGCTGTTCCCGGCCGAGTGCTGGAGATCGAGGAGCGCGACGGAACACGCATGGCCCGCGTCGACTTCGGCGGCGTGGTCAAGGACGTCTGTCTGGAGTACGTGCCCGACATGCGGATCGGTGACTACGCCATCGTGCATGTCGGCTTCGCCCTCCAGCGGCTGGACGAGGAGTCCGCCCGGCAGACGCTGGAACTGTTCGAACACCTCGGCGTCCTCGACGAGGAGTTCGGAGACGCCTGGGGCCGCGCCGCCAAGGAGGCGGGGGCCAGCAGACCGGCCGGTACCGGCAACGGCCCCGGCAACGACCCGTCGAAGGAGGCACCGTCATGAAGTACCTCGACGAATTCAGCGACCCCGTTCTGGCCAAGCGCCTCTTCGACGACATCCGGGCCACGGTCACGCAGCCCTGGTCGCTGATGGAAGTGTGCGGCGGGCAGACCCACTCGATCATCCGGCACGGCATCGACCAGCTCCTCCCCGACGGGATCTCGCTGATCCACGGCCCCGGATGCCCGGTCTGCGTGACCCCGCTGGACGTCATCGACAAGGCCCTGGAGATCGCGTCCCGGCCGGACGTCGTCTTCTGCTCCTTCGGCGACATGCTCCGGGTGCCGGGCAGCAAACGCGACCTCTTCCAGGTGAAGAGCGAGGGCGGCGACGTACGCGTCGTCTACTCGCCGCTGGACGCCCTGAAGATCGCGCGGGACAACCCGGACCGGCAGGTCGTGTTCTTCGGCATCGGCTTCGAGACCACCGCGCCCCCCAACGCGATGACCGTCTACCAGGCGAAGAAGCTCGGCATCGAGAACTTCAGCCTGCTCGTCTCCCACGTGCGGGTGCCCCCGGCGATCGACGCCATCATGAACGCGCCCGACTGCCGGGTGCAGGCGTTCCTCGCCGCCGGCCACGTGTGCACGGTGATGGGCATCCGGGAGTACCCCGAACTCGCGGAGCGGCACGCGGTGCCGATCGTGGTCACCGGCTTCGAGCCCCTCGACATCCTCGAGGGCATCCGCCGCGCCGTGCACCAGCTGGAGGCGGGCGAGCACACGGTGGAGAACGCCTACCCCCGCGCCGTCCAGCCCGACGGCAGCCCCGCGGCCCGGGCGATGCTCGACGACGTCTTCGAGATCACCGACCGCGCCTGGCGGGGCATCGGCACCATCCCCGCCAGCGGCTGGCGGCTGTCGGAGAAGTACCGGGAGTACGACGCCGAGCACCGGTTCGCGGTCACCGGCATCGACACCCGGGAGTCCACGGTCTGCCGCAGCGGCGAGGTGCTCCAGGGGCTGATCAAGCCGCACGAGTGCGCCGCGTTCGGCAAGGAGTGCACCCCGCGCAACCCGCTCGGCGCCACCATGGTCTCCAGCGAGGGCGCCTGCGCCGCGTACTACCTCTACCGCAGGCTGTCCGAGCCGCCTGCGTCCGATGCGACGGAGGAGGCGACTTCCGTTGGGTGATTCGGCCGACCGGCATGTGGTGCAACTGACCGATGCCATCGCCCCGGTGGACGCCGCACCGGGTGCCGGGGACGCCCCCGACTTCTCCGGCTGGACCTGCCCGGCACCGCTGCGCGACCAGGAGAAGGTGGTCATGGGGCACGGTGGCGGCGGGGCGCTGTCGGCGGAGCTCGTGGAGCATCTGTTCGCCCCGGCCTTCGGCAGCGAGGAACTCGCCGAACTCGGCGACTCGGCGACGCTGCACCTCGGCGGAGCACGGCTGGCCTTCTCCACGGACTCGTTCGTGGTGCGCCCGCTGTTCTTCCCCGGCGGCAGCATCGGCGACCTCGCCGTCAACGGCACCGTCAACGACCTGGCCATGAGCGGTGCCCGGCCCGCCTATCTGTCCTGCGGCTTCATCCTCGAGGAGGGCGTGGAGATCTCCGTAGTCGGCCGGGTCGCCCAGGCGCTCGGCGCCGCCGCGAAGGAGGCGGGCGTGGCCGTGGCCACCGGCGACACCAAGGTGGTCGAGGCCGGACACGGGGACGGGATCTTCATCAACACCTCGGGCATCGGGGTGATCCCCGACGGGGTGGACATCCGGCCCCAGCGCGCCCGGCCGGGCGATGTGGTCATCGTGAGCGGTGCGATCGGAGCGCACGGCGTCGCCATCATGAGCGTCCGGGAGGGCCTGGAGTTCGGGGTGGAGGTCGAGAGCGACACCACCGCTCTCGCCGGGCTCGTCGCGACGATGCTCGGCGCCTGCCGTGATCTGCACGTGCTGCGCGACCCCACCCGCGGCGGCATGGCCACCACCCTCAACGAGATCGCCACGGCGTCCGGCGTCGGGATCCTCCTGCAGGAGCGGAACCTCCCGGTGCCCGACGCGGTGGCCAACGCCTGCGCGTTCCTCGGCCTCGACCCGCTGTACGTGGCCAACGAAGGCAAGCTCGTCGCCTTCGTACCGCGGGAGCACGCCGAGGCCGTGCTGGCGGCCATGCGGTCCCATCCGCACGGAAAGGAAGCGGTGATCGTCGGCGAGTGCGTCGAGGACCACCCCCGGATGGTCGTGGCCGCCACCGGCCTCGGCGGCACCCGGGTGGTCGACGTCCCCCTCGGCGAGCAGCTGCCGCGCATCTGCTGAGCGGACGACGGAGGTACGGCCACGGCGGCGGACCGGCATCCGCCCGCCCGGGGCGGGTCCGGGGCAGCGGCATCGGCCCCGGACCGGTCCGTGAAGGCCACGCGTCCCGGAGGGCGGCGCGCCCCGTAGGGTCAGCAGCCCGGCACCGGCCCCTCACCGGGCTCCGCCCTGCGCACCCGCCCGTCGGTTCCCGGGTGCAGATCGAGGGCCTCCAGCAGGAACGCCAGGTCGTCCGCGTCCTCGGCGTGCCCGGCGACCACCTTGCGCGCCGCGGCCCGCAGCCGCCGCCACTCCGCCGCCGCCCGGTGCGATTCCTGTTCCTGGCCGCCGTGGGCGTCCCGGGGGTCGAGGTGGGGTGCGGGGCGGCCGGAGGGCGGGTTCATCGGACGATCCTCGCGCCGCCCCGGGCACCGGCGCCAGGGGCGCGGCGGAGGGTCACCGGATCGGCCCACCGCCCGGCCGGCTCCCGCTGGGGCCCTGCACCGCGACGGTGCCCGCCCACCGTCGGCGCGTCACTCCCGCGGGCACGCCGGCGTGCCTCTGTTCGAGTTTCCGTCGCCGGCGGACCGGTTACCCATGGCCGTCGGACAGGCGCGACTCGTGCTGTTCGAGGACACGCGCTGTTCAGGACTCGCGTTTTCAGGACTCGCATTCTTCAGGGAGAGCGGAAGTGGCACAGGGCAGAGTGAAGTGGTTCAGCGGTGAGAAGGGCTTCGGGTTCATCGAGCGCGAGAGCGGTGCGGATGTGTTCGTCCACTTCTCCGAGATCGAAGGGGTCGGCTACCGCAGCCTGGAGGAGGGGCAGCGGGTGGAGTTCGACATCACCCAGGGCCCCAAGGGCCCGCAGGCGGCCCGCGTTCGCGGCATCTGACCGAGCGGGCCGCCGACGGACGGCGTGACGGCGGGACGCGGCCACCACGGCCGCGTCCCGCCGTCCGCGCGGGCGCCGGAGCCCGTCGCACCCGCGGTGTCGGCGTCCCGTCGTCCGTGCGCCACAGGCGTCCCGCTCTCCGTGCGCCACCGGAGTCCCGCTCTCCGTGCGGCAACCGGGGGAGCGGCACGAACGCCCCGAGGCGCCGCCCGGCGCGCCGTGCCACCCTCCGTCCGCGGGGCGGCCGCCGGCCGGTGACCGGAGGTACCGTCGCCCCGTGCGCCTGCTGCTGACCGCCGACACCCACCTGCCCCGCCGCGCCCGGGAACTTCCCGCCGAACTCCTGGACCGGATCACCCGGGCCGATGTGGTGATCCACGCCGGGGACTGGGTGGACACCGCGACCCTGGACCTCCTGGAAACCCGCGCGCGACGGCTGATCGGGGTGTACGGCAACAACGACGGCCCCGCACTGCGCGCCCGGCTGCCCGAGGTCGCCCGCGCGGAGCTGGACGGGGTGCGGTTCGCCGTCGTGCACGAGACCGGACCGGCGCAGGGGCGCGAGCGGCGCTGCGCCGAACGCTTCCCCGAGACCGACGTTCTGGTGTTCGGCCACAGCCACATCCCCTGGGACACCACCGCCGCCGGTGGCCTCCGCCTGCTGAACCCCGGTTCCCCCACCGACCGCCGACGCCAGCCGTACTGCACGTACCTGACGGCCGAGATCGCCCAGGGCGCGCTCACCGCCGTCGAGTTGCACCGGCTGCCCCCGCGCCGCACGGCCTCCGGCCCCGGCTGATCGCGCGCCGGGGCAGAGCCGCACACCGTACGGACCGTGCTCCCCGGTCCACGGTCGGTGACACCTTCCGGCCCCGGTCCGCGGTCGCTGGCCGGGGTGTGCCGGGCGTGGGACGCTGAAGTGCGGGGGTGTACGGCCGAGGAGACCCCGGGAGGGCAGATGGGACGCGATGTCCCGGCGCTCGTGTTCACCCGCGACGACCGACGCCGGTACCGGCGGAAGGTGCAGCGCTGCCTCGACGCCTTCTCCGCGATGCTCCAGGCCGAGAGCTTCGAGTTCGAGCGTCCCCAGGTCGGCCTGGAGATCGAGCTCAACCTGGTGGACGGCGCCGCGGAGCCCGCGATGCGCAGCACCGAGGCCCTGGAGGCGATCGCCGATCCCGCCTGGTCCACCGAGCTCGGCCGGTTCAACCTGGAGGTCAACATTCCGCCCCGCCGGCTGACCTCCGGCGGCCCCGGCGCCTGGGAGCAGGAGGTGCGCGACGCCCTCAACCACGCGGAGGACCGGGCCGCGGACCTGGGCGTCCATCTGATCATGGTCGGCATCCTGCCGACCCTGGAGCAGCAGAACGTCGGTGCGGGCGCGCTCTCCGAGGACCCGCGCTACCGGCTCCTCAACGAACAGGTCTTCGCGGCCCGCGGGGAGGACCTGCGGATCGCGATCGAGGGCGTCGACCGGCTGCGCACCTACGCGGACACCATCACCCCCGAGGCCGCCTGCACGAGCACCCAGTTCCATCTCCAGGTCAGCCCGGACGACTTCGCCAACTACTGGAACGCCGCGCAGCTCATCGCGGGGGTGCAGGTGGCCCTCGGTGCCAACTCGCCGTTCCTCTTCGGCAAGGAGCTGTGGCGGGAGACCCGTATCCCGCTCTTCGAGCAGGCCACCGACACCCGCGCCGAGGAGCTCAAGGCACAGGGCGTCCGGCCGCGCGTCTGGTTCGGCGAACGCTGGATCACCTCGGTCTTCGACCTGTTCGAGGAGAACGCCCGCTACTACCCGGCGCTGCTGCCGCTCTGCGACGACGAGGACCCGCTGGACACCCTGGAGAACGGCGACATCCCGCAGCTGGCCGAGCTGACCCTGCACAACGGGACGATCTACCGGTGGAACCGGCCGGTGTACGCCGTGGTGAACGGCAGGCCCCATCTGCGGGTGGAGAACCGGGTGCTGCCGGCCGGGCCGACGATGGCGGATCTCAACGCCAACGGCGCCTTCTACTACGGTCTGGTGCGCGCCCTGGCCGAGGAGGACCGGCCGGTGTGGACCCGGATGTCCTTCTCCGCCGCCGAGGACAACCTGCACACCGCCGCCCGGCACGGCATCGACGCCCGGCTGTACTGGCCCGGCATGGGTGAGGTGCCGGTCACCGAACTCGTCCTGCGGCGTCTGCTGCCGCTGGCCCACCGCGGCCTGGAACGCTTCGGGCTGGACGCGGAGTGGCGGGAACCGCTGCTCGGCATCATCGAGCAGCGCTGCGTGAGCGGGCGGAACGGCGCCCTCTGGCAGGCGGAGATGTTCCACGCGATCGACCGGAACTCGCAGGTCGGGCACCATGAGGCGCTGCGCCGGATGACCGAGCAGTACATCGCGTACATGCACCTCAACGCGCCGGTCCACACCTGGCCGGTGGACTGACCCCGGCCGCGGGCGGCCCTCGGCGTCCGCGCCGCGGCGGCCCGGGCCCCTCCCGCCGGTCCGTCGCCCTGCGCGGCCCGGACGCGGCTGCGGCGCGGTGCCCGTTCCGGGTGCGCATGCGCGCCCCGCGGACGTGTGGAACCGTGAAGAGGGAGAGCCGCCGGTGGCGCTCCCAGGGCGGCTCGCCGGGTCACCGGACGGGGCGGGCCGCGGGATCCCGCGGCTCCGGGCGCGTCCGGGGGCGTGGCCCGCGCCGGTACGTCAGGAGGTCCGCCATGTCCCAGCTCCAGGCCCCACCGAGCCAGACTCAGGCGCCGTTCCGGACCCCGCGCGAGCGCGCCGACGAGGGGAAGACGGCCCGCGGTCGCACGCCCCGATCCAGCCACGGAGAGTTCGAGCCGTCGCCGCGCCGCCCGGATCCGGTGGACATCATCGAACGGCAGTCGGCGACCCGGGTGCCGGAGCTGGTGCCCCTCCGGTACGGACGCATGCTGGAATCCCCGTTCCGCTTCTACCGGGGCGCAGCCGCGATCATGGCGTCCGACCTGGCGGACACGCCGGTGTCGGGCTTCACCACGCAGCTGTGCGGCGACGCCCACATGCTGAACTTCCGGCTGCTGGCCTCCCCCGAGCGGCACCTGATGTTCGACATCAACGACTTCGACGAGACACTGCCCGGCCCCTGGGAGTGGGACGTGAAACGGCTCGCGACCAGCCTGGTCATCGCCTGCCGCGAGAACGGCTGGGACGAGGCCGAACGCGCCGCGATCGTCCGGGCCGCCGTGGGCTCCTACCGGGAGCGCATGCGCTTCTTCGCGGACATGGGAAATCTCGATGTCTGGTACGCCCACGCCGACATGGACCAGATCCAGGCGATCCAGGCGGAGCAGCTGGACCGGGCCCACCGCAAGCGCCTCGCGCGCGCCCTCGACAAGGCCCGGTCCCACGACACGCTGCAGGCGTTCGAGAAGCTCACCCACGTCGTGGACGGCGAGCGCCGGATCGCCGCCGACCCGCCCCTGATCGTGCCGCTCACCGACCTGCTCCCGCAGGTGCAGCGGGAGATGCTGGAACAGGCGCTCCGCGAGCTGATCGAGCGGTACGGCCGCAGCCTCAGCTCCGACCACCGCACCCTGCTGGAGCAGTACCGGCTGGCCGACGTGGCCCGCAAGGTGGTGGGCGTCGGCAGCGTCGGCACCCGGTGCTGGCTGGTGCTGATGCTCGGCCGGGACGACCAGGACCCGCTGCTGCTCCAGGCCAAGGAGGCCGACGAGTCCGTCCTCGCCCCGCATGTGGGGGCCAGCGCCTACGACAACCAGGGTCAACGGGTCGTCGCCGGACAGCGGTTGATGCAGTCGGCCAGTGACATCTTCCTCGGCTGGCAGCGCGCCGAGGGCATCGACGGCCGGCAGCGGGACTTCTACGTCCGCCAGTTGCGGGACTGGAAGGGCATCGCCGAGCCCGCTTCGATGGCCCCCGAGATGCTGGGGCGGTTCGGCCGGCTCAGCGGTGCCACGCTGGCCCGGGCGCACGCGCGGTCCGGGGACCGGATCGCCATCGCCGCCTACCTGGGCCGCGGCGCCGTCTTCGACGAGGCCATGGTGCGGTTCGCCGAGAGCTATGCGGACCGCAACGAGCGCGATCATGCGGCGCTGGTGGAGGCGGTACGGACCGGCCGGGTCACGGCCCGCTCGGCGTGAGGGGCGTTCCGCACGCCTGCCGGCCTGCCCGGCAGCGCGGCCCGGCCGCCGCGCGCCCCGGCAAGGCACCCCGGACGGCCCGGCGCAGTGCGGGCCCGGCCGCCGCACGCCCAGGAAAGCGCCCCGGTATCCGCGCGTCGGAGCAGGTGCGGGTCGTCGGAGCAGGCGCGCGTCAGAGCAGACCGAGTGACCGGGCCCGCCGGACCGCCTCGCTGCGCCGGGAGGCGGACAGCTTGCGGTAGATGCTCTTGAGGTGTGTCTTCACGGTGTTCACCGAGAGACAGAGCTCCGCCGCGATCTCCTCGGTCGACAGCATTCCGGCGACCTGCGCCAGCACCTCGCGCTCCCGGTCGGTGAGCGACGCCACGATCACCGGTTCCGGCCCACTCCCGGCCTCCGGGAGCGCGCCGCCCCCCGCCGCCCCGACGGCCAGCCAGTCGTGCTCCTCGGCCGTCCCGGCCCCGTCCCGGAGCAGTCGGCCGACCCAGGGGCCGGAGTCGGTGAAGGGCCGCCGCAGCAGTTCGGGACGGGCGAGCCGCAGCGCCTGACCGAGCAACCGCCGCGCCGTCCGCGGCTCCTCGTCCAGTTCCGCCACCCGGGCCTGGAGCAGCCGGAGGCGGACGCGGTCCGCCGTACCCGCGCCCGGCGCGTCGGACAGCGCGGCCAGCAGCTCCCGCGCCCCGCTCGTGTCGCCCGCCGCCAGCCGGGCCCGGGCGAGCGCCGCGAGGCGCGCGGGGCGACCCGGTGCACCCGGTTCCAGGACGGCGACGGCCCGTTCCTGATGACCGGCGGCCAGATGCGCGGCGGACAGCGCGACGGCGGCCCGCTCCTCCAGCCAGGTCGGGGGAGCCGCTGCCGCATCGGTGCCCTCCCGGGGCAGACCTCCGGCCACCGCCTCGATGCCGCCGAGAGCCCCCCGGACGTCGCCGGTGGCCAGGTCGAGGCGGGAGCGGATGACGGCGCACTCGGTGCGCACCACCGGATCGAGCGGAGCGCCGAACTCCTCGGCGGCGAGCTGCAGATGGTGCTTGACGGCCGGCAGCTCATGGCGCTCAGAGGCGACACCGGCCAGTGCGAGATGGCCCGTTCCCCACGGGCGCAGCAGCGCGGGGCCGGTACGCCGCCCCGCCGCCAGCGCCTGCTGGGCGTGTGCCTCGGCCGCGGTCAGCGCGCCGCGCAGCGACTCGATCAGCGCGACCGCACCGAGTGCCGCATCGTGGAGCGGCCGGGTGACCGGGTCCGTGCAGCACTCCCGCAGTTCCCGGAAGGCGTGTTCGGCCTCGTCGAGCCGGCCGGCGCGCAGCCGGGCGGCCGCCACGCCGTACCGGGCCAGCGCCGGCAGCTCCGGATGCTCCGCCGCGCAGCGACCGGGCAGGTGCGCCAGCAGGTCCCGCACCTCGGCCGCGGCCCGGTCCGCCGCGGCGCAGCCGTCCCCGTCCGCCGTACCGCTCCCGGCCAGCAGCCCGAGCAGCGTCAGGGAGAGCCGCGGCGCCGGGGCCGCCGGGTCGTCGTCGGCCAACGTCCGCCGTGCGCGCTCCAGATGGGCCGGGCAGCCGGCGGCGTCGTCCCGGGCCAGGGCGCAGGCGGCTGCCACGAGATGGACGGCGGCCCCCGCGTCCGGGTCCGGGGCGACCGCGGGCCGGAGCCCGTTGAGTTCGTCGGCTCCGGCGCCCATCAGCAGACGGCCGACCGCGAGGTTGTCGACCAGGAACCCGGCCGCGAAGGCGAAGTCCCGGGCCGCCGCCGCGTGGGGGAGCGCGGCGTCCAGCTCTCCGGCGGCTGCGAGCCACCGGGCTGCCCGCCGGTGCAGCTCCGGCTCCAACGCCCCGTCGGCGAGCCGCAGGCGGGCCCGCAGCACCTCGGCGAACAACGGATGGCAGCGGTACCACCCCGTGCCGGTCTCCGCCTCGACGAACGCGTGGGCCCGGGCCAGCGCCGCCAGGGTGCGGGCCGCGTCGTCCCGGCCCGTCAGCTCGTCCGCCAGGCCGGGATGCACCCGCTCCAGCACACTGCTGCGCACCAGCAGGTCCCGGACCGGCGCGGGCTGCGGCGCGAGCACCTCCGCGGTGAGGTAGTCGGCCACCGCGTCGTGCCCCGCGGGGGAGCCGTACGGCGCGTCGCCCCGCTGCAGGGACAGCGCGGAGAACCGGAGCCCGGTGGCCCAGCCCCCGGTCCGCGCCGAGAGCGTCCGGACGCTGTCCGGCGACGGATCGAGCCCGTGGCGGCGCAGCAGCAGCGCCGTCTCGCGCGGCGTGAACGCCAGGTCCGCGCCGTCGATCTCGGTGAGCTGGCCCGCGACGCGGTGCCGGTGCAACGGAAGCAGCGGTTCCAGCCGGCTGACCAGCACCAGACGCAAGAGCGGCCCGGCGTGGCGCACCACGAACTCCAGACCCGCCGCCACCTCCCGGGAACGCACCTCGTCGAAGTCGTCGAGGACCAGCACCACCGGTTCGGGCAGCCGGGACAGGGCACAGGCGAGCCGGGTCAGCAACGACCGGTCGACATGATCCGCGTGCGTCGGGACACCGATGTCGTCACCCAGGGTGACGCTGTGGTGACGGAAGGCCTCCAGGGTGTAGGCCCAGAACACCCCCGGGGCGTTGTTGTCCGGTTCCGTGGTGAGCCACACCACCGGACCGGGCGGCTGCTCCTCGGCGGCCCAGGAGGCCACCAGCACGGTCTTGCCGGTCCCGGCGGGCCCGCTGACGAGCGTCACCGGCCCGGTGACACCCTCGGTGAGCCGGGTCAGCAGGCGTCGGCGCACCACATGGGTCCGCGGCGGCGGAGGAACGGCGAACCGGGCGCCGAGCAGCGGATCCCCGGTGGGCGTCCGGCTGCCGCCGCGTGCCGCACCGCCCGCGGGCGCCGTGCGGCGCGCACGGGACACGGGATTCTCGGGGGGTTCGTCGGACGCCGGGGATGTGCTCAGACGCATGATCACCACCGTGAGCGCTCGGCCGCCTTCTCGGTACGGCCGGCCGTGGCGGACGCTTGCGACAACGGTGTCGCCGCCGCCCATCGGCCGGTGCGCTTCCCCACCCGGGGGGTGAACACCATCAAAACCGACACCGGCCCCGGTCCGCCACTCGGAGCACACACGCCCCTACAGCTACAGCTACAGCTACAGCTACAGCCGCAGCCGCCAGGCTCACGTGCCGCGGGCCCGGCCCGGAGCGTCGCCCCTCACCGTCACAGCACGGCGATCGGATTGACCGGCGATCCGGTGGCCGCCGGCAGCCGCAGGGGGGCGATCGCGCAGAAGAACGACCACCGCCCCAGCTGCTCACAGAACGGCAGCAGGTCCTCGAACTGCAGATAGTCCAGCAGATGCAGCCCCATCGCATGGATGCCCAGCACATGGACCGGGAAGCCGACCCCCGGCACGGCGCTCGGGGCGGCGTCGCTGTTGCTGTCGCTGCCCAGCGCCGCCACCCGCCGTTCCGCCAGGAACCGCAGGGCCTCCGGGTGGAGTCCGGCCCGGGTCGCCGCGACGTCCCACGGCCCGAGCTCGTTGCGGCGCCGGCGGTGGCCGACCCGTACGAAGAGCAGGTCCCCCTCGCCGACGCGCACCTGCTGTGCGGCCTCGGCCGCCGCGAGCTCCCCCGCGGTCACCTGGTCGCCCGGCTCCAGCCACGGCACCCCGCGCAGCCGGGGGATGTCCAGCAGCACGCCCCGTCCGACGATGCCGTCGCGCGCCGCGTCGATGGAGAGTTCGCTCGCCCCGCCCGTCGTCACGGCCGTCGCCGGAACCCCGTTGTACAGCGTCGCGTCGTAGACCACATGGCACAGCGCGTCGATGTGGCTGTCGGCGTTGCCGTGGACGTTCATCGCGAAGCGGTCCAGGGCGAAGTGCAGCCCGGCCGGGCTCGCCCCGCTCTCCGGCGGGCTGGTCATCCGGTGGTCGCACGGCTCGGGGTTGTCGGCCGTCGGCTCGGTCCCGATGGGCGCCGCGAGTGTGACCGTGCGGCCGGTACGGATCTCCCCGGCCGCCGCGAGCAGCCGGGCCGGCGTCAGCTCCCCGAGGCCGCCGCGCCGGTCGTCCGGCCCCCGGCGCACCTCGTCGGCGAGCCGGCGCCGCAGGGCCTCGAAGGCGTCCCGGTCCAGCGGCGGTGCGGTGCCCGGCCCCGTTCGTGTCGTCATCGCGGTCACCCGGCGGGCCGCGCGGGATCGGACGGCTCGTCCACGGTGCGCGGCGGGATCCCCACCGCGACCGGCGGCGCGTTGTGCGCGGCCCGGGTCAGCGCCCGGTCGAGCGTGATGGCCGCGTCGATCAGCGCGAGGTGGGTGAAGGCCTGCGGGAAGTTCCCCAACTGCTCACCGGTCACGGCCACTTCCTCGGAGTACATCCCCAGGTGGTTGGTGTAGGTCAGCATCTTCTCGAAGACCAGTCGTGCCTGGTCGAGCCGTCCGGCCCGGGCGAGTGCGTCGACATAGCTGAACGTGCAGAGCGAGAAGGTGCCTTCGGAGCCCTGCAGCCCGTCGGGCGAGGCCGAAGGGTTGTACCGGTAGACCAGGCTGTCGGACACCAGCTCCTGGTCCATCGCGGCCAGCGTCGAGGTCCACATCGGGTCATGGGGTGCGATGAAGCCGACCGTGGACATCCGCAGCAGCGACGAGTCCAGCACATCGCTTCCGTAGTGCTGGACGAAGGCCTGCCGCTCGGGGTTCCAGCCGCGCTCCATGATCTCCGCGTAGATCTTGTCGCGCTCGGTGGTCCAGCTCGGCAGGTCGGCGGGCCGGCCGCGTTCCGCGGCGAGCCGCACCGCGCGGTCGAAGGCCACCCACGACATCAGACGGCCGTAGGTGAAGTCCTGGCGCCCTCCCCGGGTCTCCCAGATCCCCTCGTCCGGCTGGTCCCAGTGCTCGGTCAGCCAGTCCATGATGGTGCTGAGCGAGATCCAGCCCCGGTGGTCCAGCTGGATCCCGCGGCGGTCGGCGAAGGAGATGCTGTCCAGCGCCTCGCCGTAGATGTCGAGCTGCAGCTGGTCCGCCGCGCCGTTGCCGATCCGCACCGGCCGGGAACCGCGGTAGCCCTCCCAGTGGTCGAGCACCTCCTCGGTGAGGTCGGCGGAGCCGTCCACCCGGTACATGATGTTGAGGGGACTGCTCCGGCCGCCGGCCTGCTCCCGCACCCGGTCGCGCAGCCAGTTGATGAACGCGGCGGCCTCCTCGGTGAAGCCCAGCCCGAGCAGCGCGTACACCGAGAAGGACGCGTCGCGGATCCAGGTGTAGCGGTAGTCCCAGTTCCGTTCGCCGCCGAGCTGCTCCGGCAGGCCCGCGGTCGGGGCCGCCACCATCGCCCCGCTCGGCGCGTACGTCATCAGCTTCAGGGTGATCGCGGAGCGCTCCACGGCCTCCCGCCACCGCCCGATGTACTGCGAACGGCTGAGCCAGGTACGCCAGTACCGGACGGTGTCGTCGAACAGCTGCTGGAACTCGGCGGCGTGGATCTCCCGGGGCGGCCCGTCCGCGAAGGACTCCAGCACCACGCCGCGCTGCTGTCCCGCCTCCAGCGGCAGCACCGCATGGATGTCACCGCCCACCGAGCGCCCGTGGGCAGGCCGGGCGTCGTCCGGCTCCCGCACCGTGTGCAGGGTCAGTTCCATGCCGTTGCCGGTGAACACCGCCCCGTACTCGCTGACATGGAGCTCGTGGGGGCTGCGGCCGTAGTCGAACCGCGGCGCGATCTCGACCTTGAACTCCATCCGCCCGCGCACACAGCGCAGCATGCGCACCAGCCGGTGGTTCCGGGTGGCGGCCAGGCCACGGGAGACGGGCATGAAGTCCACCACCTCGCCCGCCCCCTCCTCCGTCATGAACCGGGTGATGAGAATGGCGGTGTTCGGGTGGTACAGCTGCTTGACGGAGTAGGCGCCCCTCGACGGGCTCACCCGGAAGTACCCCCCGCGCCCATGGTCCAGCAGCGCGCCGAAGACGCTCGGGGAGTCGAACCGGGGGCAGCAGAACCAGTCGATGCTGCCGTCGGTCGAGACCAGCGCGGCCGTCTGCAGATCGCCGATCAGGCCGTGGTCCGCGATGAGCGGGTAGTCGTCCATGGTGAACCCTTCCGGCCGGGCGGCGTCGGGGCGACGCGGAGTGCGACGGAACGCCAGCGTCGCAATCCGCCCGGGGGCCGGTCTTCACCCGCACCGGGTGAGGGGCCCTCCCGCCGTCACCCACCGGAACCGGGCGGACGCACCGGGTCTCCGTCGTCGGTGCGCCGCGGGGTACGGCGCGGTCGCGGTGGGCGACGGTGCGGCCGTCGGCGGGGTGGCGGACGATGGAGCCATGGGCAGGGGCCCAGTGGTTTCCGTCCGACGGCGCCATGGGCCCAGGGGCCCGGTGGATTCCGTCCGGCGGCAGTGAGGATTCCCGATGAGTGTCCCCACCGGAGTGCTGAGCAATATGTCGGACGCCCACCGGGAACGTCTGTTGGAGCTGGCGAGTGTCACGCTCATTCCGGCGGGGGTGCGGCTCTTCGAGGAGGGGAGCCGGGCCGACCGGTTCTGGGTCATTCGACGGGGCGGAGTGGCGCTCGATGTGCATGTCCCCGGCCGCCGCGCACCCGTCGTGGAAACACTGGGAGAAGGCGATCTGGTCGGCTGGTCCTGGCTCGCACCGCCCCGGCGCTGGCATCTCGGCGCCCAGACGCTGACCGAGGTCGAGGCCTTCGAGTTCGACGCGGAGGCGGTGACCGGCCTCTGCCGTGACGAGCCGGCGCTCGGACTCGAGCTGGTCACGGCGGTCGCCACGGTCATCGGGCACCGGCTCGCCGCATCGCGCAGACGCCTGCTGGACCTCTACGGACCGGCCGGCAGCGGGCCGTTGCTCTGACCGGCCCGCCGGAATGCGCCGGGCCGGAAGTCCGCCCGGTCACCCGGGGCAGGGTTCCGCGGCGACGGTCCTGAAGGGGTGTTCTTCAACTCCCGTACCGGTAAGCGCTTACGGGGCGGGAACGCACTCCGTTCCGCGTTCGTCCTTCCTCGGGAAGGTCACGATTTCTGCGGTCAGGTTCGTCGATGGCGGTGGCTTGTTCGTTCAACGGATGACAATATCGTCCACGAGCTCGCGATTTCCTGGGAATCGGAGCACCATCCTTCTTCATGCCGGAGGCGCCGGCCCGGGTCGGCGCCTCTCTCTATGCGGAGCAGATTCAGCAGCGGCAGGCAACGTCCATGGGCCTGCCGGAAAGGACCGACACAGTGGCACAGCGCGTGATCACCCTCATTACCGACGACATCAGTGGGGAGCAGGGCGACGACATTGCTACGCACGTTTTCAGCATTGACGGCATCAGTTACGAGATCGACCTCGGTGCCGACAACTACGACAAGCTCCTTGAGGCCATGGGGCCGTTCGTCAGCGCGGGCCGCAAGATTTCCGGCTCCCGTCGCGGCCAGGGCAAGCGCGCCCAGGCTTCCGGTTCGAAGCCCGACCCGGTGAAGGTCCGCGAGTGGGCCAAGGCCCAGGGCATCGAGGTCAGCATGCGCGGGCGCGTTCCGAAGGACGTCGTGGAGAAGTACGAAGCCGCCCACTGACGCGGCGGAGAGACGGAGCTCCCGGCCCCGGCGTGTGCCATTGCCGGGGGCTCCGTCCCGTTCGGTGCGAATACCCCGGGCCGGCGCGCGGAGGGCCTCCGGGAATTCCTGTTCCGCCGTCCCGCCATCCGGGGCTCATCCGGTCGTGGGACCGGGTGGGGTGTTGGGGTGGAATCGTGGGGAAAGCCAGCGCGGCTCACGCGCGCCGGTGGTCCGGCTGCGGAGGATCGGTTATCGCGAACATCACCGATCTCCATCCGGACCCTTGGGAGTAACCGATGCACCCCCGTCTTCCCCGGACTGCTCTGGCCGCCATGACCCTCGTCGGAGGGCTGGCCGTCGGCGCGCCGGCCGACGCCGCCGCGGCGGACCCCGTGCCGCCGGCCACGGCCCAGGCGAGCACCGCCCCGGCCGCCGCCTCCCCGGCGGACGTGGCCGGCGCCACGACTCCCACGGGCACCGCCCCGGCCGCCGCCACCCCGGCGGGGACGGCCGACGCCACGACTCCGGCCGCCGCCCAGGCGCCCGAAGCGAACTGCACCGTGCTGGTCAGCGACCTCGACGTGGACGTGAACGGGCGGACCGCCACCACCAAGGCGCACTGGGACGTGACCTGCCGGCAGCCCACCAACGTCACCGTCGAACTGCGGGTGTCCGCCCCGCACCGCTTCCAGCGGCCGACCAAGGGCACCTCCGGCACCCGGTTCACCGGCGATCTGTGGGCCGCCGGCACGGTCGACCCCAGCGAGCCCCGCCAGACCGCGCTCCTGACGATCCGCGAGAACGGCACCGTCGTCGGGGAGCAGATCCGCAAGTGCGCCAAGAGGACCGACGGCACCGACTCCTGCTACCAGGCCGTCGGCAACGACGCCCTGATGGAGATGGCCGGGGAAGCCGCCGCTTCCCCGGCCATCGCCATGTCCGGACTCCCGGACGCCGAGTGACGGCAGGCGCGTCAGGTGCCGTCAGTGCCTGACGCGCCCCGTGCGTCGCCCGCCGCCGGTGCAGCACCGGGGCTGAAAATCGGCGGTTGAACCGCCCTGTGCGGATCACTCGACAGTCAGTGCTCCATGGCAGTGGGAGCACGGGCACCGGCAGAACTGGGGCGAACGGCTGTCAGTGCCTCCCGGGTGGACGGCCGCTGCCGTGGGGAGCGGCGGCCGTCACCACTCACCCCCGCCGGACGCCGTCGAGCGCCCGCCCCCGTCACGCGCCCGTGCCCGTCCCGCGCCCGCATGCATCCCGAACCCGGGGCGCGAAGCCCGGTCCCGGCCCCGTACGGCACCGCCGGACCGGGACGCGGCCGCCGGACGCACCGCCCGCGGCCGCGCCCCGTTGGGTCGGGACTGCCGCTCCGCCGCGCCGGCGCAGGTGGGCCGGTACGGAGCGGATCAGTTCTCCGGGCACTCCTTCCAAGCCAGCCGGTAGACCGTGTTGACGCTCGCGTCCGTCGAGTCCATCGCCATGAAGCTCGTCGTCTTCTGCGGGTTCGACGTCCCCGCGTTCACCCGCAGTTCGGTGTTGATGTTGAAGTTGCGCCGCTCACCGCAGGGAGCCCAGACCAGCGCATGGATGTCCGTCACGTCGGACGTCTGCCAGTCGTCGTTCAGTGGCCCGGTGAACGTATGTCTCGCATCCGTGGTCTGTGGTGACCCCTGGAAGTAGTAATTCGCCTTCTGCAGACCCGTCGCGCCGCGTTCCAGATGGGCGAAGCCGCGGTAGTCGGCCGCGGCTATCGCATAGGTGAAGCCCTGCGGAACGTGAACCCTCAGATTGAGCTGACAGTTCTTCCGGAACGCGGTGGGATCCGCACCCACTCCCACCTTCGCCATGTAGTCGCTGTAGGTCACGGTGAACGCCGTGTTGTCGGGAGCGACGGCCACGGCCGCTGTGCCCTCGGGACACCCGGAACCGTTGACGGTGGCGAGCTCGACGACGATCTTGTCGGGCGGAACCGGAAGCGTCGGAGCGGGGCTTGCCTGGAACGAGAGGGGCGAGGCGAGCAAGGCCGCCATCGCGCTTCCGGTGATCGCCATGCTGGGCATGGGGAATCCTCCTGACCGTGGTGGTGGGCGCGGTGGTCCGCGCGGGCCGAGTTGGCGGCGCCATGTCACCACAGGCGATTGCCGGTGTACATGGCGTGATCGGAGGAGGGGGTGGCCGGGAGGGGAAGCCAGCTTCTTTCCGGTCGGCCGCGCAACGGCCGAAACCCATGACCGGTACCTCCGGTTCCGGCGCCGGAGCGGAGGTACGGCGGGCCCGGCCCGGGGAGATGGGGCCCTCCGGACCCCATCTCCCCGGAAGGCCGCGGGAAGCCGGCGGAGTGCGGTGCGGAATCCGGCCATCGGCGTTCTGTGTGGGACGCAAGTTTTGGCCGATGTGCATGAGTGCCCGGGTGCCGGTGAGAACTGGCCGGAGCTGTGTACCGGAAGCGCGCCGGAGGCCTTGCCGCCACGCCCGCCGACCGTGATGCGGAGGACTCCTGCCCGCAGTGGCCGGCGGTGCGCGCCGCGATCGTGCCGTTCGGCCCCGTCGGCCTCCCCGGGCTCGGCGCCCGGACAGCCGCCCGGCAGGGGCTGCCCGCCCTCGGGTGCCGTCCGGCGACGAACTCCGGTCCCTGCCACCGGTGCGGACCGCCGCCACCGGGAAGCAGCCGTCGCACGGGGCGTTCTCAGCCGTCGAGAAGACGGATGTTGTCCGCTCTGCGGCCGTCCGCATCCAGGGTGATGTCGAATACGACGCGGTCGCCGGCCTTCAATAACCGGTCACCGCCTCGTTGCGCGACGACGCAGTACTGAACCGCCACTTCGGCCTCGCAGCCGTCGGGCACAATGGCGCCGAATTGTCCGGCGTTGTCGAACCACTTCACGATCCCCTGGGGCATGGGCGTCCATTTCTGGTGAGCCGGTCGTGCGGTGCACGCCGCGGTGGCCCGCGGGGCCGGTTGCCGCGCGGGGCCGCCGCCGGGATCTCCCGAAACCGGCGGCGGATACGAGTCGAGAGTCGCCGGCACCCCGATTCGGTTTCTTCCCGGCGGGCGATTCACACGCGCGGCTGAATCCCCGGCCCCCGCCCTTGAGCCCGCGATCGAAGTCCCGCATGCTGACGGGGCCCTTCGCAGGATCCCTCAACTCCTGCGTGCCGGACCGTCCTGCCGCTGCAGGGGATTCGGGAGCGGCCGAGTGGCCGACAGGGGCGGCCGGAAGACCGGATGACGGCCGGCCGACGGCTTCCGCTCATTTCTCGGGCTCCACCGACGGCGCCGGTACGCAGCCGCCGGTACACAGTGCGGATCGTTCGGAACGAGATTTATTACGCCGTTGGGATGGCCTTGTACGGCGCCTGGCGCAAATAGCTGAGCGACGGTTAGTCCCCGCCATGGGCGGCGGTAATACTCGATTCGTTCTTCCATCCGGAGAAGAACCGAGAACGGAGAGAGACACATGCGCACATCCATCAAGGCGTCCGTGCTGGCGATTGCCGCCGTCGCGGCCCTCGGCGTCTCCGCCACCACCGCGACCGCCCACGAGCGTCACGCCAAGGACGGCGACCTCCAGGCCAACGTCTGCGGCAACACCGACCAGACCGCCTTCGCGTACGACTACTCCGCCCTGGCCGACGTCCACCAGGAGGCGGAAGGCCCGGTCTTCTGCCAGAACGGCGAGAACAACACCGCCATCAACTACGCACCCGAGACCAGCCTGATCTACCTCGGCGACCTCGACCTCGGCGCCCTGCCGGTCCTCTGAGGCTTCTCGCCCCGGGGCGAGCGCGGACCCACCGGGCCATCGCGAACCGGGGCGGCCGCTGTGGCGGCGACGGAGTTCGGAGCCCCGGTCCTCCGGCCACGGGTTTCCCGGTCCGGACGAATTCCCTTCCGCAGTGCGGGGTGGAATGCATTGAGCGTTGTGGCGTGAACGTGCGGCGGGCTCAGATGGATCCCGCACTATCCCGCGCAAGGGACCGCGAAAGCCACGGGGCGCGATGCCGGTAAAGGCTCCGCAGGGGAGAAACACATCCGCTTACCGGGATGTGTTTCTCCCCTTTTCATGTCTCGGCGCCGGGCATGGACGCAGCCCCGGAGACTGCCGGTCCGGCCCGGGGGCCGCCGGCGCACGGGCCGTCCCGGGGCTGTCAGGAGCGGCTCATGCGCCCGTGCGTGAGCGGTGATGTGGACGACGTGCCCGGCGCGTTGCGCGGACCGTGGAACGCGGCCTCGATACGGCACATTCTTCCGGGGCCATTCGGGTGATCGTCGGTTACTCCGCGGCGTCGGAGGCGTTGGGTAGGTAGCCGCTTCGGACAGCGGCAGCTTCACACGCTTACTGAGGGAGTTTCGTCATGAAGGCGATCAAGAGCATCGCTGTTGTCGGAGTGGCTGCCGGAATGCTGGCGGCCGGCGCGGGTGCCGCTTCGGCACACGAGGGCGACAAGGCCAAGCACGACGACAAGAGCCGCCACGCCTCGAAGGCACACAAGAAGAGCACGAAGGTCGTCAAGAAGCGCGTCTACATCGAGGACGACAGCGTCAAGGGTTCCTCCTTCGGCTCTCCCGGCTACCTTTCCGGGAATGTCACGCAGGCCGTCACCGGCCTCGACACCAACGCCTGCGGGAACACCACCGACCTCGGTGCCGGAATTCTCAACCCGGCCTTCGGAAACACCTGCCTGAACCGCTGATTTCATGCGCAGGAGCCATTGGCCGATGCACTTCGGGTGTATCGGAGAGGGAATGCACATTCCTCTCCTCGGCGTCGGCCGATGGGAACGGGCCCCCGGTGCTCCAGCCGGGGGCCCGTTCGTGTGCCCGGATCCGCACCCGCGTGCCTCTCGCCGGGCCGATCGCAGCTCCCGGCCTCGGGGGCTCGCGACCGGCGGCGGCACTTCTGTCAACAGCCGTCCACAACAGGAGTGTTGAGGAGCCTTCGGGGTGCGCGCCCCGCGTCGGCTGCCGCCGGGTGCGGTCAGAGCCGCCAGCGGATCGCCCCCTCGGGGTAGGGCTTGTTGCGGATCACGATGGAGAAGCCGGAGGAGTCGTCGACGAAGTCCGCGAGCTCCTGCTCCGTCAGCACACGGTCGGCGTTGGCCGGGGTCTGGGCGGGCCGGGCGGTGATGCAGCCCTCGGCGGTGCCTCGCGTCGGCGTCCTGAGCGTCACCACCACGGGGCCGGTCGTCCTGCCGCTGCCCGTGTGCAGCCGGGCGGAGGTCGGCGTGGCGACGTTCCGCACCGTCAGTTCGTAGCAGAACACGCCGTCCTTGACGCGGTACCAGAAGCGGCCGTGGGCGTCCGGGTCCTCAGCGGCCCGAGCGTCCTGCCGGGCGTCGAACCGGAGGCTGCCGGTCTCCTCGGGGAGACCGCCGTGCGCTCCGGCCGGGACGGCCGCGGTGCGGGTGCCGGCGCGGGCACCGGAGTCGGGGGACGCGCCGGCGGGTGAGGCCGGTGCCACGAGGGCGGCGACGCAGCAGGCCAGGGTGAGTGCCGTGCCGGTGAGTGGGCGCATGGACCTCTTCGATTCTGTGTCGTGCGGGCGCGGGCGGGCCGTGTCCGCAAGGCTTCGCTGTCCTGGAGGGCCGCGGCTCGTTCGTCCGCCGGCCCTGATCGCAACAGAGAGCACCAGACCATCCCCAGCACTCCGGATCCGGGATGTTCCGGTGTTCTTCGCCCGAAAGAGGGTCGAATCGTCGGCGCACGGGGACCGGAGGCGTCCGGCCGGCCCACCACCGGTCACCCGGGTGGGCTCCGTCGGTCGGCCGCGGCCGGCTTCCCGGGGAGGGCGGGCCGTCGGTGGGGTGCCGCGTCGCCCCCGATCCGTGCCGGATTCCGGCCGGGAGCGCGGCTGGCGCGGAGTCGGTGGCCGACCGGGGGCGCGGCGGGCGCCGCCGCGTACCCACCGACGACGGGAACGGCGGTGCCGGACGGCCCCGCGGAGACTCGACGCGCCGAGGATGGGCACCGCGCCTAGGGTGGGAGGAGGCCCGGATACGCCGACGAGGAGGCTGCCGTCCGACGGCAGCGTCCCCGGAGAGAGGTGGCTGTTATGGGCGAACAGCTCAGCGCGACACAGACGGAATCCGGCGGCACGCGCGCAGCCGGAACCCAGACCGGACAGAGGGTCACGGCGCGTCCCGCCGAACGCGGCAAGACGACCATCGCCGACAGCGTGGTGACGAAGATCGCGGGAATGGCGACCCGCGAGGTACCCGGCATCCACGCACTCGGCGCCGGTATGGCGAGGACCCTGGGCGCGGTACGCGAGCGGGCCCCGGGCGGGCGCCCGAGTGTCACCCGCGGGGTCAAGGCGGAAGTCGGCGAACGCCAGACGGCCATCGACCTCGATGTCGTCGTCGAGTACGGAGTCTCCATCACGGACGTCGCCGCCGATGTGCGGGAGAACGTGATCTCCGCGATCGAGCGGATGACGGGGCTGGAGGTCGTGGAGGTCAACATCGCCGTCGACGACGTCCACCTCCCCGACGAGGAGGAACCCGAGGAGACCCGGGTCCAGTAACTGGCCGGTCCGTCCGTCGGCGCACCCGTGCCGGGCAACCGCGTCACCCGCCGCCGCGGCGGCGCGGTGGGCTCCGGCCTGCCGTGTGATCGCCCTGCCGGGCGGTCCCGGTTCACCGCTGCCCGGCGCACCCGCCGGATGCGCCGGGTCGGAAGGTGCCGTGTCCGGCGGGGCGGGCGCCGGGAGCGCATCTGAGGAGGCGCGTCCATGTCCGACCTGCGAGGGCTGTCCGCCGTCGTCACCGGAGGATCCCGGGGGCTGGGGCTGCTGCTGGCCAAGGAACTGGGGCGCCGCGGCAGCCGGGTCACCGTGGCCGCCCGGGACGGTCACGAACTGGCGGAGGCCGCCGAACTGCTGCGCACCGGGTACGGGGTCACCGTGCACACCGTTGTCTGCGACGTCCGGGACGAGGAAGCGGTGGGCCGGCTGATGGCCGAGGCCGCGGCGCAGGGCGGGGGCGTCGACATCGTCATCGGCAGCGCGGGGATCATCCAGGTCGGGCCGGTGGGATCGGTCGGCCTCGAGGAGTTCCGGGACGCCATGGACACGATGTTCTTCGGCGCTCTCAACACCTCTCTCGCGGCCCTTCCGTATCTGCGGAACAGCCGGGCCGGCGGGCGGCTGGCGCTGATCGGCTCCATCGGCGGGCTGCTCGCGGTGCCGCACCTGCTGCCGTACTCGTGTGCCAAGGCGGCGATCGGCACGCTCGCCGAAGGGCTGCACGAGGAACAGGCACAGCACGGGGTGAGTGTCACCGCCGTGCATCCCGGGTTGATGCGCACCGGATCCCATCTGCACGCGCGGTTCGCCGGCGATCCCGACCGGGAGTTCGCCTGGTTCGCCGCGGTCGCCGGGCTGCCGCTGCTGTCCATGAACGCCGAGCGGGCCGCCGACCGCATCGTGGAAGCCGTCGAGCGCCGTCGGCCACGGCTGGTGCTGACGCCGATGGCCCGCATCGGCGCCCGGGTCCACGGTGTCGCCCCGGTCGTCACGACCCGGGTGAACTCCCTGCTCGCCCGCGTGCTGCCGCCGGGTGACGGTGCGTCGGGCGGCACGGTGGAGGGTTCGGTGATCGCCCGGACCGGGCGCGTGGCGCAGGCCCGGCTGGTCACCCTGTTCAGCCGCCTGAACGGCCGGGCCGCGGAGCGGTTCAACCAGTACGGCGCGGTCCCGGCCGGGCCGGGGGAGCGGCCCCGCCCCTCCTCTTGACGCGGAGTGTCCCCTGTCGACGTGGCGAGCCCCCGGCGGTCGACGGCGGGGACTCGTGGCGCGTCGTGCGTCCGCGGCGGCTCGGCGGCCGACGCCCGGCGGTCGGCTTCCTCGCGCGACCTGGGGCCGTGCTCGCGACCGTGGGCCGTGCTCGCGACCCGGGGCCGTGCTGCCGGCCGGGTCCGGCCGGACCGTTTCCGGTGGGCCTCCCGGGGCACCCGCCCGAGCAGGGTGTGTCGCACGGGTCGCCCCGAGCGGGCCGCGACGTACGGTGCACGGACGTGCGGCGGGACGCGGAGTCGGCTGCGCGGCGGGTCTGCGGGTCCGGTCCCCGGGCGAGGGCCGTCGCGGACCGCGCGGTTGTCGCCGGCCGGGAGCCGGTGCCCCGGTGACACGCCCTTGACACGGTAGTCGGCAAGCAGGCCCTGGGGAGTGACGGTGGCGGAGATCTCCGAGTTCGAGCTCGAGGCGGTGTGGGACGAGTTTCACCGCGTGGTGAACATGACGTCCACGGAGCTGAGCGCGTTCCTGACAACGGAGGCGGCAGCTCGGGAGGACGCGGGTCTCCCCGCGGACGCCGCGGGCTCGGAGGACGGACAGCAGGTCCTGGCGGTGCTCCAGAAGCGCCGTATGGATCTCACCGACGACGATGTGCGGCTGATGCTCCGCGTGGTCGACACGGTCGACGACCATCGCGATGACCACGAGGCCGACCAGGGCGAGAACAGCCCCTGGCGGCGAAGGATGATGCTGGTCGGGCACGACCCGCTCAAGCCACGCGCCTGACCATCGGGGCGCGCCGGTCGCCATGCGGCAGCCCGCAGACGGCCGGGGCGGCGGAACCGGCGCCCCGCACGGGCCGGTCGGCACAGGGCAACGGGCCCACCGCACACCGATGGACGGACACGCGGCGGCGTGCTGCCCGAGTGCCGCCCGCCGCGTGCGGATGCCGGTGCGACGTGTCGGCACCCGGCTTCCGGGGCCCGGGGGAACGGAACGCCGGTGAGGCCCGCCCGGGAGGAGGGCGCACCGGGGGTAGCCGACGAGAACCGATCGACAATCGTCAGGCTCGGCCAGAACTGATCCGCCTTCCGCTCCGGATGTTCACTTTTCATCCGAACCTTGCGCACCGTGCCCGAGCGGTCACATTATGGCAAGAAGCGCTGTTAGCGTGCGGGCCGATGCAACCGGGGGAAATCGGCCGCGAGCGGGGGGATGACGGGGCATGCAGAGAACATTCGAGGCGTACCGCGATGCCATGAGCGACTTCTGGTCGGACTGGTGGCTCAGCTGGCCGCTCAGCCGGCGGGTGGCACTGGGCGACGTCCTGGTCCACGACGGAGACGCGGTGCGCAGCGCCGGCACGCTCGCCGAGCGGGGCGTGGCATTCGCCACCCGCACGCAGTCGACGGAGGACCACTTCGTCTACGACTCCGCCGGTTCGGCCAAGGTGAACCTCAAAGCGGCCGGCGCGACCGACGCCGCCTTCTCCTCGCTGGCCCAGGCCGAGGCGGGGATCCGGGTCGAATTCGGCAGGGACGCCGGCGTCCTCGCGGTCTTCAACGGCCTGACCCAGAGCGGGGTGGCGGACACCCGTCGGCTGGCCTCCGACCTGGCCGCCCTGATCTGGCAGGGCAGGTGGGACCCGGCGCTGCTGGCGGTCACGGAGCTGGTGCACGTGGGGGCGGGCACCGTCCTCTCCGCCGCGGGCTCCGGGGCCGAGGCCGAACTCAGGCTCTCCGCCGGACTGGGCGCCGGCCCGGTGCAGCTCGCCGACATCGCCACGGGGGCCGCACTCAGCAAGCGGAACCGGCTGGGGCTGGAGTGGGTCGGCCGGGAGCTGACCCCCTTCTACCGTGTCGTCCGGATCCGCCGCAGCTGGCTGGGGAAGGTCTCGGCCGAGTACGACCTCGCGCAGCCGGGCCGCGGTGCCGCGCCCGCCCCGGTCCCCCCGCTGCTGCTCGCGGAAGCCCAGGAGGATCCGGCGACGGTGCTCGAGACCGTCGCCGTCGCCGAGCAGCCCGCCCCGTCCGTCACCGGTGCCGGTTCCGATACGGGCCCGGGGAGCCAGGAGGGCTGCGGCGACCACGGCCATGGATCATGACTGCCGCCGCGGCCGGGGGCACCTGCCCGGCCGGTGACCGCGCCGGCGCGGTCCTCTCGATCCACGCCCTGGACGACACCCCGGGCAGCCGGCTGGAAGTGCGGCTGCGCGCCGCCGACGGCACCGAGGCCCGGCACACCGTCACCGCCGGCGCGGCGGACCTGCTGGAAGGTCCCGCCGACCGCTGCCCCGCCCGCCTCGACGGGCTCTTCGACCCGGGCGTCCGCGAGTCCGAACGGGAAGCCGCGGGCGAGCTGATGTACGGGGCCCTGTTCGACGGGCCCGTCGCCGAGCTCTGGGACGGACTGCGGCCCCGTCCCGGTGCGAGGACACCGCTCCGGGTACGGCTGGAGATCGGCCCCGCCCGGCTCCGGGTCGTCCCCTGGGAGCTGCTGCGCCGCGGGCCGCAGTGGCTCTGGCAGGACGACCGCCTGCGGTTGCTGCGGCACGCCGGAGCGGAGGCGGCGGCCGACACCCGGGACTGCCGGGGCGAAGGGGAGTGCCCCGTGTGCCCGGGGGAGGCCGAACTGGGCCCGCTGCGGATCCTGGTGGTGGTCTGCAACCCCCGGGACCGCACGCTCCTCGCCGACGAGGAAGTGGCCTCCATCCGCGGCGCGTTCGCGGACCGGCCGGGGCGGTGCGACGTGGAGGTGCTCGACGGCCCCTCGAAGGCCGGGCTCTCCCGGGCGATCGAACGGCTCCGTCCCCATGTGCTGCACTTCATCGGACACGGGATGCCCCGTGGCGAGGCAGGATCGGCGGCGCTGGTCTTCAACTGGGCCTCCGCCCAGGACCCGTTCGCCCCGAGCGGCGTGCCCGGGAGCGGTCCGCCGGCGGGCGGTGCGGCCGCGGCCGGCCCGGGCTGGGAACTGGATTCGACCGGCGTCACCGAGCTGGCCTCCTGGCGGCCCGGGCTCGTGGTGCTCAACGCCTGCCGCAGCGCCGAGGACCCGGCGGACCGGCTCGGGGGCCTCGCCGACGCCTTCCTCAGGACCGGTTCGCGCGCCGTCATCTCGATGCAGGCGGACATCCGGTCCCGGGTCGCGGTGGCCTTCTCCGCCGAGCTCTACCGGCGGCTCGGGGCACAGGAACCCCTGGAGGACGCGCTGGCCGCCACCCGGCGCCGGCTCCGCACGGAGCCCACCGCGGACGGCTCGTGGGCGCTGCCCGTCCTCACCACCGTCTGCGACCCGCAGCTGGCCGTCCCCGTCAGATTCGCGCTCGCGGACGAGTCCCTGACCGATGTCCTGCTCAACAAGCAGTACGCGGACCTGCGGCTCTTCCTGGGGCGCTCGGCGGAACGCCGGATCGCCTGGTGGTCGGTCGACAGCGACGGCCGGGACCGGCGCGGCAGCCGCCTCCTCGTCCTCACCGGCGAGACGCACTATTTCCCGGAGTACCGGATCGGCAAGACCTGGCTCGCCCACTGGTGGCTGCTGACCTGCGCCCTGCGCGGTGAACGGGCCACCTATGTCGACCTGGCCGCCAGGGACCTTCCCCGGCCCGGGCCCGGCAGCCCGCAGCGGCGCAGCACCCACAAGGACTGGCTGGACACCGTCCGGGTGGTCCGGGAGGCCTGTCTCGACCCGGTCCAGCTCACCCCCATGCCGGAAGCGGTGTTCGCCGACTCCTACGAGCCGTTCAACCGCGCCGTCCGGGGTCTTCCCCCGAGTTCTGCCGATCCGGTCAGCTCGACCGTCGACGAGTGGCTGCCGTTCGACGAGAACAGCAGCCGGCCCGACGCGCGCCGGGCGGAGATCTTCGCGGGGCTCCTCAAGGTGCTCCGTGCCTCGGCCCAGGAACAGCCGCACGTCATCGTCATGGACAATGCGGACCTGATCCTGCCGGAGGCCTTCGAGCAGTTCGTCTACCCGCTGCTGCTGCGGCCCGTCGCCCTGGACCGCGGCGGCGCGGTGCGCTTCGTCCTGGTCGCCGAGCCCAACTGGGTCCACCGCTCCCTGCCGGCCGAGGACGAGATGCTCCGTCAGCAGGTGTCGCTGGAGGACTTCGACGCCGGGGAGTTCCACCGGCTGGCCCGCGAGCACTGCCTGCGCAGCGGGCTGCAGTTCGAGTGGTTCGAGCAGGTATTCGAAGCGGCGCGCGGTAAGTTCTGCAACGGTCCGGTGCCCGTGGGACTGTTCGGGAAGCTCTGCAGGATTTTTCCCCCCGCCCAGCTGAAGGGCGCGCGGATGTCGGAGGAGGTGCCGTGACCGACCCGACCCAGGGAGCCGCCGACGACCCCGTCGCCGAGCTCGTCCGGCGGCTCATCGCGGGCGAGTCGCCGGAGGCCATCCGCCGCTCCGCGCTGCCGGCGGAGTGGGGCCCCGTCCTGCGGGCCGCGGCGGCCGCCGCGGTCTTCGACAGCACCGTCTACGACCAGCTGCTGCGGCCCGCCTGCGACGGCCCGGCCGCCCCCGGCCTCCCGGATCTGGTGGCGGAGCGCCTGGTCGTGCCGCTCCCCGGCGGAGAGGGGCGCTACCAGCTCGCCGACGAGGACCGCTCGCACTACCTCGCCCGCTGGTTCGACGGAACCGACGGCACGCCCCCGCCCGAACTGCGGTCCCTGGCGGACCGGCTGGCCACCCACTGGCGGGCAGCGGGGGACCGCACCGAGGAGCTGCGCCACCTGCTGCTGGCCGACCCCGCCGCGGCGGCCGAGCTCTTCGGCGCCCTGTTCGAGGAGGCCGACCACGACCGGGACTTCGCCCGCTGCCAGGACCTCGTCGACGTCCTCACCGACCCCGACCGAAGTCCCTACACCGACTCCGGCACCGCCGCACTGGCCCTGGACCGGAGCGGCTATCTGCGGGCCCAGGCGTACTGGGCGGCCGACTACGCCCGGTCCGCGCTCTACCGGGAACCGGCGGGCCTGCGCGAACAGGCCATGGAGCTGCTCGGGGAGGACGGGCCCCGCGTACTCCAGCTGTACGCCACCGGGGGCGCGGGCAAGACGATGGCCCTGCGCTGGCTGGTGTCCCGGGTGTGCGTCCCCGCCCCCCGGGACGTGGCCTGCGCCCGCCTGGACCTCGACGTCCTGGACCCGGTCAACGCCGCCCGCCACCCCTGGCTCCTGCTGCTGGAGATCGCCGACCAGCTCCAGCGGCGGCTGCCGCAGCGCTCCTTCGAGCGCCTCGACGAATTCGCCCCCTACCGGCGGCTGTTACGCAGGCAGTCCACCGACGCCACCGCCAGCGCGGCCCACGCCCTGCGCAGCTCCGGCGCCCGCTCGCTGAGCGCCACCGTCACCCGGCAGTTCGTCAACCGGCTCAACCGGCTGGAACACCCCGGCCCCGTACTCGTCGTCGTCGACACCATGGAGGAGGCGGCCCTGCGCTCCGACGGGGGCGCCGACCGCCTGCTGCGCTTCCTCGGCGAGATCGTCCGGGCCTGCCCGCGGCTCCGCCTCGTCCTCTCCGGCCGGTTCGATCCGCGACGCCGGTGCGCCGAGGCCAACCGGGCGCTCGGCCCCGCCGCCCACCACGAGCTGAAGCGCTTCTCCCCCGAGACCGCGGACGGCTACCTGCGCGACATCCGGGGCGTCACCGACCCCCGGCTCCGTGCCGTGGCCGTCGCCCGCTCCCGTGGCCTGCCCTTCACCCTCGCCCTCTTCGCCGACACCATCGAACAGGAACCGGGCATCACCCCGGAGGAGCTGGCGGGCAACCACGAACCGCTCGTCCGCTATCTCGTCGACCGGGTCGTGCAGCGGATCGAGGACCCGGCCGTGCGCTGGCTCCTGCGGTACGGCGTGGTGCCGCGCCGGCTGCGGTTCGAGCACCTCACCGACGTGATGTGCCGGCCCCTGGCCCGCGGGATGAGCGTGCCCGGCGACGGTGACGACCCCCGCAAGGACCGGCACCACCTGCGCGGCCGGGACGACGTCTTCCCCTTCGACCACGGTGCGGGCTCCCGGGACGAGGCCCGACCGTTCGCCCCGCCGCAGCTGGAGGCCGACGAGCTGAAGCGCGCCTGGCGCCGTCTCCTCGGCTACGCCGGACAGGCGTCCTGGATCTCCGACGTCAGCGGGGACGAGCACACCGTCGTCTTCCACAGCGACGTCCGGGCCCCGATGCGCCGGCTCATCGCCGACAAGCCCGTCTTCCGCGAGCTGCACCTCGCCTTCGCCCGACGCTTCGAGGAGCGGGCCGAGAGCAACCCCGAGGAGTGGTCGTCCAACCTCGCCGACGCGCTCTACCACCGCTTCCAGACCGGCGACCCGGAGGCCGTGGACCGCTGGCGCGGCGCCGTCCACCGCGCCCTGGACGACGGGGCGTTCGAACGGGTCCGCGAACTGGCCGGGGAGGTCCTCGGGGAGGAGTACGTCGACGACGACGGCCGGCCCCGGCCCGGGCCCCACGGGCGCCCCCTCGTCGGCCCCGACGTGCTGCGCGAGGCCCACCAGCACCTCGCCTACGCGGCCTTCCGCACCGCACTGCGCGACGAGGTCGACTCCTCCGACCCCCTGTGGTCCGAGACGCAGCGCCACACCTCCCGCGCGGACGCCTACCGCCGACCCGGCGGCCCCGACGCCCGGGACCCGCGCCGGACCGCGGTCCAGGCGGCCCTGCTCCGCATCCACGGACAGCACCGCGAGGCCGCCGAAGCGGTGTGGCAGGCGCTGCGGGACCATCCCGACCCGGTCCGCACCCTCGACCTCTGGCGGGTGCTGAGCGACTGTCACGCCGACGACCGCAATCCGGGAGCCGCCGCGGCCATTCTGGAGGCCCTGGGCCGACGGGCCGGTGACCTCGGCGATCTGGACATGGCCGAACAGGCCGCCCTCGCGCTCGCCCGGCACCACAGCCGTGCCGGGCGCCTCGACCAGGCTCTCGACTGGTGCCGGAGAGCGGTGGACGTGCACCGGTCCGCCGCCCGGAACGCCGACGGCCGGGCCGCTCTGGAGGAGGCCTTCGTGCTCCTCTCCCGCCACGAGCCGGCGGCGGCCCTGAGCCGGCTGACGGAGGCCCGGTGGGCCGACCCGGCCCACCGTTCGACGGCGGCCCGGCTCCGCGCGCGCTCCGCATGGCTGCTGGGCAGGGCGGTCGCGGCACTCTCCGCCCTGGACGAGGCCGAGCGGCACGCCCGGGGCATCGACGGCACCGCCCGCTACCGCCACCTCGCGGAGACCGAGCAGCTCCGGGGCGCCGTCCTCGGCGAGCTGAGATCCGTCGAACGGGCCGAGAGCTGCTTCCACCGGGCCACCCGGCTCTGGGCCGAACTCGGCTATGTGGACGGCCACCCCGAGTGCCGTTACCTGCACGCCCGTTTCCTGGCCGACGAAGTGGGCGACCTGCGCACGGCCGCCCGCGTCGCCTCGCCCGCGCCGCAGCCGGCCCCCGACGGCGGGGACCAGCCCTCCGACGGCAACGGTCCCGCCCCCGACGACACCGCCGCCGTCTACGACCTGAAGGCGGCGCTGCTGCTGCGCGCCCTCCGCAGGATGGCCCCGGACCTCGAGCTCCCCGGCGGGCCCCGCCCCCCGGCGGACACCGGCAGCCCCGTATGCGTTCCGCAGGCCGCCGTGGCCGAGGACCGGGCCTCGCCGAGACTGCTGGCCCTGCGCCTGCTGTTGGAGCACCCCGAACCGACGCCCGAGGCCGCGGCCGCGCTGGAGTCCGCGGTGGCGGCGCTGAGCCCTCCGCAGGCCAGAGTCGCGCTGCTCGCTGAACTCCGCGACGACCTGTGGGCGGACGGCTCGGGCGGCGGCTCGGCCTGGTGGGAACTGCTGCGCCCGCTCCTCGCCCCGGCGCCCGCCACCGCCACCACCCGCCAGGACACCGACGCCCAGCGGCTCGTACTCGCCGGGTACGACGCCACCGGACCGCTCGCCGGGGACCGCAGCCCGGTGGCCGGCGCGACCGCCCGGCTCGAAGTGGCCCTTCAGCAGGCGTGCCGGGAGCTCGGGGAGGACCGGCTGCTGACCGTCTGGCGCGGCACCCAGGCACTCCTGCGCAGCGGTGCCACCGCGCAGGCGGTCCGGCTGCTGCCCCAACTCCACGCCGCGGGTGGCGATTTCCCCCATCTGCGGGGGGTGTGCCTGCTGTACCTCGCCGAAGCGCCCGGCCAGATCCCGGGACAGGCGGCGGACCTCATCGAGAAGGCCGCGGAGCTGACCGGCGCCGTACAGCGTCCGACGGCGTGGGCGGCCCGGCTGCGGCTGCACCGTGCCGAGCAGGCCCGGGACGACGCGGCGGCCGAGCACGCCCGGCGGATGCTGCGCGAACTCGGCTGGCCCGCCCCCGGCCGGGACGTCCCGCCGGTGTCCGGTCTCCTGTCGAGGCGGCCCGGGGAGCACATCGTCCCGGTGGTCTGGCCCGACGGTCTCGACCAGCAGCGCATGCTGTCCTCCGACGATCTGCTCGCCGCCGACTGGCAGGACGTGGAGCCGCTCATGCGCCGGGTGCTGGCCGCCCGGGGCGGGGCCGGGCCGGACCGCGACGCCGGTGCCCTGCGTCTGGACTGCGACGACCCGATCGTCCACGCCCTGCCCTGGGAACTGGCCCTGTGGTCCGACCCGCCGGACGGCTGGCCGGGAGGCCGGCCGCTGCCCGTCTACCGCAGCCTTCCCCGGGCGGCCTCGGGGCTGGAGGCCCGATGGCTGCGCTCGGCGGTCGTCGATGTCGTCGGCGAGGGCGCCCCCGCCGACACCCGGCCCGGATCCGGGGCGCAGTCCGATGCCCTGACGAAGCTCCGGCGCGGCATGTCCGACGACGCGGTGGCCGCCCTCGCCACGGTGGCCACCGCGTCCGCCGCCGCTGCCGCGGCGGTCGCGGCGGCGGCACTGCCGGCCACCGCGGGAGCCGCCGGCATAATCGCGCTGATCACCGCGTTCCGGATGCGCCGGCGACGGCAGCTCAGCCCCGGCGTCCCGCAGGTGGCGACGCTGCGCAAGGAACTGCCCGCGCTGCCCCGCGGAGTGCGCCACTCCCACGACGTGGTCGGCGCCTACGAGCGGGCCGGATGGCGGGTCCTCGACGTGGAGGCCGCCGGTCCGCTCGTACTCGCCGCGGCACCCGGCAGCCGTGCCGCGGTGATCCACGTCCACGCGCCGCTCCGCATTCACCAGGGCACCCCGTGCTTCGACCTGTCCTCCTACGCCGAGGACTGGCCGGCCCGCCGCGGAACCACCGGCACCGACCTCTACCCCTTCCAACTGGCGGGCTGGTTCGAGGCCTTCCCCTCCGGAACCGAACCGCTCGTGGTGCTCGACCCGCCGCGCCCCGCGTCCGACATCGACGTCGGACGCCAGCTGGTGCTGCGCAACCTGTTCGCCGCCCTGCTGTTCGCCCACGGGTCGGTGCCCACCGTCGTCGGCGCCGGACTCGACCGGGCGGGCAGCCTCCGGACGACCCGGATCCTCGCCGGCTGCCTCGCGGACGGGCAGTCGCTGGCGGAGCTCAGCCACCGGCTGCACGGCGGCACCCTGCCGGACCGTCCGGTGGGGAACCGCTTCTGGCGGGCCGGGGAGTCCCTGGCGACCGCAGCGACAGCGATCTTCGCCACGCCCTCGGCCTTCGAGGCACCGTGAGGCGCCGGCCACCGGCAGCGGAGGCCGGTCTTCCGCCACCCCGGAGCGAGGACGCCCCCGCCGGGACGGAAGCAGGAACGGCGAGGGCCGGGAGCACGTGGGCCGGCGCCCGGCACGCGGCGGAGCTGCACGACGGACTCCAGGGACTCCGCGAGGAACTGCTGCTCTGGACGGAATACACCCGCCCGGGCGGCCCCCTGCAGCGGAACCACAGTCAGTTCGCCCGGATCGCCGCGACGCTCTCCGGAGCGATCTCCGCCACCCAGAAGCGGATCACCGTCCCGCCCCCGGCCGACCTGCCCGCGGAAGTACTCGATCTGCACCACATCTGGGACTACTTCCGGAGCAAGCTGCTGCTGCGCCACATCCCGTCGCACGCCACATTCCTGACGGTCGCCGACGAACTCGCCTGGTCCGGCTACCGGGCCGCGCTGACGGCGGCCGGCGGAGCCGAGGTGCCCAAGGAACCCCCGCTGGTCAGTCTGCACCGCGACGCGTCCCCCCGCGCACACCGCAAGGGCAGCCAGTACCGCGACCTGCTGCCCCGGGGCGGCCTCCACACCGTGCCCGGATCGCACCTGGTGCGGCACCTACCCTTCCCGGTCGTCCAGTTGCCGTGGTCCCACCGGAACCACCTGCCGGGTCTGCTGTTCGTCGCGCACGAGGTCGGCCACCACATCCAGGACGACCTGCTGCGCGCCGGGACACTGCCGTACCGGCTGCGGCACAGCACCCCCGACGCGTCCCGGGCCGCGCTCTGGAACGACTGGGCGGACGAGGCCTTCGCCGACATCTGCGCCTGCCTCATCGCCGGTCCGGCCTACGCCGCCGTGCTCGCCGACTCCCTCGCGGTTCCGTCCGGCGGCAGCGGCAGCGGAGCGGACCGCTACCCACCGCCCCTGCTGCGCCTGCGGCTCTGCCTCGCCGCGCTCCGGGTCGCCGGGCACGGCCCCCGGGAGTCGGTGCCCGCGGCGGCGGCCGAGTTCCTGGCGGGCCGGGAGGACGAGGACGGGGAGGCGCGGGCCGTGGCCGAAGCGCTGCTGTGCGATCCGTACGAGGAACTGGGCGGGCGCCGTTTGGCCGAAGTCCTGCTGCTCACCCGGCCCGGGGAGGGCGAATCCGCTGCCGGACGGCTGCTGGCCGGGCGGGAGCCGGGGACGGCCGGGGCACCCGCCCCGGCGCTGGCGGGGGCGGCGGTCGCCTTCGGCCGGGACCCGGGCGGTTACGCCGGACGGCGGGTCCACCAGCGGGTGCTCGACGAGGTCGCCGCGGCGGTTCCGGAGGGCATCCGCAATCGTCCGGGGCCCAAGGGCGCGCCCGATGACGCCGCACTCGGGCGCATGCTGCTGGACGCCGCCCGGGCGACCCGGGAGCCGGAGGGCGCCGCCGCGGACTGACGTCCGGTCACCCACCGTGGCCCGGTGGCGGGGTGGCCCGTCCGCACGGCACCCGGTGACGGTCTGCCGGGATCGCGTAGCACGCGATGTGGGGGAGCGGTGAACGGCTGGAGTCGAATGTGCGTACCACTCGGTGCACGTCAGCACCTTCAGGGCGCGCGGCGTCATCCGCGCTCCCTGTCGGATTCCGGGAGGAACAGCACATGAACGACCAGAGCAGCCTTCCCCTGCACGCACTGCCCGACGGGGAAGCCGAACTCCGCGTGGTGCTCCGACTCCGCTGGGAGGACGTGGCGGCACTGGGCCAGGAGGCCGGCCGGCTCGCTGCGCATCTGCAGCGCCCGGTCAGCCTCGACGAGGCCGCCAGCCATCGTCTGCGCTCCCGGTCCGCCCCTTCGCGGGGAGGACAGGAGAGTCCCGGGTCGTCCGCCGCGCAGAACGGGCAGGAGAACCTCGGTCCGACCGCGGTGCAGAGCACACCGGACCGTGGCCGGCCCCCGCTGCCGCCGTCCGCGCCGGCAGCGGGGACCCAGTCGCCGATCGAACAGGCCCGGCAGGCGATCGACAAGATCAACGGGGCCGCGCCCACCGCGGCGCCGCAGCCCGCCCCAGCGGCGTCCACGTCTTCGCCGCAGGACGCCCGCACCGGGGCGGAGCGGGTGAACGGAGCTGCCCGGCAGTAGCGCTGCCGCTCCGACGGTGTCGCGTCGGAGCGGACGGCCGCCGGGCTGACGGGCCGCCGGGGCGGGCACGGCCGCGACCGCGGGCGCCATCGGCGCACGGTACGGACCCTGTTCCCATGCCCCGGTGGCCTGGCAGCTGCGCTACGGGCTGCTTCTGCCGACCGGAACGCGACCGGACCATCGCGTTCCGGTCGCCGGTACGGGACCGGGCGGCTGTCCGGTCCCGTCACAGCGACAGACCCGTACCCGGCTCCTCGTCGGACGCCGAGCCCGCCCTCCTCGTCGATCCGGTGGAGACCGCCCGGCTCCTCGTCGTCTCCGGAGACGGGCCTCACGCGGGTCCGGTCCGTCACGCGTTGCAGACCGGAAGCCCCCCGTGCAGGGTGACCATGTCCTGGAACGCGGCCACCACATCCAGCGGCCCCGCCGGGGCCAGACCCGCCTCCTCGGCGCAGGCCCGCACCAGGTTGGCCACCAGCCGCTCGCTGTCGAGCAGATGACCGAATGGGCCCGGTCCGGCCGCGCGGGCGAGCTCCAGCGGAGTGAGCCCCTCCGCCAGTCCCGACCGGGCGACCGAGCGCACCCAGCGCAGGTAGTCCGCGTTGGTGTCCAGCAGCTCCGGCCCGCCGACCGGTCCGTGCCCCGGTACGACGTGCAGCGGTTCCAGGGCCCGCAGCCGGTCCAGGACCCGCAGCGAACCGGTCAGCGACCCCATGAGGACGAACGGGGTCGCCCCGGAGAACACCAGATCACCGGTGAACAGCACGCGCTGGTCGGGCAGCCACACCACGGCGTCGCCGGCGGTGTGGCCCGGCCCGAGGTGCAGCAGTTCCACCCGGAAACCGGAGACCGGCAGCGTCATCCGGTCGCGGAACGTGACCCGGGGGAGGCTCAGTTCGATCCGTCCCCACTCCACTCCCGGCCACAGGCCCTGGAGCGCCAGTCCGTGCTCCGCCATCTCGGCCGCGGCGCGCTCCTGGGCGACCACGGTGGCCTCCTCGGCGAAGAGGTGGTTCCCGAACGTGTGGTCGCCATGGCTATGGGTGTTGACGACGAGCGTCACCGGCCGGGGACTCAGCGCGCTCACCGTCTGCCGCAGCGTGCGGGCCCGCGCCTCGGTGGCCGCGGTGTCCACCACGACGGCACCGTCCCTGCCGAGCAGGATGCCGGCGTTGTTCAGGCACCAGCCGCCGTCCGGCTGCAGATAGGCGTGGACGCCATCCGCGATCTCCCGCACCTCGTGCGAGGCGGGGACCGGCGGTGACGAGGGGACCCGGTGCGACGGCGTTGCCGGGCTCCGGCCGGTCACGACAGGCCTCCGGGGGCCGTCGCCGGGCGGTGCGTGCCCGACCCCGGTCCGTTCCCCGGGCTGCCGTGGACGGGAGGGGCGGCCACCGGTCCGCCGGGCGCCGGCTGCCGTCGTGGCACCGCGCGCTGGTGAGCAGAGATCATGACGATCCGTCTCCTTGTCTGCTGCCGCCATGGAGCCCGCTGCAGCCATGGGGGGCGCGACACCGTGTCAGAGCTCGCCACAGAAACGCTCAAGGCAGCGGGACGCGTACACGGAACGGGGACTGGCGCGGCACCTTTCTCTCGAATATCGAAATGACTCTCGAAAATAGCGGGCCTTTAACCCGCGAAGCTCCCGCACGACATCCTTCCGTCATCCCGAACATGGGTGGAATGAGCCATTCCGATTTTTACTTCCGGCTAACATGGGCACACGATGGCCAGGGCGCCGTAAAGCTCGATGCGCCCTTGACATAGTTGAAGGTGGTCCCGGTAGGATTCAGGCGATACGGCGTCAAAAATATTTCGATGACATCCCGGTGGAATCTGCGTCCATTGGTGCATCGAACGGAACTTTTCTTCGTGGCTGATCCGTGCGGCCGCGAAGTCTGCACGGCGACGGAACGTACGCCTTCTCAACTGCATCGATTTTCTCGAGTCGACGTCGAGGCGTATGTGTTTCGGGGGGAGAACCAACATGGACATTGGAATTCTTGGGCCTTTGGCGGTTCGGTCCACGGGCGGAGAAGCGGCGCCGACCGCTCCGAAACCGCGGCAATTGCTGGCCCTGCTGGCGGCCCGCGCCGGCCAGGTCGTCCCGGTTGATCACCTGGTGGACGAATTATGGGAGAGCGGCCCGCCGGCCAGCGCCGTCACCACGGTGCAGACGTACATCGTGCTGCTGCGGCGCTCGCTCGCCAGGGCCCTGCAGATCAGCGCCGCCGAGGTCGCCCGCGATGTACTGCCGTTCACGGGCTGGGGCTACCGCCTGGCAGCGGATCCCGGAGCGGTGGACGCCAGTGTTTTCGGGCGGTTCGCGGAGCTGGGTCGCCGTGCTCTGCTGAACGGCGAGAACGACAAGGCGTCACTGATGCTGCGCCGGGCGTTACGGATCTGGCGCGGACCGGTCCTCGCGGACGTACGGGTGGGGCCGCAACTGCTGGCCCACCGCATCAGTCTTGAGGAGAACCGATTGAGCGTGGTCGAACAGCGGGTGGAATCGGATCTCCGGCTGGGAAAACACCATGAGTTGATCGGCGAACTCTCCGGTCTGGTGGTGCAGTACCCGCTGCACGAGAATCTCTATTCGCTCTTCATTATTTCGCTGTACCGCGCGGGTCGGCCGGCGCAGGCGCTGGAGGCGTTCCGCATACTGCGTAAGAATCTCCGGGAAGAGCTGGGAATCGATCCATCCTCGCGTGTGCGGGGACTTCAGCAGGCGATTCTCCGGTCGGATCCCTCGCTGGAGTCCAAGAGCAGCTCCGGACTCTTCCTGCTGGAGCTCGGACCCTCCGGACATGTGGCCTAGAACGGGCACACCGGCACCGCTGCGTACAGCATGACAGGCTGTATCCGGAACGCCGGAACGCCGGAACGCCGGAACGCCGGAACGCCGGAACGCCGGAACGCCGGAACGCCGGAAGCCGAAGCGGTGGACGCGGAAATTCGGGCGGCAGGGCGGCAGACGGCAGTACAGCAGGGCGGCCGGGGATGATCTCTTGTTCCGGGGCCGGAGATCCGGTCACCGCACAAGAGATCATCCCCGGCCGCGCGCGGTCCGGGAGCGCACCGGGCCCGATGACGGCAATCGGAGGAAGATGCGCTCCCCGAC
>NZ_JBYITE010000016.1:0-127672 GCF_057709105.1 Streptomyces sp. bgisy100
CCCCCCCCCCCCCCCCCCCCCCCCCCCCCCCCCCCCCTTCCCCCCCCCCCTCCCCCCCCCCCCCCCCCCCCCCCCCCCCCCCCCCCCCGCGTCCCTCGTCCCGCCGCGTCCCTCGCCCCGCCGCGTCCCTCATCCCGTCGCGTCCCTCGTCCGCCTCAGTCCGTACCGGCCGGCGGGGCCAGATCGACCAGCCGGGCCAGGGCGTCCCGGTGGTGCCCCGGCGTGCCGAAGGCGATCTCGTCCGCCTTGGCGCGCTTCAGATAGAGGTGGGCCGGGTGCTCCCAGGTCATGCCGATGCCGCCGTGCAGCTGTACGCACTCCTCGGCGGCCCGGACGGCGACCCGGGAGCAGGAGGCCTGCGCGACGGCCACCGCGACCTGCCGGTCGGGGCTCCGGGTCGCCAGGGCGTCGGCGGCGTTCCGTGCGGCGGCGCGGGCCGAGACGATCTCCAGCCAGAGCCGCGCCAACCGGTGCTTGAGGGCCTGGAAGGAGCCGACCGGCCGGTTGAACTGGTGCCGTTCACCGGTGTAGCGGACGGTCTCCGCCAAGCACCACTCGGCCAGCCCCAGTTGTTCGGAGGCGAGCAGTCCGGCACCCGCCGTCAGAGCCCGCGCCACGGCCTCCTCGGCGCGGCCGGGTCCGGCCAGGCGGCGGGCCGGTGCGTCGGCGAGGGTGATCCCGGCGAGCGGGCGGGTCAGGTCGAGCGGGACCCTCGGGTCGACGGTGACGCCCGGGGCGGCCGCCTCCACGGCGTACAGTCCTGCTCCTTCCGGCCCGTGGGCCGGGACGAGCAGGAGGTCGGCGCCCGCGGCATCGGCGACGCTGCCGATCCGTCCGTCGAGCCGTCCGTCCGCGGTGGCCCGCACGGCGGTGGGCAGGGCGACGGTGGGCAGGTCTGCAGTGGGCTGGGCGGTGCCGGAGGGGAACGGTCCGGTGGACAGCGGGAGGGCGAGGACGGCGAGGGTCCGGCCGGCGGCGACCGCGCCGAGCAGGCCGGCCACGTCCCGGTCGTCGGTGTCGCAGCCGAGCAGCGCCTCCACGGGGAGCACCGCGCCCGTCAGGTAGGGCACCGGGGCCGTGCTCCGGCCGAGCTCCTCCGCCACGACCGCCGCCTCCCGCGCGGAGGCGCCCTGGCCGCCCAGCTTCTCGGGCACGAGCAGCCCGGCGATGCCCATGCCGGTGGCGAGGGTCTGCCACACCTCCCGGTCGTAACGCCGGCCGGAGTCGACGAACCGCAGGACCGCGGACGGGTCGCAGCGGTCGGCGAGCAGGGAACGGACCGCCGCCCGCAGGTCGTTCTCGGTCTCGGAGTACAGCAGGTCCGGTCCGGATGTGGGCTCGGTGCCGCTCATCGGGCGAGCTCCTTCCAGGGGATGTCCTTGTCGGTACGGGGCTCGGCCGGCAGGCCCAGGACGCGCTCGGCGACGATGTTGAGCAGCACCTCGGTGGTGCCGCCCTCGATGGAGTTGCCCTTGGCCCGGAGGTAGCGGTAGCCGGCGTCCCGTCCGGTGAAGTCGACCAGTTCGGGGCGGCGCATCGTCCAGTCCTCGTAGAGCAGGCCGTCCTCGCCGAGGAGTTCGACCTCCAGTCCGCTGATCTCCTGGTTGAGCCGGGCGAAGGCCAGCTTCATCGCCGACCCCTCGGGCCCGGGGGCCCCGGCGGCCAGCTGCTGACGCAGCCGTTCCCCCGCGAGCCGTGCCGTCTCCGCGTCCACCCACAGCTCCAGCAGCCGCTGGTGCAGGGCGTGGGTGCGCAGTTCGGGCCGTTCCCGCCAGAGGCCGGCGACCAGTCCGATCATGCCTCCCTCACGGGGCACCCGGCCGCCGCCGATGGCGACCCGCTCGTTCATCAGCGTCGTCTGAGCGACCTTCCACCCGTCTCCGACCTCGCCGAGCCGGTGACGGTCGGGGATGCGGACGCCGCTCAGGAAGACCTCGTTGAACTCGGCCTCGCCGGTGATCTGGCGCAGCGGCCGGACCTCGACGCCCGGGGCGGTCATGTCGCAGACGAAGTAGGTGATGCCGCGGTGCTTGGGCACGTCCGGGTCGGTTCGGGCGATGAGGATGGCCCAGCGTGCGGTGTGGGCGCTGGACGTCCACACCTTCTGGCCGTCGACGATCCAGTCGTCCCCGTCCCGTACGGCCCGCGTGGCGAGCGCCGCGAGGTCGGAGCCGGCTCCGGGCTCGCTGAACAGCTGGCACCACACCTCCTCGCCCAGCCACAGCGGCCGCAGGAAGCGGCGCCGCTGCTCCTGGGTGCCGTAGGTGAGGATCGTGGGGGCGGCCATGCCGAGGCCGATGCCGATCCGGCGGGGATCGTTGTCGGGGGCGCCGGCTGCCTCCAGTTCGGCGTCGACGACGGCCTGGAGGGAACGGGGCAGGTCCAGGCCGCCGAGGCCGACGGGGTAGTGCACCCAGGCGAGCCCGGCGTCGAACCGGGCGCGGAGGAAAGCGGCCCGGTCGGTGGTGGCGGGGTCGTGCGCGTCGAGCAGGGCGGCCACCCGGCGGCGCAGTTCACCGGTGTCGGCGTCGGGGGCTCCCGCGGCCTCGGTGCGTGCCATGGCGCGGCTCCTTCCGGTCAGTGGCGTGGGGTCAGTTGGGGGTGACGACGATGCGGCCGGTGGTGGTGCCGTCGGCCACGCGCTGCACGGCGTCCGCCGCGTCGGCGAGGGCCACCCGTTCGCTGACCAGGGGCTTGATCGCGCCCCGCGCGGCGAGCTCGGTGAGCTCGCGGTGACAGGCGTCGATCGCGGCCGGGTCGTGGGCGTTGTAGAGGCCCCAGTGCAGGCCGACGATCGCGTAGTTCTTCACCAGGGCGTGGTTGAGGCCGGGGCTGGGGACGGCCCCGCTCGCGAAGCCGACGACCAGCAGCCGGCCCTCGAACGCGATGCACTTGACGGACTTGGCGTAGGCATCGCCGCCGACCGGGTCGTAGACGACATCGGCGCCCCGGCCGCCGGTCGCCTCCTTCACCGCGGCCACGATGTCCTCGGTGCGCCGGTCGATGACGAGGTCGCAGCCGAGTTCGCGGGCGGTGCGGGCCTTGTCGGGGCCGCCGACGACGCCGATGACGGTGGCGCCCGCGGCCTTCCCGAGCTGCACGGCCGCGCTGCCGACCCCGCCCGCGGCGGCGTGCACCAGCAGGGTCTCCCCCGGCTGCAGGTGCGCCCGCCGGTGCAGGCCGAACCAGCCGGTCTGGTAGCCGATGTGCAGTGCGGCGGCCTCGGCGTCGTCGAGGGAGTCGGGCGCGGGCCGTACGGTGGCGGCGTCGGCGACCGCGAGTTCGGCGAAGCCACCCCGGGGCAGTGGCGGCTGGGCGAGCACCCGGTCCCCGACCCGCCCCTCGGCGCCCTCCCCCACGGCGACGATCTCTCCGCAGATCTCGACGCCCGGCGTGAAGGGGAGCGGTGGCCGCACCTGGTACTGGCCGCGGCAGAGCAGTGCGTCCGGGAAGTTGATGTTGACGGCCCGGACCCGCAGCAGGAGCTGTCCCGGCCCGGCGGCCGGGTCCGGCACCTCGTCGAGGCGCATCACCTCGCGGGGCTCGCCGTTCTCGTGCACTCGCCATGCCTTCATCGGGTGGCCTCCAACGAACGTCGACAGGGCGCGGCGTGCCCCGCACCGGTCGCATACTAAGCGGTCGCTCGGTTCGAGGAACAGGCCATCGCGGACGTTTTTCGGGGCGTGGCGTGGCGGCGGTGCCCGGTGTGCGACGGGGCCCTGCCGGGGCGGCGGCGGGGCGCATCGACGGGCTCGGGGCAGACGAGCCGGGGCGGGGAGCCGGGGCCGGGCATCAAGGGAGCTGGGGTCGGGGGGCCGGGTGCCGCGGGGGCCGGGCCGGGGACTGGGCCGGTCGGGGCTGGGCCGGTCGGGGCTGGGCCGGGAGCGACCACCGGAGAACGCCCGCTCCGTGCGGACCGGCTACCGTTGCCGGGCTCCGGTCAGCCCCTGCGGCGCGGCTGCGCCCGTACGTGCATGCGCTCGCCCTGCGGGCCGAAGAGGCTCAGGAATTCGACCGGCTCCTCGCCCGCCGACCCGAACCAGTGCGGCAGCCGGGTGTCGAACTCCGCCGCCTCCCCCGGCCCCAGCACCAGGTCGTGTTCGGCCAGTACGAGGCGCAGGCGTCCGGAGAGCACGTACAGCCACTCGTAGCCCTCATGGGTGCGCGGGTCGGGTTCCTCGCTCCGGGCCGGAACGACCACCTTGTACGCCTGGAGGCCACCGGGCCGCCGGGTCAGCGGCAGCATCGTTCTGCCACCCCGCTCGACGGGCTCGGAGCGGACCCGGGGGTCGCCGACCGGGGGTGCGCCGACCAGCCGGTCGAGCGGGACCTGGTGGGCCCGGGCGATGGGCAGCAGCAGTTCCAGGCTCGGCCGACGGCCGCCCGATTCGAGCCGGGAGAGCGTGCTCACCGAGATGCCCGTGACGGCTGAGAGGGCGGTGAGCGTGGCGCCGCGCTCCTTCCGGATGCGGCGGAGCCGCGGCCCCACGTTCGCCAGTACCTCGTCCAGGTTCTCCGGGTCGGTCATGAGGACATCGCAGAACCGGCAACCCCCTTTGTCAATACCGCCTGGGTTCGGAGCAGCCGGGAAGCGGCGGGGGTGCGGGGTTCCGCGAGGGCCGCCCCGTACGGCCCCCGACGCGTCCGGGCGCGTCGGTGCCGCGGGGGCGGCCGGTCCCGCGACCGCCCCGGATCAGCGCCCGGCGCGCCAGGTGAGGACGTCGGTGAGCTCGGCGCGGAGCGCCGGGTCGCGGACCGCGCGCGTGGGGTCGTGAGCGACGGCCGTGAGCCGGTGCAGGCGCCGGTCCCAGGGCGGGATGACGCGCCGCACGGCCACGGTCCGCTCCCCGCGCAGCCGCCTGACCTCCTTGCCGTCCAGGTACCAGCGCACGGCCGGCTGACGGTGCGTCCCGGCGAGCCGGGGCACCCGGAGGCGGACCGTGTCCCGGCGCGTGAGCCGACGGTCGGTGGCGGGGCTGCCGGCGAGGACGGTGGCGTGCCGGTAGAACCCCGCGATCATCGCTTCACGGCCGACGCTGTTGAACTCCCGCCCCAGGGTGCGCATGATCGAGTTCTCGCTGGGCCGGTACAGGCCGCGCGGGTAGTAGCCACCCCCTTCGAAAGTCCCGGTGACCCCGCCGTCGGGGGTCGGCTCGCCGAGCCAACGGAACCACTTCACGCGCAGCTCCGCGAGTTCGTCCGCCGTGTGCGTGGAGGTGTTCACCTCGCCCGGCTCGGGCCCGGTGTACTCCCCGTACTCGTCGTAGACGTACTCGTCGGCGAGCTTCCCCAGGGAGTGTCCGGTCTCGTGCACGGCCACCTGGCCCGACTTCTCGTTACCCCCGGCGACGGTCGCGATGCCCTCGTATCCCAGCGGGGAGACGACGTCGTTGTACCCGGCACCGCCGTACTTGGCACTGTTGGCCACCACGACGACGAGGTCGGCCTCGGGCGCGTGGGCGGCGTAGCGCTCGACGGCGTCCGTGTCGACACAGAGGAGCCGCTCCAGGCCGTCGCACCAGAAGTAGCTGTGCAGCGCGGTGTCCCTGACCGTCTCCTGATCCGGGTCGCCGGAGACGCCGGAGTCACGCGAGACCGCGTCGACCGCCCACACGTTGAAGAGGTTCCGGTAGGTGCTGTACGGCTGAACGCCCGTGATCTCGTCCCACTTCTCCCGGGCGTCGGTGCGGAACCGGTCCAACTCGCCGGCGGTATAGCCGTCACCGATGACGACGACGTCGAGCTTCTCCTCGGTCGGGCCGTTCTCGACGACGGGCGTCACCTCACCGTCGCCCGCCACCGGGCCCGCTCCGCGGCCGATGCGCCCGGGAGCGCGGACCGGGACCTCGACGGAACGGGGATGGCCGGTCGGTGACGAGAAGTACTCGACCCGGTGCGTGGCACGGTCCCGGCCGGACGCCACAGCGGCCGCCCCGGAATCCGAAGCGGCCGCGAACGGGGCGGTGGCGGCGAGCACCAGTCCGGTGACAAGCCCGACGGCCGCGCGAAATCTGCCTATGTGCACTGCGTTCCTCCCGGGTGGGGGCGGGGACGGAGCATGCCGATAAGCGCCGACGTAAGCGCTGTTAATCAGCGAGTCAACCTAGAGGGAACGGTAATGAGCGGCAATGGGCTGTCATATAACAGTTGGTGAAAGTAAGTCAGTTTGCTTAATCGGCGCCTGACACTGTCTCCGAGGACACCGGCAGGCTCGCTCCACCGGACCGCACCACGCCGTGCTCCGGAGGCACTGCCGGCCTCCCGCCTCTTCCTGCCGGAGCCACGGACGTGGCTCGCATACCGGACCACCCCGGGGACCTGACCGGCGCCGGGGCGGTCCCAGGTCCAGGAAGGTTCCGGAAGCGTTACGCGACTGGGGGTTCCGGGGTCCCCAACAGCAGCTCGTCCCCCGCCGGGAAGCGGGCAGCACCGCCTTCCTGCCAGACGACGACCACCGCCAGCCCGCCCATCGGCCCCCGGTCGGTACCGACCGCCCCGACCGTGCGCCACTGCCCCTCGTACCCGATCACATCCCCCGGAGCGATGAGGGCAGCGCGCTTGGTCGGCAGCCTCACTCGTTCTCGTCGACGGGCCGGATGTGGGTCAAAGGAGCCTCCCATTCACGGCCACCTCCTCTGGGTCGCATGTAGGCGGTCCGGCTGACGAGCCTGTTGCCCTCCTTGGTGCGCTCCTCGACCACACCCTGCAGTTCGCCCGTGCGCCCGGTCTCCACGTTCCCGACGAGCGTGCCTCGCGGATACGGCAACTCGCCGTGGCTGAGCACTGTCGGTGGCTTGTCCTGTGTCGCTGCCATGACTCCTCGTCCTGTCGGCACTTCTGTCTCACCCAAGAGAACTTCCGTGGCACGGAGCGAACTTGCACAGCCCTTGCACAACGAGCGAGCACCCGCGTGCTGTGAGTGAGACGATGGAATCGAACCAGCGGCAGTCGAGCGGGGAAGACGCACACCATGAGCGCTACGCAGATTCCCGGACCCGGTGCGAACGTGGCCGTCCGCCGAAAGGCACGCGGCTTCAGTCAAGTGGCCCTTGCCCGGCGTGCGGGCGTTTCGGTCTCGTTGCTCAGCAAGATCGAGGTGGGCGACCGTGCACTGACCCAGGGCATTGCCGCCGCTCTCGCCCGGGCCATGAGCCTGACGCTGGATGAACTGCTGGGCACTGCACCCGTCGAGCGCGCCGACGAGAACAGCTTGACGGCGCTCAACCACGCCATCCGCCGATTCGACATCCCGGACGGCCCTCCGGCGCATCCCGAGGACCTCCCACGCAAGCTGGCCGAGCTGAACGAACACCGCTACCGGACGGAGCTGTCGGCCGTCCTCCGAAAGCTCCCCGAGGTGCTGGCCGACGCCACCCACCACGCCCACGCGACCCAGTCACCCACCGCCTGGACCCGGGTGGCCGACACGTACAGCGTGGTCTACTGGCTGGCGGCCCGGCACCGATGGATGCACCTCGCCGAACTGGCCGTCATAAAGCAACGGTCGGCCGCCGAGCGCGCCCACCCGGTGGCCACCACCGTGGCCGCCCGTGACGAGGCCGGAGCCTTCCTCAACTCCGGTGATTTCGCAGGCGGAATGGCCGTCGTGGACCGCGCGGTCGTGGCGGCCGAATCCACTCTGGAGGGGCGCGACCGGGCATTCGGCCTGGGCATCCTGCACCTTCGCGGGCTGACACTGGCCGGTCGTCTGAAGGACAAGGGTGCCGCTGAGGGGCACATCCGGGCGGCCTGGCGGACGGCCGAGGACTACGGCGGGGACGCCGACGAACACGGCATCCACTTCGGGCCGGAACAGACGGCCACCCATGTCATCTCGATGTACTCCGACCTGGAGCAGCACCGCACGGCGCTGGACACCGCCGCCGACCTGGTCCGGGGCGGCACCTCACTGCCCGCGACGCGCATCGGCCCCCTGCACATGAATCTCGGCCGGTCACACCTCGCCCTGGGGGACCGTGACTCCGCCATGGCGTCGCTCGAAGAGGCTTGGGAGATCGCACCGGAGATGGCCCGCGTCCATCCGACGAGCCAAGAGCTGATGCGTGTGCTGACCTCGCTGCACCGCCGCAGCAACCCGCGTCTGACCAAGCTGGCCAAGCGCGCGGGGGTGCACTTCTGAGGCGCCGACCCTGCCCGCACGTGAACGGCCGCCGAGAGCGTCCGGCCCCGTCATAGCGGAGCACCTTCAGTCTCCACTCCCGCTACCGTCCCCGCCCCGAGCTGCTCACACCTCGTCCCGCACCAGGGCGAGCAGCCGGTCCAGGACGCGGGGACCGCTGCTGCGGACGCCGTCGTGCTCGAATTCGTCGGTGACCCAGCTGCGCAGGCCGCCGATGGCGCGCGCGGTGCGCAGGGCGTGGGCGGCATCCACGTACATGTCGTCGTGGTACACCGCCGCGGCGACCGGAACCTCGTTGGCGGCGAGCCGCTCCGGGTCGTACAGCGGTGTCCAGCCGGTGCGTTCGGCCAGCAGCCGGCCGGTGTCGCGGAGCGGGCGCAGGGCCGGGTCGGTGTCGAGCATCCAGGGGTAGATCATCTCCCCGGTGAAGAGCACCGGCTCCCCGCCGTCCAGGGCCCGTCCGGCGTCGAACTCCGGGAACTCGGACCGCACCCGCTGCGCCGCCCAGCCCGTGGCGGTCCCGTCCTGTGCGTAGATCGACTCGTGGAGCAGGGCGTAGAGCGGGCTCGCCGCGCCGGAGACCACCCCGCGGACGGCTTCGAGGAACGCGTCGGAGAGCTGCGGGCCGGACGCGGTGCGGACGAAGGCGCCCTCGAGCAGGTAGTGCAGCCGGTGGGATCCGCCGGTGCCGCCGAGCAGGGTGCCCAGGGACTGGAAGGCCTCGACGGTGAGGCGGTGGCCGCCGGGCAGTTCGGCGGGGTGTTCGCGCAGCCGGGCGGCGATCCGCCGGGCTGCCTCGACGTCCTGCGGATAGCGGGCGTAGTGGGCGCGGTTGCGGCGGGCGACCCGGGGATAGGCGGCGCGGTAGACGTCGTCGGGCCCCGCGTCGAGCGAGGGCAGACCGCCGGTGATCAGGGCGCCGCGCAGGCCCTCGGGGGCGGCGCTGAGGTAGTGGACGGCGCAGAAGCCGCCGAAGCTCTGGCCGAGCACGGTCCAGGGCGCGCCGCCGGTCAGCCGGGGGCGGATCCACTCGCAGTCCGCCACGATCGCGTCGGCGCGGAAGCGGGCCAGGTAGTCGGCCTGCTCCCGCGGGCCGCCGCGCAGCGGCAGGGTCTGCCGGCAGGCGGGCGTGGAGCGGCCGGTTCCGCGCTGGTCGAGCAGCAGGACGCGGTAATCCTGCACGGCCCGCTGCACCCAGTCGGTGGCCCCGACGGGCCGCCGGGCGCCGCATCCGGGGCCGCCCTCCAGGTAGACCAGCCAGGGCAGTTCCTCGCCCTGCCGGCCCGGGGCCGTCACCTCGCGGGCGTAGAGCTCGAGCTGCTCGCCGTCCGGTGCGGCGTGATCGAGGGGCACCTGGAAGTGATGGTCCGTGAGCACGAGTCCGGGCTGCCGGTAGCTGGTCAATTGTCCTCCTGGTCCGTCGCACCCATGGCCATTAAGCCCATAGTTAACTAGCCTTAACGGCGGATCAAACCAGTGGGGCCGCTCCCGGCCAGGGGGCCCGACGGGCGGCCGCTGAGGGGGACGGGACGGATGGCGAGCAGCACCAGTGCCGGCGGCGGCCGGGCCGGGGACACCGGGATCGGCCGACGGGTGCAGCGACTGCGCACCGAGCTCGGGCTGACACAGCGGCAACTGGCCGAACCGGAGTACACCGCCGCCTACATCTCCACCCTGGAGTCGGGGCGGGTCCGTCCCTCCGAGACCGCGCTGCGCCACCTCGCGGAGCGGCTGGGCACCAGCGTGGACGAGCTGGCCACCGGGCGGCCCGCGCACCTCGCCACCGAACTGCGGCTGGGGCTCACCGACGCCCGGCAGCTGCTCGGCGCGGGGGATGCCGGGGAGGCCGCGGAGCTGGTGCGCAAGCTGCTGGTCACCGCCGAGCGGCACGGCTTCACGGCGGAGCGGGCGGAGGCGCTGATCGCCCTCGGCGACTGTGCGCTGGACCTGGGCGAGCTCACCGAGGCCCGGGAGAGCTTCGAGGCGGCCGAGCTGCTGCTGGCCGGGGAGCCCCTGCCGCGCCGGGCCGCCGCCGTACGGGGCCGCGCCGTCGCCCATCTGCTCGCCGGGGAACTCCGCTACTCCTGCTACCTGCTGGAGTCGGCGATCGACGAGCTGAACCGCAGCGGCCTGCACGACCCGGACGCGCTGGCGCTGCTGCACAGCGCGGCCATCGCCCCGTACATGGACATGGGCGCGTACGCGCGGGCCGCACAGAGCGCCGAATTCGCGCTGGCGCTCGCCCCGAGCATCAGTGATCCGGCGCTGGTGGCCCGGATGCACCGCGGCGTGGCCCGCGCCATGATCGCCGAGGGCCGGGTGGCGGAGGCCGATGCCTCGCTCACCAAGGCACAGGAGCTCTACCGGCAGTTGCACATCCGCACCGAGCTGGCGCACTGCCACTGGATGCGCGGCTATGTGCACGCGCAGGACGGGGACCTGGAGACAGCCGAATCCGAGCTGCGCACCGCCCGGGAGATGCTGGCGTCCAAGCGGGCCCAGCTGTTCACGGCGCAGGTGGAGGTGGAGCTGGCGGACGTGCTGCGGCGGCGCGGCCGGTGCGAGGAGGCGGCGGCGCTGCTGGGGCGCATGCTCGACGGGATCGGCGCCGCCCTCGGCCCGGAGCGCGGGGCGGTGCACGCTGCGGGCGCCCACCGGCTGCTGGGGATGATCGCCGACGACGGCGGGGCGGCCGACGAAGCGGAACGGCACTACTGCGAGGCCCTGTCCCTGCTGGAGCACTCGGGCGCGGCCGGGGACCTCGCCGACATCTGCCGGCTCCTCGGCGATCTGCTGCGCCGCGAGGGGCGGACCGAGGCGGCGCTCGACGCATACCGCACGGGGCTCGGCCATCGGCCTGCGCCGGGCACCACCACGCTCGGGACGGGTCCGGCCGAACCGTCGCTGTGAGGTGTCACCTGCCGTCGCCGCGAGGTCACCTCTCACCGTGAGGCCTCACCTGCCGTCGCTGAGAGGCGACACCGTTCGCGGTGAGGTGCCGCCGGCTGTAGCGAGGTGGCCCGGAGGGTGAGCTCACTCCCCCCGTTCCGAGCCGCCTGCGCTCCGAGCCACCACCGGGTCTCCGTGGACCGGGACCACGGCTGCGGCCACCGCCGTCGTCACCGTGCCCAGCGGTCATTGCCGCTGCGACCCGCCGCCGCCACTGTCCCTGTCCGGGTGCGCCGCCGCTCCGGCGCACGCCGCCCAAGCACCCATGTCTGCTCGCTAATTCGAAGATCAACCCACTCGTTCGAGCGATTCCGGAGTTCCGGTGGACGCTGATAGCTTCGCTGGCGGTGACAAACGGTTCCCGCCGCGGAGTTATCAGCTGCGGTTACTGATTTCTCACCGAGAAAGTCTTCTGCACAAAGATGGGTGGGCGTCCATTATGACCACGTCGGTGGATTCGAATTCTTCCGCTGAGGACGGTCAGTCGCAGCTGAGCCTGGGGACGGCAGCTGCCCGCAATTTGGCGACAACGACAAAGTCCGTTCCACAGATGCAGGGAATCACCTCACGCTGGCTGCTCCGGCTGCTGCCGTGGGTCCAGGTGCCGGGGGGCGCCTATCGGGTCAACCGCCGGCTGAGCCACACCCTCGGGGACGGCCGGATCGAGTTCGTCACGACCGGGGCCGAAGTGCGGGTCATCCCGGCGGAGCTGGGCGAGTTGCCGCTGCTGCGCGATTTCGGCGACAGCGGGGTGCTCGACGCGCTGGCGGACCGTTTCGTGCAGCGCGAGTACGCGGCCGGTGAGCTGATCGCCGAGGCCGGCCGCCCCGCCGACCACCTCTTCCTCATCGCGCACGGCAAGGCGACGAAGCTCGCCCCGGGACCGTACGACGAGCAGTCCGTGGTGGAGGTGCTGGCCGATGGCGCACACTTCGGTGACCAGGCGATCGCCGCCCCCGAGGCGGACTGGTCGTACAGCCTGAAGGCCGTCACCGCCTGCACCGTTCTGGCCCTGCCGCGGCAGGACTTCGACGAGGTGGCGCAGGGGTCGGAGGAGCTGCGCGGCCATCTGCGCCGCCGGGCCGAACTCCCCCGTCAGCGGCGGCGGAACGCCGAGGGGGAGGCGGCGATCGAGGTGGCCTCGGGCCACACCGGGGAGCCGGCGGTGGCGGGCACGTTCGTGGACTACGAGCTCGCGCCGCGCGAGTACGAGCTGAGCGTCGCGCAGACCGTCCTCCGGGTCCACAGCCGCGTCGCCGACCTCTACAACGAACCCATGAACCAGGTCGAGCAACAGCTCCGCCTCACCGTCGAAGCCCTCCGCGAACGCCAGGAACACGAACTCATCAACAACCGCGAGTTCGGCCTCCTCCACAACGCCGACCTCAAGCAGCGCATCCACACCCGCAGCGGCCCGCCCACCCCCGACGACCTCGACGAACTGCTGGCCACGGTGTGGAAGGACCCGGGACTGATCCTGGCGCATCCGAAGGCCATCGCCGCCTTCGGCCGGGAGTGCAACCGGCGTGGAGTGCACCCGGACGCGGTCGATGTCCAGGGGCACTCGGTCCCCGCCTGGCGCGGCGTGCCGATCTTCCCGTGCAACAAGATCCCCGTCACCGGCGCACGCACCAGCTCCATGATGGTGCTGCGCACCGGCGAGGCCGCCCAGGGCGTCATCGGGCTGCACCGCACCGGGATCGAGGACGAGTACGAGCCGGGCCTCTCGGTGCGCTTCATGGGGATCGACGAAAAGGCCATCATCTCCTATCTGGTGAGCGCCTATTATTCCGCCGCGGTTCTTGTCCCGGACGCCATGGGAATTCTGGAGAACGTGGAAGTCGGGCATTAGGTCCGCGCCCTTTCCCGCAACTCCCACAACTCCCGCACAAGGCTCCTCGCACAAGATTCCTCGTACAACGACAGCACAGCGGACCGGATTTCGCATGCTGTCCGCCGCACCGGCACGGTCCGGTGCACAGCCGAGCTCTTCCCGTGAACAGCCGGTGCCGAACCGGCTGTTCCACGACACGTACCGCACAGAAATGGGTGACATTCCCCGATGACCACGTCTGTGGAAATGAGTTCCGCCTCCGAGGACGGGCGGCAGCCCCAGCTCAGTCTGGCGACCGCCGCGGCGCGGAACCTGGCCACCACGACCAAGTCGGTCCCCCAGATGCAGGGGATCTCCTCGCGGTGGCTGCTGCGCGCGCTGCCCTGGGCCGAGGTCACCGCCGGCACGTACCGGGTCAACCGGCGTCTCACCCACACACTGGGGGACGGGCGCGTCGAGTTCGTCACCACCGGAGCCGAGGTCCGGGTGATCCCCGCCGAGCTGCGGGAACTCCCCCAGTTGCGCTCCTTCGACAACGCTTCGGTGCTGGAGGCGCTGGCCGACCGGTTCGTGCAGCGGGAGATCGCCGCGGGGCAGACGATCGTGGAAGCCGGACAGCCGGTGGACCGCGTCCTTCTCATCGCGCACGGCAAGGCCGACAAGCTGGGCACCGGGAAGTACGGCGACCGCACGGTGCTGGGCGTCGTCGCCGACGGCGACCACATCGGCGAGGACCTGCTGACCGGGCAGGGCGGCGACTGGCCCTTCACCCTCCGGGCCGCGACCACCTGCACCGTACTGGCCCTCCCCCGGCACGCGCTGGACGAGGTCACCGCGCGGTCCGAAGCACTCCAGGCGCATCTGGAGGAGTTCCGCGCGGCGCCCCATCTCCCGCAGAACAAGCACGGTGAGGCGGCCATCGAGCTGGCCTCGGGGCACAGCGGCGAGTTCGCGCTGCCGGGCACGTTCGTGGACTACGAGCTCGCGCCGCGCGAGTACGAGCTGAGCGTCGCGCAGACCGTCCTCCGGGTCCACAGCCGCGTCGCCGACCTCTACAACGAACCCATGAACCAGGTCGAGCAACAGCTCCGCCTCACCGTCGAAGCCCTCCGCGAACGCCAGGAACACGAACTCATCAACAACCGCGAGTTCGGCCTCCTCCACAACGCCGACCTCAAGCAGCGCATCCACACCCGCAGCGGCCCGCCCACCCCCGACGACCTCGACGAACTGATCTCGCGGCGCCGGAAGACGCAGCTGCTGCTGGCGCACCCGACGACCATCGCGGCGTTCGGCCGGGAGTGCAACCGCCGGGGGCTCTACCCGCAGGGAGTGGAGTACATGGGGCAGCAGGTGCGGGCCTGGCGGGGCATTCCGCTGCTGCCGTGCAACAAGATCCCGGTCACCGAGGCGCGGACGAGTTCGATCCTCGCGCTGCGGACCGGGGAGGCCGACCAGGGTGTGGTCGGCCTGCGCCAGACGGGGATTCCGGACGAGGTGCAGCCGGGGCTCAATGTGCGGTTCATGGGGATCGACGAGAAGGCCGTCATCTCCTACCTGGTGAGCGCCTACTTCTCGGCCGCCGTCCTGGTGCCGGACGCCCTGGGCATCCTGGAGGACGTGGAGGTCGGCCACCAGGACGGGTGACGCGCCCGGGGCGGTGCATGGCGGCGTGGCGGGTCTCCCTCCCCCCGCCACGCCGCGTGCACCCCTCGCGGCTGCTGCGGCACCGCGGGTGTCAGAGCGGCTTCTGCGGGCACCCCGTGGGTCAGATGAGCCGCTTCTCCCGGAGGTACGAGCGGGCCACATCGGCGGGCAGCCGGCGCCAGCTGTCCACCTGCTCGTTGAGCCGCGTCAGGTCCTCGGTGGTCAGCACCTGGTTGAGCGCGTTCAGCGCGTTCACGGCCCGGGTGTCGCGGGCCCGGCCGGCGTGGAGCACGGGCACGATGTGGTCGGCGTTCTGCAGCTGCCGGTCGTCCGCGAGGAGGACCAGGCCGAAGCTGTCGAGTGTGCCGTCGGTACCGGTGGTCAGCACCAGCTGGTCCCGGCCCGACGCGACCGCCTGTTTCGCCTGGGTGGTGCCCACGCCCTTGGGGTCGACTCCGGTGACCCGGATGCCGTACCGGCGGCGCAGGCCGGGCAGACAGTACGGCCGGCGGACGCATTCGTCACCGGCCGCCAGGCGCACCCGCAGTCCGGAGGCGCCCAGTTGGGAGAGGGTGGTCAGCCGGTGGCGGGCGGCGAAGGAGCGGCTGACGGCGAAGGCGTTGCGGTCGACGGCCCGGCCCGGTTCCAGGACCGTGAGACCGCGGGCGGCGGCGAGGGGCCGCAGGGCCCGCAGGGTGGCGTCGAGGTCGGGCGAAGCGACGGGCTTGGCGTCGGGGCCGTGCTGCTTGGCCCGCAGCCAGTCGGCGAGGGTGGCGGCGTACTCGGGGACGACGTCGATCCGGCCGCTCTCCAGGGCGGGTTCGTACAGCTCTCGGTTGCCGACGGTCAGGATGTCGGTCCGGTACCCGGCCCTGCCGAGCAGCAGGGCGTACATCTGCGCCAGCAGCTCGCTCTCGGTGAAGCCCGCCGACGCCACGGTGAGGTGCCGGCCGCCGTGCGGGGCTCCGGTGACTTCGCCCCGGCGTTCCAAGGCGGGCCCGGTCGCGCAGCCGGTCAGCAGCAGGACGGCCATCAGGACCGTGCCGGCGCGGGCCGCCGGCCTCCTGCGGACGGCCGAACCTCCTCGGACCGCCGGTCTGCTGCGCACCGTCGGCTTCACCCCGTCCGCCCGCGCAGCCAGGCGGGCGCCAGCCGTTTCGCGCCGACGAACGTCCCTTCCACGCACAGGGCGAGCAGGGCCACGAGCAGCGCGCCCGCGATGACCTGCGGGGTGCTGGCGAGGCTGAAGCCGGCGGTGATGATCCGCCCCAGCCCGCCGCCCCCGGCGAGGGCGGCGATGGTGGCGGTGGCGACGAGCTGGACGGCCGCGATGCGCACACCGGTGAGCACCAGCGGCATGGCCAGCGGCAGTTCGACGTTCCACAGCAGCTGACGGCCGGTCATGCCCATGCCCCGGGCGGCCTCCACGACGTCCGGGTCGGCTCCCCGCACACCGACGTAGGCGTTGGTGAGCAGCGGCGGCACGGCGAACAGCACCAGGGCGATCATCGTGGGCCCTTCCCCGTACCGGCCGACCGGGCTCAGCAGGAGCAGCACCAGCACGGCGAACGTGGGAACGGCGCGGCCCACGTTGGAGACGTTGACGGCGAGCACGCCGCCGCGGCCGAGGTGTCCCAGGACGACGGCGACCGGCAGCGCGATGAGGCAGCTGACGATCAGACAGACCGCGGTGAGCCAGGCGTGTTCGGCGAGCCGGTTCCCGATGCCGTCCGCTCCGGCCCAGTGCGCCGGGTCGGAGAGCCAACGCGCCGCCTGTGCCGTGGTGTTCACCGGGCCGCCCGGTGCCGCTGCCAGGGGGTGAGCAGCCGCTGCACGCCGAGGAGCAGCAGGTCGGCGCCGACGGCGAGGGCGACGCAGAGCGCGGAGGCGGTGAGCACCTGGGCCTTGAAGTAGCTGTTCATGCCGGTGTTGATGAGGTTGCCGAGTCCGCCGTGGCCGACGACGGCCCCGAGGGTCGCGAGCGATACGGCGGACACGGTCGCGATCCGCACCCCGGCCATGACGACCGGTACGGCGAGGGGCAGTTCGACGGCGAGCAGCAGGCGCAGCGGTCCGTAGCCGAGTCCGCGGGCCGCTTCCCGGACGTCCGCGGGGACGCCGTCGAGTCCCGCGAGGATGTTGCGGACGAGCAGAGTGAGCGAGTACAGCACCAGCCCGGCGACGACGACGGACTCCGAGAGCCCGTACAGCGGCAGGAGCAGCGAGAACATGGCCAGCGAGGGAATCGTGTAGAGCACCGTGGTGACGCCGAGGACGGGCGGCGCGGCCCAGCGGCGGCGCCGGGCGAGGAGCGCCAGCGGGACGGCGAGGAGGAGCGCGAGTCCGACCGCTGCCGAGGTGATGCGGAGGTGTTCCAGGAACGCGTCGAGGAGGACCTCGCGGCGGGTGCTGAGATACGCGCCGCAGATCCAGTCGTTGTGAGCGAGACAGTCGTCCGGGGCCGCGGTCACCTCACCATTGCAGCCCGGGGGCCGCGCCGGCCGCGCGTCCTGTTCGTCCGTTCGGGGCACCCCGGTCCGCACGCGCCCCATTGGCCCGGACCGCGCCACGGCGACCCGCTTCCCGCGCCTCACCCCTTTACACACGCTGTCGCCCTGTGTTCACTGGCCCGTTATTGACACAGCGTGTAGTTGTGCAGTTGTCTTTTGCAGCCTTGTTCGGAGTCCCGGGAGCCCCTTGTGATCGCCCATCGTGCCCAAGCTGTCGCTTTGAGCGGCTGCCTCGCCCTTGCGGCCCTGCCCCTGAGCGCCTGTGGCGCCCTGACGAAGGATGCCGTCGAGAGCAAGAACGCCTCGGTCGCCACCTCAGCCGAGGACGCGGGTGGGATGGAAGCCCTGGTCGCCACGGCGAAGAAGGAGGGGCGGCTGAACGCGGTCGCCATCCCGCGCGACTGGGCGAACTACGGCGACCTGATCGACGGCTTCGAGAAGAAGTACGGCATCACGGTGCACGTGGCCAACCCTGATGGGTCCAGCGAGGACGAAATCAAGGCGGTCAAGGCCAAGAAGGGCAAGAACCACACACCGGACATCCTCGATGTCGGCGGTTCGTTCGCCCGGGACGCGGCCCGGGAGGGCCTGCTGGCCACCTACAAGGTCGAGCCGTTCAACAAGATCCCGAAGACCCAGAAGGACCCGCGGGCCCGCTGGTACAACGACTACGGCGGTTACATCTCGATCGGCTGCGACGCCAACCGGGTCGAAACCTGCCCGGAGTCGTTCGCCCAGCTGCTGCGGCCCGAGTACGCGGGGAAGGTCGCCATCAACGGCAACCCCAACAAGTCGGGCTCGGCCTTCGGGGTGGTGTACGCGGCGGCGCTGGCCAACAACGGGTCCTTCAACGACATCGGGCCGGGCCTGGACTACTTCCGGAAGCTCAAGAGCCGGGGCAACTTCAACCCCGTCGAGTCGACCCCGGCCACCGTCTCGAACGGCAAGACGCCCATCAGCGTCGACTGGGACTACCTGAACGCCGGATACGCCGACCAGTTCCGCGACAAGGGCATGGACTGGCAGGTCACCGTCCCCACCGACGGCGTCTTCGCCCAGTACTACACCCAGGCGATCAACAAGGAGGCCCCGCACCCGGCGGCCGCCCGGCTGTGGCAGGAGTACCTGTTCAGCGCCGAGGGCCAGAACCACCGGCTCGACGGCTATGCGCGCCCGGTCCTCATGGACGCCATGAAGGCGGACGGGACGCTGCACGAGATCGCCGCCGCCTGGCTGCCGGAGGTGGAAGGCGTGCCGCGGTTCCCGAGCGAGGCGCAGACCGTCAAGGCCAAGAAGGCCGTGGCCCGCGGCTGGTCGCGCGCCATGTCCCGCTGAGGCATCGCGGCGGGAGCTGTTCGCGGCGGACGGACGTCCGGACGGCGGCGGCGCGAGCGGTGTCGGCGGCGTCCGGTCGGCGTGGTCGGCCACCGGCACGCCGGTGTGCCGGCGCGTGAGGGTGTGACCCTCGCGCTGGCGTGACGGCGTGCGTGGACCTCCTCGTCGGTGGGCGCACGCCGCACGCGTTCGCCGGTGGGGCCCGGGGCGGATACGTCCCGGGCCCCGGCGCTCCGCCTCTGCCCCTGCCCCTGCCCCTGCCTCCGCCTCCGCCTCCGCCTCCGCCTCCGCCTCCGCCTCCAACGGCATACGCGGCTCCCGCGACCGCCGGGTGTCCGGCGGACGCCGGCGGGCCACCGCCCTGCGGTCAGCCCGCGCCGTACACCGGCTCCGGGGGCCGGGCGTCGGCCAGCAGTCCCAGCGCCACGTCACCGGCCTCGGCGGGCGTCCAGCGCGCCCCCTTGTCCACGGTGGGACCGGCCCTCCAGCCCTCCATCACAGTGATCCGGCCCGCTTCGGCCTCGAAGACCCGGCCCGTCACCCCGGCGGAGCCTTGCGAGCCCAGCCAGACGACGAGCGGGGAGACGTTCTCCGGGGCCATCGCGTCGAACGCGCCGTCACCCGGCGCCGCCATGGCCTCCTCGAAGGTCCGTTCGGTCATCCGGGTGCGGGCTGCGGGGGCCACGGCGTTCACCTGGATGCCGTAGCGGCCCATCTCGGCGGCGGCGACGAGGGTGAGGGCGACGATCCCGGCCTTGGCGGCGGAGTAGTTGCCCTGCCCGACGCTGCCGAGCAGTCCGGCGCCGGAGCTGGTGTTGATCACGCGGGCCGCGGGGGTGCGCCCCGCCTTCGCCTCGGCCCGCCAGTGCGCCGCCGCGTGCCGCAGGGGCAGGAAATGGCCTGTGAGATGGACGCGGACGACGGCGTCCCAGTCGTCCTCGTCCAGGTTGACGAGCATCCGGTCCCGCAGGAATCCGGCGTTGTTGACCAGGGTGTCGAGGCGGCCGAAGGTGTCGAGCGCGGTGGTGACGAGCGAGGCGGCGCCCGTGACGGTCGCGATGTCGCCCGTGTGGGCGACCGCCTCACCGCCGGCGGCCCTGATCTCGTCCACGACGTGCTGGGCCGGGCCCGACGAGCCTCCCGCACCGTCCGGGCCGACGCCGAGGTCGTTCACGACGACGCGGGCACCCTCGGCGGCGAAGGCCAGGGCGTGCGCCCGCCCGAGCCCACGCCCCGCCCCGGTCAGCACGACGACGCGCCCGCTGCAGATTCCGGTCATTCCGCACTCCTCCGTCGGCACTTCGGCTTCTCCGTCGGCAGTTCGGCTTCGATGGACAGTGCTGTGCCGGCCGGCCCCCTGCCGGCCGACGGTTCCCGCGACGCCATGGCCCGGGGCCCTTCATGCCCCCTCACCACGGCACCTTCGGCCGGCGGATCGTGCGGGACGCCAGCGCGAGGCCGGCCCGGCTCACCGCGGGCGGGTCCGGTCGACGCCGTCCGCGGGTGGACCGGTCGTGTTCGCCGCGTCCAGGAACGCGGGGCGCTCCCCGCCCCCGTGGACGAGCAGGCTGGCCCCGGTGATGTACGCGGCGCGGTCGGAGGCGAGGAAGACGGCGGCGTCGCCGGCCTCGTCGGGCTCGGCCAGCCGGCCCAGCGGGACCGTCCGGCCGACGGCGGCCACCCCGGCGGCGTCCCCGTAGTGCAGCCGGGAGAGCTCGGTGCGCACCATGCCGAGGACGAGGGTGTTGACGCGGACGTCCGGCGCCCACTCCACCGCCATCGAGCGGGCGAGGCTCTCCAGCCCCGCCTTGGCCGCGCCGTAGGCCGCCGTCCCCGGCGAGGGGCGGTCGCCGCTCACACTGCCGATCATGATCACCGACCCCGGTGTCCGGTGCTCCGTCATCACCGCGTGGGCGGCGAGGGAGGCGGCGAGGGCGCCGGTGAGGTTCAGTTCGACGACCCGGGCGTGGCGTTCGGGTCCGGCGTCCGCGAGCAGCCGGTGGGGCGTGCCCCCGGCGTTGTTGACGAGGCAGTCCAGCCGGCCGTACAGGTCGGCGATCCCGGTGAAGAAGGCCCCGACGGCCGGGGCGTCCCGCAGGTCCAGGGGGTGGAAGTCCGCGGTCCGCCCCGCTGCCGTGACCGGTTCGCCGGGCGGTCGCCGCGCGGCGGCCACCACCCGGGCACCGGCCCGCAGAAACGCCCGCGCGATGCCCGCTCCGACCCCGCGGGTGCCGCCGGTGACCACGACCACGCGTCCCGCCAGGTCCAGTTCGATGCCCACCTCGCACCTCCCGCGGCGCGCCGACCGCTGCTACCGTCCCACCTAACAAACGTTTGGTGGAAAGGTAGCGGATTCGCTCATGGGTGTCTCCACCTCCGTCCCCGACGCGGGACTGGCCGTTGTCACCGTCGACTACCCGCCCGTCAACGCCCTGCCGGTGCGGGGCTGGTACGAGCTGGCCGACGCGGTACGCGCCGCCGGACGCGACCCGGCCGTGCGCTGTGTCGTGCTGACCGCCGCCGGACGCGGCTTCAACGCGGGCGTCGACCTCAAGGAGATGCAGCGGGAGGAGGGCCACGGCGCGCTGCTGGGCGCCAACCGGGGCTGCTACGAGGCCTTCGCCGCGGTCTACGAGTGCGAGGTTCCGGTGGTGGCCGCCGTGGCGGGCTTCTGCCTGGGCGGCGGCATCGGCCTGGTCGGCAACGCGGACGCCGTCGTGGCGAGTGACGACGCGACGTTCGGGCTGCCCGAGCTGGACCGGGGCGCGCTCGGCGCGGCCACGCACCTCGCCCGGCTGGTGCCGCAGCATCTGATGCGCGCGCTGTACTTCACCTCCCGCACCGCCACCGCCGAGGAGCTGCACCGGCACGGCTCGGTCTGGGAGGTCGTCCCCCGGGAGCGGCTGCTGGACGCGGCGTTGGCGCTGGCCCGGGAGATCGCGGCGAAGGACGGCTACCTGCTGCGCCTGGCGAAGGCCGCGATCAACGGCATCGACCCTGTCGACGTGCGGCGCAGCTACCGCTACGAGCAGGGGTTCACATTCGAGGCGAATCTCAGCGGGGTGGCCGGCCGGCACCGTGAGGCGTTCGTCACCCGCAAACCGGACCGTTCGCCTCCTTCCACGCCTACGGCGGCATCGGGAACTTCGGAAGGTGCGGCGCATTCCCCCCGTTCCGCAGAGGAGGCGCGGTGAGCACCGACAAGACGATGACCGCCGAGGAGGCCGTCGGCCGGCTGGAGAGCGGGATGACGGTCGGCATCGGCGGCTGGGGTTCCCGGCGCAAGCCGATGGCCCTGGTGCGGGCGCTGCTGCGGTCCGGTGTCACCGACCTGACCGTGATCGCGTACGGCGGCCCGGACGTGGGACTGCTGGCCGCCGCGGGCCGGATCCGGAAGCTGGTCACCGCGTTCGTGACGCTCGATTCGATCCCGCTGGAACCGCACTACCGGGCGGCGCGGGAGCGGGGGGCGTTCGAGCTGGTGGAGCTGGACGAGGCGATGTTCCAGTGGGGTCTGACCGCGGCCGCCCACCGGCTGCCCTTCATGCCGGTCCGGGCCGGGCTCGGTTCGGACGTGTTGCGGATCAACCCGGGGCTGCGGACGGTGAGATCGCCGTACGAGGACGCGGAGGAGCTCGTCGCCGTCCCCGCCCTCCGCCCGGATGTCTCCCTGGTCCACCTCAACCGGGCGGACTCGCACGGCAACGGTCAGTATCTGGGCCCCGATCCGTACTTCGACGACCTCTTCTGTGCGGCGGCCTCGACCGCCTATGTCTCGTGCGAGCGGATCGTGGACAGCGCGAAGCTCCTCGACGCGGGTGGTCCGCAGACGCTGCTCATTCCCCGGAGCCATGTCACCGGGGTCATCGAAGCGCCGAACGGCGCGCACTTCACTTCATGCGCCCCCGACTACGACCGTGACGAGCCGTTCCAGAGGGCATACGCGACCGCCGCCGCGGACCCTGCGGCCTGGCGGACCTTCACCGACCGCTTTCTCTCCGGCGGTGAACACGCCTACCGGGCCGCGGTGGCGGCATGGCAGGAGGAGCAGCGATGACGTCCGGACCGGCGAACTCCATGACGGCGGGCTCCATTCCGGCGGACTCCGAACCGGCGGTTTCCGGAAGGGCGGTTTCCGGAAGGGCGGCGGCGACCCGCGCCGAGTACTGCGTGGTGGCGTGCGCCGAGGCCTGGCGCGGTGCCGGGGAGATCCTGGCGAGTCCGATGGGCACGGTGCCGACGATCGCGGCCCGGCTGGCCCGGCTGACGTTCGCGCCCGATCTGCTGCTCACCGACGGGGAGGCGCTGCTCATCGGGGACGTACCGGAACTGGGCGGCACGGCACGGGTGGTGGAGGGCTGGCTGCCGTTCCACCGGCACCTGGCCATGGCCGCCGGGGGCAGGCGCCACGTGATGATGGGCGCCTCACAGCTCGACCGGCACGGCAACCAGAACATCGCCTGTATCGGTGACTGGGAACGCCCCGACCGGCAGTTGCTGGGGGTTCGCGGAGCACCCGTCAACACTCTCAACCACGCGACGAGTTACTGGGTGCCCCGGCACTCCCGGCGGGTGTTCGTCGAGCGGGTCGACATGGTCTGCGGCGTGGGCTACGACCGGGCGGCGGCAGCGGGCCCGTCGGCCACCCGCTTCCACCGCCTCCCACGGGTCGTCAGCGATCTGGGGGTCTTCGACTTCGAGACCCCGGACCGGTCGATGCGGCTGGTCTCCGTGCACCCGGGGGTGACGGTCGACGATGTCGTGGCGGCGACGGGGTTCCCGCTGGCGGTCGCGTCCGGGGCGGCGGATCCGTCCCGGGCGGAGAACTCGTCCGGGGCGGCGCACTCGTCCGAGGCGGCCGATCCGTCCGGGCAGGGGGATCCGGCGGAGCCCGGCGCGCCGTCCGGGCAGGCGGATGTCCAAGAGTCGGCGAGTGTCCAGGAGTCGGCGGCTGCCCAGGGGTCGACCGCTCCGACCGGGGTGCCGTTCACGCGGGAGCCGACGGCCGAGGAGCTCCGGCTGATCCGCGAGGTGCTCGATCCGCGTGGGCTGCGCGACCGGGAGGTCCGCTCATGACGGCGCCCGGACAGCCGGTGGACCTGACCCAACTGGCTGCTCACGGAAAGGAGTCGAGGACGGCAGTGGCCACCCGCCACATCGACACCCCGCTCACCCGGCTGGCCGGAGTCCGGCATCCGGTCGTCCAGACCGGGATGGGCTGGGTCGCCGGCCCCCGGCTCGTCTCGGCCACCGCGGCGGCCGGAGCACTGGGCATCCTCGGGTCGGCGACCATGACACCCGACCAGCTGCGGTCCGCGATACGCGAGGTGCAAGGCCGCACGGACGCGCCGTTCGGGGTCAACCTCCGCGCCGACGCGGGGGACGCGGAGGAGCGGGTGCGGATCATCATCGACGAGGGCGTGCGGGTCGCCTCGTTCGCCCTCGCGCCGTCCCGGGAGCTGATCGCGCGGCTGAAGGACGCGGGCGTGGTCGTCATTCCGTCCGTCGGCGCCCGCCGGCACGCGGAGAAGGTCGCCGCCTGGGGCGCCGACGCGGTGGTGGTCCAGGGCGGCGAGGGCGGTGGCCACACCGGCGAGGTGGCGACCACCGTCCTGCTGCCCCAGGTCGTCGACGCCGTCGACATCCCGGTGATCGCGGCGGGCGGCTTCTTCGACGGACGCGGCCTGGTCGCGACCCTGGCGTACGGGGCCGCAGGTATCGCCATGGGCACCCGCTTCCTGCTCACCTCGGACAGCACGGTGCCCGACGCGGTGAAGGCCCGCTACCTGGCGGCGACGGTCCGGGACGTCACCGTCACCACGGCGGTCGACGGCCTGCCGCACCGGATGCTGCGCAGCGAACTCGTCGGCTCCCTGGAACGCTCCGGCCGCCTCACCGCTCTGCTCCGCGCCGTCCGGCACGCCGCGTCGTTCCGCGCCGTGTCCGGCCTGAGCTGGCCGCAGATGGTCCGGGACGGACTGGCCCTGAAGCACGGCAAGGACTTGACATGGAGTCAGGTGCTGCTCGCGGCCAACACCCCGATGCTGCTCAAGTCCTCGATGGTGGAGGGCCGCACGGACACGGGTGTCATGGCCTCGGGGCAGGTCACCGGACTCATCGAGGACCTGCCCTCGTGCGCGGAACTGGTGGACCGGGTCGTGCGGGAGGCGTGTGCGGTGCTGGATGGGCTGCCCGGCGGGGCCGAGCCTCGGCAGTGACGGCACTGGACTGTGGCCAGTCAGGCACGCTGGGCGGTAGTCAGTCGGTCGACCTGTTTGTTGAGTCGGTCGATCTGCTTATTGACGAGCCCGAGGGGGAACTGAGCCTTCTCGCCTATGTTCAGCTCTTCGAAACTCGCCGTGACGTTGCCTGTCCGTACGAAAACGTGGTGTTCATCCCTAAGTCCACGTCCGTCCGGCAGCGGAATGATCAGGTGGAAACTGAGGACCTCATCCCCGATATCGGGGGCCTTCTCCAGGGTGATCTTCGCGTTGAACTTCCCGTCCGGGCCGACTCCTGTGAAGGACTTGCAGTTCATGAGCGAGTAATGAAGCTGCTGAAAGGCTCCTTCTGCCATCGCCTCGTCGTACGAAGCCAGCGTGGACCCGCCCCCCATGATGTTCTTCTTCCAATTGAAGATCTGGAGCACGACCGCGGACGCATTCTCGGCGTTAAGCACCTCAAAAATTCTCTCGCAATAAGCATCCGAGACGGGCGGGCCATTGCGGCGCTCACCTTCTGGAACAGGATCTTGCACAGGCACGCTCTCGGCTTGTGGCACGTCGCTGTCCCTGAGGGCGAGTGTCTTCAGCTGCTCCGCGGTTAACACGGGTCTCGAGGGTCTCGAGGGTGCTTCCGTCGTCGGAGTCGCCGTTGGGCGGCTCGCCGCTTCTTCGGTTGAGCAGCCGGAGACGACAAGCAGTCCGGCAACCACCGTATGACTTGCTGACATCCGTCGTATGAGTGCAGCCACATGTGCCTCCCCTGAGCTGTCTGTACGCGTCGGATAGACGCTAGCCGCAACCACCGGTGGCGGGAGCGCGATCTGGCCCACTTGTGGTGGACAGCAAACGACAGCGAACGTGAAGCGCGGGCTCCGGACCTCGCCAGTCCGGCCAGTCGCGCCGTCGCCCCGGGCTCAGCCCGTCACGAAGGGGACACCCGCCCGGACAGGACTCGTCCACCGCGAGACGGCTGATCCGGGCAGCAGGAAGAACGTCCGATGGGTACCTTCGCCTTGATGTTCCGTGCCGCCTGCGGTCAAGCCGGCCGACGGCACACGGTGGGCAGTGCTGAGGAAGTGGGTACGGGCATGCGGTCTGACGCCGATCGGAGAACGGGAGAGGGGTTCAGCTCGGCTCGCGCGGCCGAAGTGCTGGCCGCGGCATGTCGACAGGCGCGGCTCGACAGCGAGGGAGCACGACTGATCCGCTTCGGAGAGAACGCGCTGTTCCGGCTGGCGGCCCATCCCGTGGTGGTGCGTATCGCACGCTCGACGGAGTACCTGGCCTCGGCATATGGCGAGGTTCAGGTGTCACGCTGGCTCTCAGGTGAGGGCTTCGCCGTCACGCGCGTGATCGATGACCTGGAGCAACCCATGCTCTTCGAGGGTCATCCAGTGACGTTCTGGCACGTGATTGACGGGGCTGATCGGCGAGCGACGTACGGGGAACTCGGAGCCGTTCTCCGGGACCTGCACTCGCTCACTCCGCCGGAGTATCTGTCCCTCCCGCCGTACTCGCCGTTGGACCGGACCGAGCACCGGATCGACACGGCAGTCGGCATACCGGAGGACGACCGCGCGTTCCTGCGCAAACGTGCCTGTGAGCTTCGGGCTCGGTTGGAAGATCTGCGGTTCGAATCCGACAAGGGGCCCGTGCACGGGGACGCTCACGTACAGAACCTCATGGTGGACCGGAACGGCCGGGTGATCCTCATCGATCTGGAGCGATTCAGCTTCGACTTCCCCGAGTGGGACCTGATGGTCACCGCAACAGAGCATCACAGCCTCGGGTGGCAGACCGAGGAAGAGTACGGCGCCTTCCTCGGCGCGTATGGGCGGGATCTCGGCACCTGGTCGGGCTTCCCCGTCCTGCGGGCCGTGCAGGAGTTCAACATGACGACGTGGCTCATGCAGAACGTGTCCGAGAGCGCTGAAACGGCGGCAGAGTACACCCGCCGCATCTCCTCACTCCGGAATGAGGACGCCCTGCGGAACTGGAGCCCGGGGTGACCCTCGGCTACTCATCACTCAACTGGCTCATGGCGTCCCGTACACGTTCAGAGAACTCGCGAACGACAGGGTGCGTCGCGTGGGTGGACACCTCGCGGCGGAAGTCACGTACGTACCGCCGGAACCGAGCCGACTGGAGGGTGTCTCCCGCTTCGACAGCGAGCCCGGCGGTCGCCACAGCAGCTTCGAGGTCGCCATTCAACAGGTGGCTCCGTGCAAGCACCATCCGGCAGAACCCGAGCGTGCGAGCGTACTTGGGATCGGTGAGGCCAACAGCGCGTTCGGCGAAGCGGACAGCTTCGGCGCCCTGTCCGAGGTCGAGGAAGCAGTGACAGAACTCGCCCGCCAGCTCTGCTTCCCCCATGTAGGAGAGCCAGTCGGGATCGTCGGCACCATCGGCCTGCTCGAAGTGCCCCTCGGCCTCGTTCATCGCACGCGAAGCCCCTGGGCGGTCCCGGACAGCCGACAGCGCGCGGGCCTCGTGCGCGGTGAACAACGCCAACGCACGAGGCGTTGAGGCCGTCTTGCCGCCTTCCACGGATGCACGGGCCAGCAACAGGGCACGAGTCGCTTGGCCGAGATAGTTGGCCTGATGGCTCATATTGGTCAGAATGCGCGCTCCCATCATGCGGTTGCCCACCACCTGAGTAAGTCGCAGTGTCGACGCCAGATAGCGGTCAGCGAGGGCGTGGTTTCCGCTGTCGTAGGCACTCCAGGCCAGAAGCTGGGCCATCTCCGAAGCAGCTGTGAAGAGTGCCCTGCCCACCTCAGCGCTGTAGTCGGCTCCGAGGAGTGGGAGCACATCTTCGCGGAAATAGTGGCGAAACGCCTTGTGTGCGTGTCCGCCACCGAATTGGAAGTCCAGTTGCATGAAGTACCCGGCGGCGGTCCGGACTGCGACAACGTCTCGCATGCCGACCCGACGAGTGGCGGGGGCTCCGGGAGGCACACCGTCGGGACGGGAGACGAGCCACGAGAGTGCCACGGCGTACGCATCCGCATCGGGGGCCTGAGGTTCCTGCGACAGCCTGTCCTCCGGACGCTGATGGGTGAGACCTTCCAGCGTGCTCAGCGTCTCGGTCAGCGAACCGGCGCAGCTCAAGCCAAAGGCGGGAGCGGGAATCGACACGGATACGGAGAATCCCAAATCCTGCGGCGTGAGCCTCCGCCGTAACTTGGTGCTCAGCACCTCGGCAACGTATACGGCCGTCTGCGGCTGGATACCCCGTCCGTCCAACCATCGCTGAACGGCGACATGCGTCGTCCCCAGACGTTCGCCATGCGTCGCCGCGAGATCACGGACTCGCTTGGCCAATCCCTTGTTCGAGACTCCCGCCTCCGCCATGACGGTCGCCAAGAGGCGGTTCAGCTTCCTGTTCACGTGGTGTTGACACCCCCGACGTCACGTCAAGTGTTCATCGTGACACACCGGGTGGCCGCCGGAGGGGGTTCGTCACGAACCCCCTCGGGTGGGCACGCGAACCCCCCGGTGTTCATGTGAACCCCTCTATGAACCCTGCCGCACCGCCGAAGACGGTCGTTGACTGACGAGGCAAGACACCTGCGGGCGCCGGGCGCCAGGGCAGGCCCACCCGATGGAAGAAGGTCAATGTGCGATGCCACCTCGGCGGGATTCTCGAATCACCGCCTCGTCCCCTGCTCCCCGCTCCACCACACCATGGCGCGGTGAGCTCAGGCCCGGCCTTGGGCCAGCCGTACGGGCGAGGCGGCGATGGTCCCGGGGGTGCCGATGACCATTGCCCCTGCGGTTGGCGGTCGATCCGGGGCACAGTCATCTGTCACGGGGGCCCCCGTCACTCCGTCTTCGAGCAGCGGCTGGAACGCGATTCGCAGCATGACCAGTGCGCGGTTTCGATGTGCGTCCCGCAGCGGATGGCGGTGACTCGGTGAGTGACAACGCTCGGCTTCTCCCCTGGCTGGGTTCGTCGGGACAGCGCTCCTATCTGGTGACGGATGACGGGGCGAGTCACCTCTCCCGACTCGCCGACGAAATGGAGGAAGCACAGCTGCAAGCCGGTGCTGTCCTGCTCGGCCACGCTGCCGGGATCCTCGAAGCCGAAAGGACCAACCCCTGGGAACTCCGCTACCTGAGTGCTCGGCTGACCGAAGCCCTGCGGGATGCTCTGAGGGTTGCCGAGAGCCGGGGTGAACGGCTGCCCAGGAGTCAGGACATGCCACCCGGATAGAGGCGGGACGCCTCGTTCGGCACAGCAATGTCGTCACCCCTCTGACGACGCCCACAAGGGCCCCGACCGGTGCTCGGGGCCCTGCGTGTCTGCTGGTCAGCGTCACCTCCGCCGGCCGCGGTCACGGCGTCACCGCCTCAGCACTCGCGTCCCTCAGCAGGCGGTCGAGGACAAATTCTGGGAAGGGGCGGCCCACGACGTCCTCGTCCCCTCCGGTTCCCCTCGGAGTACTACGACGCCGTCCCCGCCGCATCCCCCACCGTCCGAGCCACCCAGCCGAGGTACCCCGAGGCGCCCGCGGCCATGGGTACCGCGACGATTTCCGGGTTCTCCCATGGGTGGTTGGCCAGAAGGTGCCCTTCGAGGGCGGGGTAACGGTCGGCCGTGGATCTGAACAGGAGCTGCCATTCCTCTCCCTCACCGAACTCTCCCAGGTGCCAGAAGAGCGACGTAACCGGGCCGACCACCTGGGCCCCCGCTGCCAGTCGGGCCTCTGTCACGCCCTTGCCCAGCGCCACGGCCGCCTCGCGGCTCTCCGTTGCTGTGTAGACCATCACGCAGTCAGCCATGCTTCGAGCGTATCGATACCGGGGTGGCGTCTGCCGCAGACGAGCCGGCACCACCCCGCACCGTTCGCGGCGCCCGCACACCGACGAGCGGCGCCCGCACACCGACGATCCGCGGGCGGCCCCTCAGAGGCGTTCAACGACGTCAGGTCAAAGACGTTCGACGACCGTCGCGTCAGAGACGTTCGATGATCGTCACGTTCGCCTGGCCCCCGCCCTCGCACATCGTCTGGAGGCCGAACCGCCCGCCGGTGCGCTCCAGTTCGTTCAGGAGGGTGGTCATCAGCTTGGTGCCGGTGGCGCCCAGGGGGTGGCCCAGGGCGATGGCGCCGCCGTTGACGTTGGTCCGTTCCGGGTCGGCGCCGGTCTCCTTCAGCCAGGCCAGGACCACGGGGGCGAAGGCCTCGTTGATCTCGACCAGGTCGATGTCGTCCAGGGTGAGTCCGGTCTTCTTGAGGGCGAAGGCCGTCGCGGGGATCGGGGCGGTGAGCATCCGGAGCGGGTCCTCGCCGCGGACGGACAGGTGGTGGACGCGGGCGCGCGGGGTGAGGCCGTGGTCCCGTACCGCCTGGTCGCTCGCGATGAGGATCGCCGAGGCGCCGTCGGAGACCTGGGAGGAGACCGCGGCGGTCAGCCGGCCGCCCTCGACCAGGGGTTTCAGGGCCGCCATCTTCTCCAGTGAGGTGTCGCGCCGGGGGCCCTCGTCGGTCGTCACACCGCGGCAGGGCACCAGTTCGCGGTCGAAGCGTCCCTCGTCGATGGCGCGGACGGCCCGCTGGTGGGAACGGAGGGCGAACTCCTCCATGTCCTGCCGGGAGATGTTCCACTTGGCAGCGATCGTCTCGGCGCCGAAGAACTGGCTGACCGGACGGTCGCCGTAGCGGGCCCGCCAGCCCTCGGATCCGGCGAACGGGCCCTCGGTGAGCCCGAGCGGTTCGGTGGCCTGCCGACTGGCGTAGGCGATGGGCACCTGGGACATGTTCTGCACGCCGCCCGCGACCACCAGGTCCTGGGTGCCCGACAGCACGCCCTGCGCCGCGAAGTGCAGTGCCTGCTGGGACGAGCCGCACTGCCGGTCCACCGTCACGCCCGGCACCTCCTCGGGCAGGCCCGCGGCCAGCCAGGCGGTGCGCGCGATGTCGCCGGCCTGCGGTCCGACCGTGTCGAGGCAGCCGAAGACCACGTCCTCGACGGCGGCCGGGTCGATCCCGGTGCGCTCCATCAGCGCCGTCAGCACATGGGCGCCCAGGTCGGCGGGGTGCACGGCGGAGAGTCCGCCTCCGCGCCGGCCGACCGGGGTCCGTACGGCGTCGACGATGTAGGCCTCGGCCATGGCTGCTGCTCCTTCGTCGTCAGGGCTGCTGTCCGGGCCCGGGGCCCGGGTCAGGGCTGCTGGTCGCTCCCCAGGGCGATGCCGTCCAGCACCATCGAGAGGTACTGCCGGGCGATCTCCTCGGGGCTGTGCAGGCCGCCCGGCCGGTACCAGGACGCGGCGACCCAGACGGTGTCGCGCACGAAGCGGTAGGTGAGCCGGACGTCGAGATCGGCGCGGAAGGCCCGGGCCGCGACACCGCGTTCCAGCGTCCCGAGCCAGGCCTTCTCGAACTTCCGCTGCGAGTCGGCGAGATAGCCGAACCGCGGCTGGTCGGCGAGGTGCCGGGCCTCCTTCTGGTAGATCGCGACGGCGGCGCGGTGCCGGTCGATCTCCCGGAAGGACTCGGTGACGAGGGCCTCGATGGTCTCCCGGGGGCCGAGCCCGGCTTCGAGCACGGCGTCGTACCCGGCCCACAGCTCGTTCAGGAAGGTGGAGAGGATCTCGTCGAGCATCGACTCCTTGGAGTCGAAGTGGTAGTAGAGGCTGCCCGCGAGCATTCCCGCCTCGTCGGCGATCCGGCGGACGGTGGTGGCGTTGTAGCCCTGGGCGGCGAACACCTCGGCCGCGGTGTCCAGGAGCTCCTGGCGCCGCTCCGGTGAGGCGTTCACCGCGGCAGCCCGTCCGGCGCCGCGCGCCCCGGCGCTCCCGCCGCCGCGCGCGCTCGTCCCCGCGCCGCCGGTCCGTCCACCGCTGCGTGCGGTGGTCCGCCCGCCGCCGCGGGTGCTGGTCTTCTCGCCGCTGTGCGGCCCACTGCTCTTCGGCACACCTTCATTGTCGTCTCACGCCCGCTGGCTGCTGACCGGCACGGTCTCGCCGGTCATGTACGAGGAGTAGTCGCTCGCCAGGAAGACGATCACGTTGGCGACCTCCCAGGGCTCGGCCCAGCGGCCGAACGCTTCGCGCTCGGTGAGCTCGGCGAGCAGCTCGGGCGTGGTGACCTTCACCAGGTGCGGGTGCATGGCGAGGCTCGGGGAGACGGCGTTGACCCGCACGCCGTAGTCGGCCGCCTCCACGGCCGCGCAGCGGGTCAGGGCCATGACACCGGCCTTGGCGGCGGCGTAGTGGGCCTGGCCGCGCTGGGCGCGCCAGCCGACGACGGAGGCGTTGTTGACGACGACACCGCCGCGGCCGGCCGCCCGCATCCGGCGCAGGGCGGCGCGGGTGCAGCGGAAGGTGCCGTTCAGGGTGACGTCGAGGACCCGGCCCCACTGGTCGTCGGTCATCTCGGTGAGTTCGGCGGTGCCGCCGAGCCCGGCGTTGTTGACCACGGTGTCGAGGTGCCCGTGCCGCTCCTCGGCGAGGTCGAGCAGGGCGGCGACCCGGGCCTCGTCGGTGACGTCGCAGGCGAGCCCGGCGACCCGGTCCGTGCCGAATTCCGCGCCGAGGGCGTCGGCGGTCGCGGCGAGCCGGCGGGCGTGGGCGTCTCCGATGACGATCCGGGCGCCCTCCTCCAGGAACCTGCGCGCGGTGGCCCCGCCGATCCCGGCGCCCGCGGCGGCGGTGATCACGGCCGTGCGCCCCTCCAGCAGCCGGTGGCCCGGGACGTAGGCGGGCGGGGTCGCGGGGGTCATGACCGTTACGCTAACCTACCAAACACTTGTTAGGGAAGGAGTGTTGGTGGACATCGCCTTCTCCTCCGCGGAGAACGCCTTCCGCGCCGAGGCCCGCGCCTGGCTCGCCGCCCATGTGCCCGCCGCTCCGCTGCCCTCCCTGGAGACGGAGAAGGGCTTCGCCGCCCACCGGGAGTGGGAGCGCACCCTGTTCGCGGACCGCTGGTCGGTCGTCACCTGGCCCGAGGAGTACGGCGGCCGGGGCGCCTCGGTGATCGAGTGGCTGATCTTCGAGGAGGAGTACTACGCGGCCGGGGCCCCGGGACGGGTCGGGCAGAACGGCATCGGCCTGCTCGCCCCCACGCTCTTCGAGTACGGCACCGGGGAGCAGCGGGCACGGATCCTGCCGGCGATGGCGAGCGGCGAGGTGATCTGGGCCCAGGCCTGGTCGGAGCCGGAGGCCGGATCGGACCTGGCGTCGCTGCGGGCCACGGCGGCGCGGGTCGCGGGCGGCCGGCGGCTCGACGGGCAGAAGACCTGGTCGTCGCGGGCGGCGTTCGCGGACCGCGCCTTCGGGCTGTTCCGCAGCGACCCGGCGGCGGGCCGGCCGCACCGGGGGCTGACGTATCTGATGTTCCCGCTGGACGCGCCCGGGGTGACCGTCCGGCCCATCGGCCGGCTGGACGGCAAGCCCGCCTTCGCCGAACTCTTCCTCGACGGCGTCCTCGTGCCGGACGAGGACGTGATCGGCACCCCCGGCCAGGGCTGGCAGATCGCGATGAGCACCGCGGGGAACGAGCGCGGGCTGACGCTGCGCAGCCCGGGCCGGTTCACGGCCGCCGCGGCCCGGCTGGTGGAGCTGTGGCGGGAGCGGGCGGACCCGGCGGACACCGCGCTGCGCGACCGGGTCGCCGACGCGGTGATCGGCGCCCGCGCCTACCAGCTCTTCACCTACGCCGCCGCCTCGCGGCTGGCCGCGGGCGAGACGATCGGCAGCGAGTCGAGCCTCAACAAGGTGTTCTGGTCGGGGCTGGATCTGGCGCTGCACGAGACGGCGCTCGACCTGCTCGGGCCGGAGGGCGAGCTGTCGGACGAGGCCGGGGACGCCCCGGCGCACGGCGGGTGGGCCGAGGGCTACGTCTTCTCGCTCGCGGGGCCGCTGTACGCGGGCACCAACGAGATCCAGCGCGACATCATCGCCGAGCGGCTGCTCGGCCTGCCGAAGGGACGACGGTGAGGTTCCTCCTCGACGACGCCCGGAACGACTTCGACCGCACCCTGGACCGGATGCTGCGCGGCAGCGGGACCCCGGCGGCGGTGCGCTCCTGGGCGGCGGGCGACCACCGGGCGGGCGGCGCGCTGTGGTCGCGGCTCGGCGAGGCGGGGGTCTTCGGGCTGGCCGTTCCCGCGGAGTACGGCGGCTCGGGCCGGCTGCCGGTGGAACTGGCCGTGGCGTTCGTGCAGTTGGGACGGCACGCGGTGCCGGGCCCGGTGGTCGAAACGGTGGCGGCCGCGGTGCTCCTCGGGCTGCTCGCCGAGGACGGCGGGCCCGGACCGGCCGCGAGCCGGCGGCCGGGCTCCGTCTCGACGAAGCCGCCGGGCACCATCTCGGCGAAGCTCCCGGGCACCGTCTCGGCGCGGCTGCCCGACACCGTCTCGGCGCGGCTGTCGGGGATCGCTTCCGGGGAGACCCGGGTGACGCTCTGCGCGCCCGGCGGCGGGCCGTACGCCCTGGACGCCGACAGCTCCGACGCCACGTTCGTCGTCGACGGCGACGTACTGAGCGTGGCGACGGGGCACGGGCCGGTGCAGCCGTCGCTCGATCCCGCCCGGCGGCTGGCCCGGCCGGCTGCGGGCGAGCCGCTGGCGAGCGGCCCGGCGGTGCGGGAAGCGGCCGCGCGGGCCGCGCAGTGGGCCTCGTTCGCCACCGCCGCCCAGGCGCTGGGCACCGGTCTCGCGCTGGTGGAGCGCACCGTGGCCTATGTGAAGCAGCGGCATCAGTTCGGCAGCGCGGTCGGTTCCTTCCAGGCGGTGAAGCACCGGCTGGCCGACGCGCTGATCGCCCTGGAGTTCGCCCGCCCGCTGCTGCACGGCGCGGCGGTGGCGCTGGCCGCGGAGGCGCCGGGCAGTGCCGCGGAGGTCGCGGCGGCGAAGGTGAGCGCGGGCGAGGCCGCGTACGCCGCCGCGCGGACGGCGCTTCAACTGCACGGGGCGATCGGCTACACCGACGAGTTCGAGCTGTCGCTGTGGATCCGCAAGGCCCGCGCGCTGCGCACCGCGTGGGGCACGCCCGCGGACTGCCGGGCGGCGGTCGTGCGCGGGGCTGCGGCGGGCGGCTTCGCCGTTCCCGCTCGGGGGCCCGACGCGGCGGAAGATCATGAGTCCGGCGCGGCGGGTGCCCGGGAGCCCGGCTCCGCGGAAGATCATGAGCCCGGCGCGGCGGGTGCCCGGAGGCCCGGCTCGACGGAAGCTCAGGAGTCCGGCGCGGCAGGTGCCGCGGCGGCCTCACCGATGGCCCGGTAGCCCGCTCGTCGCCACTCCGGGTGCGGGCGCCTTCGCCGTTCCCACTTCGGAGCCCGGCACGCCGGGACTCGGAAGCCCGGCTCGGCGGGCACTCCGGCGACCTCACCGGTGGCCCGTAGCCCGCTCGTCGCCGCCATGAGTGCGAGCGGCGGCAGTGCGGCGGGCCCTGCCGCCGCCGTCGTCCCTGCGGTGCGGGCGGCTGCAGGGCAGTCCGTGGGCAGCGGCCGGGCCCAGGGTTGCCGTCCGCCCGGCGGCCCCCTGCCTCTCGTCGCCTTTTCCCGGCGGGCGCAGTACGCTCCATGGCATGCCTCTGCTCGTACGACGCCGCCACGTGGATCTGCTGCGCGTCACGAGCATGTCCTGTCGCCGCACCGGCTGATCTCCTCCGGCCCCTGCCCCGCGCCGTTCGACCCGCCCGCGCCGCACCGCGGCGCGCTGCCCGTCCCGCGCGGGGTGGCCGTGCTCCACCCTTCCCGACCACCGCCCCGGTCCCGTGCTGCGCCGGCAACCCCGGTCTGTCGCGGTCCGCCCCGGCCACCGCCGGTGCCACCGGGCTCACACCCCGCGGATCACCCATGTCGCTTCAGCTTCCCGTCATCGACCTGTCGGCCGCCGACCGCGGCCCCGCCTCCCGGGCACGGCTGCACGCCGACCTGCACGCGGCCGCCCACGACGTCGGCTTCTTCCAACTGACCGGCCACGGCGTCACCCCGGCCGAGACGGCCGCCCTGACCGGCGCCGTCCGGTCCTTCTTCGCTCTCCCCGAGGCCGACCGGCTGGCGGTCTCCAACCTCGGCTCGCCCCATTTCCGGGGCTACACCCGGACCGGCGACGAGCACACCGGCGGCTCCCGGGACTGGCGCGACCAGCTCGACATCGGCGCCGAGCGCCCTGCCCACGTCCCCGCCCCCGACGAGCCCGGCTACTGGTGGCTGGAGGGCCCCAACCAGTGGCCGGACGCCCTGCCCGAGCTGCGGACCGCGGCCCTCGGCTGGATCGACCGGCTCAGCGGGGTCGCGGACCGTCTGCTGCACGAACTTCTGGCCGCCATCGGCGCGCCGCCCGGCTTCTACGACGACGCCTTCGGGGACCGGCCGCATCTGCACCTGAAGATGGTGCGGTACCCGGGCCGGGCGCCCGACGGCGCGGACCAGGGGGTCGGCGCCCACAAGGACTACGGCTTCCTCACCCTGCTGCTCCAGGACGACATCGGCGGGCTGCAGGTGGAGCGGGCGGACGGCCGGTTCCACGATGTGCCGCCGCTGCCGGGCGCGTTCGTGGTCAACCTGGGCGAGCTGCTGGAGGTGGCGACGAACGGCTATCTCAAGGCCACCAACCACCGGGTGGTGAGCCCGCCCGGGAACCGGGAGCGCTTCTCCGTGCCGTTCTTCTACAACCCGCGGCTGGACGCGCGGATCGACCCGCTGCCGTTCCCGCACGCCCGGAGCGCGCCGGGCGTCACCCGGGACCCGGCGAACCCGCTGTTCGCGGAGTTCGGCCGGAACGAGCTGAAGGGCTGGCTCCGGGCCCACCCCCGGGTCGCCCGCCGCCATCACGCCGGCCTGCTGGCGGAACTGTCCTCGGCGGGGCCGCAGAAGATCGGCGCCTGAGACCGGATACTCCGCAGTGCGGCGGACGAGCCGCGATCGGCTCGTCCGCCGCACCTGGCCGCTCTGTGCGGCCTCGCCGCCGCTCCCCCCCCCTGCCGGTGACGACCGCCGGCGATGGCGGGCACACGGGCCGGCGGCGTCCTCCTGCGCGGGAGAGCCGGCGTGACCGGCCTTCCCGCGCAGGAGCGCTGACAGCACGAAGGCGGGCCGCGACGGTGCCCGTCAACTCTCCTGGGCACGCAATCGCTCGAGGGGTGTCCCGCTGTCGTACTGTCACGCCCTCAGGTGACGCGGGTTGCTAGTTGATCCTGAACTTCCAGATGTGGAGCGGCCTGTTCGGGTACGAGATGTCATTCCACCGGCTCACATCCACCACGGCGCCGTTGAAGTCGTACATCGTGATGTCGTTGTTTCCCGTGGAAACCCGGTCGACCCATCCGTCGATCTTGTAGACGCCGGCGTTGGCCCAGCAGCTCTCTCCGTTGTGGCGGCTACCGTGCGACCAGATCTTCAGAAAGTTCTCACCGTCGCGGCAGGTGACCTGATCTGCCGCAGCACTGCCGGACGGCCCGATCAGGGTGAACATGCCGGCTGCGGCCAGTCCCGTGGCCAGAATGCGGGCCGCTTTCATCTTTCCGGAAACCATCACTTCTCCTGTCCGAATCAGCACCCCGCGCAACAGTCATGACGCAGCACGGAGTGGTGTTGCTGTTCTGGTGTGAGCGCCGCGGCTTCAGGACCACCGGGCGCCCGCCGAAGGGGATTTCAGCACTCTCCCCTCGTTCCGCCGCACGTCACGCCGCTGTTCGGAACCGTGCCGCGGTCGGCTCCGTCAACCGTAGAAAGAGCGCCGCCGCCAACGCTTGGACGCCGGCGCCAGCTCGATGGAACATCAGCGCCACGAAGGAGAGCGGGGAATCATGACTGCGGTCTACAAGCCTGAAAAGGCGCTGGAGTTCGCGATGCACATCAGCGCACCGACGACCCCGGAGGAAGGCTTCGACAGCTTTCGGCGCGGCTGGGAGGCGCAGACGGGTGCGGAATATCCGGCTCCATCCTTCACTCCGGGACGCGCCGGGGAATTCGAGATCAGCGCTCGCGCCGTCACGGTGCTCGATTCGGTCATAGCCGATGTGCCCAGCACGTCGCTGCTGGGGACCTTACGCGGCGTGCCCTTATACGAGGACAACCGCGTCATGGTGCATGTGGTGCGGCGCAACACCTGGCGGTTCGACCGGCGCGGCGTCGACCGACTGACCGTCCCGGCCGGGCGGTTCCTGGTGCACCGCAGCGGCCCGCCCGTGCACGAGACGGCACGCGACACCGCGGCAAAGGTGCTCATCCTGCCGGCCTCCGCCGTGGGGCCGCTCAGGGGCGACCGGCTGATCACCGGAGCGGCCGACGCCCCGGAGATGCGGATGCTCCTCGCCCACGTCCGGATGATCGACGAGACGCTCGCGGAGCTAACTCCGGCCGGGTTGCACGCCGCTCGCAACACACTGATCGAACTGGTCGGCGGCGTGGCGGCCGGGCGGTCCGACGGTTCCGAGCCCCGGCTGGCCGCCGCCCTGGTGCGCGCGGTGAAGGACCTCGTAGACCACCGGCTGACCGACCCCGACCTCTCCCCGGCGATGCTGGCCCGCGCCCTCAACATCTCCGTGCGCACCCTGCACCGGGCGTTCGCGACTGCCGCCGCGGACCACGCGAACATCAGAGGCGGGGCCGGCGTCGGCAGGGCGGACACGGTCGCCGGATACATCCGCGACCGCCGGCTCGAACAGGCACGGTCGGCCCTGCGCACTCCGGCCGGCCGGCCGAGCGTCGCGGAGGTCGCGGCTCGCTGGCAGTTCGCCGACAGCAGCCACTTCATCCGGGCCTTCAAGAGCCGGTACGGCCGGACGCCGGCCGCGTACGCCCGCGACTGCGACCACGCGGAGCCTCCCGAGGAGTGATGCCTCACGGTGCGGGGCATCGCGCGGTACTGTTCGTTCGAACGGTTCAGCGACGGAGACGAGGTGTGGCCCGGTGTCCCGATCCCTGCCCCAAGGACTTGCCGAGCATGCCCGCGCCCTCGCCCGGGGCGAGGTGTCGTCCCGGGAGCTGGTCGAGCGGTCCCTCGCCCGGATCGAGGCCGCACAGCCCACGCTGAACGCCTTCCGCCGGATCCGTGCGGAGGCCGCCCTCGCCGAGGCCGACGCCGCCGACCGCAGGCTGGCCGCCGGCGAACGCGCCCCGCTGTTGGGCGTGCCGGTCGCCGTGAAGGACGACATGGATGTCGCGGGCGAGCCGACGGCATTCGGCTGCCCCGGCGAGTTCCCGGTGAAGACCGAGGACGGGGAGGCCGCACGGCGGCTGCGGGCGGCCGGTGCCGTGATCGTCGGCAAGACCAACACCCCCGAGCTCGGGCAGTGGCCGTTCACCGAGGGACCGGCGTTCGGGGACACCCGCAATCCGTGGAACACCGGGCACACGCCCGGCGGTTCGTCCGGCGGTACGGCCGCCGCCGTCGCGGCCGGACTGGTCCCGGCGGCGCTGGGGTCGGACGGCGCGGGCTCGGTCCGGATCCCCGCGGCCTGGACGCATCTGGTCGGGATCAAGCCGCAGCGCGGACGCATCTCCACCTGGCCGGACGCCGAGGCGTTCAACGGGATCACCGGCATCGGCCCGCTGGCCCGTACGGTGGCGGACGCCGCGCTCTTGCTGGACGTGACGAGCGGCAGCCACCCCGGCGACCGCCATCAGCCGCCCGCGGTCTCCGTGCTGCCCGCGGCGGAGCGGGAGCCGCGGCGGCTGCGCATCGCACTGTCGTACCGGACCGCGTTCACCGGCACACCCAAGTCACTGCACCCCGAGGTGCGGTCCGCGGTCGCGGGCATCTCGGAGCGGCTGGCCGCTCTGGGCCATGAGGTCCTCGAGGAGGACCCCCGCTACGGACCGGTCGGGCTGACGTTCGTGCCCCGGGCGACGGCCGGGGTGCGGGAGTGGGCGGCGCGCGTCCCGGACCCGGCGCTGCTGGACCCCCGGACGCGCGGCGCGGCGCGGCTCGGACGGCTGCTGGGCGGCGGCCCGCTGCGGCTGGCCCGGTCCGCCGAGGCCCGGCTGCACGCCCGGGTGGGGGAGATCTTCCACCGCTTCGACGTCGTGCTCACCCCCACCACGGCGACCCCGCCCCCGGCGATCGGCGCGATGGCCTCGCTGTCGGGCTGGCACACCGACCGGACGATGATCGGGCACTGCCCGTACGCGTGGCCGTGGAATGTGCTCGGGTGGCCTGGGATCAGCGTCCCCGCCGGGTTCACCGGGGGCGGACTGCCGGTCGGCGCGCAGCTGTTGGGCCCGGCGAACAGCGAGCCGCTGCTGGTCTCCCTGGCGGCCCAACTGGAGGCGGACCAGCGGTGGTACGAGCGGTGGCCGAGCCTCGCCGGCTCGGCGGGGGAGGCTCTGCCGGAGCGATGGTCGGAGGCGGGGCCGGTGGCGTAGTGGGGGTGTGGTGGTGGCGGGGCCGGGGCCGTAGTGCCGGGGCCGTAGTGCCGGGGCCGTAGTGGCGGGGCCGTAGTGGCGGATCGCGGCCGGGGGGTGCGTCGTCAGTGACGGGGGCGGGGCCTCCGGGGTGGGGGGTTCCGGAACGTATATTTACGGCCCTGGGGGCCACAAATACACGGAAGCTTCCGGAACCCCCCACCCCTGCGGCCCCGTCCCCCTCATGTCTCGTCGGCGGCTGACCGGCATCCCGTGCTGGAGCATCTGCCTGGTCATTGCCGTCCAGAGGGTGGGCCGGCCCCGTCCCCCTCATGTCTCGTCGGCGGCTGACCGGCATCCGTGCCGGAGCGTCTACCTCGGTCATCGCCGTCCAGGGGGTGGGCAGGACCCGTCACCCTCACGTCTCGTCCGCGGCTGGCCGGCATCCGTGCTCCACCTCAGCCATCGCCGTCCCCGGGTGGGTGAGTAGTCGACGGTGCCGCACTGCGCCGGTGGGTGCGGGGCTCTCAGGTTTTCGACGTCCGGGGTTGTGGGCATTTCGTCACTAAAATGGAGTAATCGCCCAAGCTCTGGGAGGCGTCATGACTTTCGTGCAGATCATCGACTGCAAGACGGACAAGATCGACGACATGAACCGGCTCATGGACACCTGGGCCGAGCGGACGAGGGGGAAGCGGACCGCTACGCATGCGGTTGTCGGACGGGACCGGGCCGATGGGGATCACGTCGTCGAGATCATCGAGTTCCCGTCGTACGAAGAGGCTATGCGGAACTCGGGTCTGCCGGAGACGGAGCAGATCTTCCAGCAGATGGTGGCGCTCTGCGACGGCGCCCCGACCTTCACCGACCTCGATGTCGTGCGGGACGAGGCGCTCAACAAGGACACGGCCCGGAGGTTCTTCGAGGAGGTGGCCGTGGGGGGCCGGCTCGATCTCGTGGACGAGCTGTTCGCGCCGGACCTGATCGACCACGACATCTCGAAGGACGTGGAGTCCACGACCGGGGCCGATGTCATCCGGCAGGACGTCACGGGCTGGCGGAGCGCGTTCGCCTTCGACTTCACGCTCGAGAGCATGCTGGCCGAGGGCGACGAGGTGGCGACCCGGTGGACCTGGCAGGGCACGCACCGGGGTGACTTCATGGGCATCGCCGCCACCGGCAAGGACGTCACGATGACCGGCACCACCGTGTTCCGGTTCCGCGACGGCCGGATCCAGGAGGCCTGGTGGCACTACGACCTGCTGCGGCTGCTCCGGCAGCTGGACGGCGTGCCGATGTGACCCGGACGCGAAGAGCCCCCGCCTCCACCGCCGAGCGGTGGGGACAGGGGCCCTTCGTGGTGTCTCGCGAGGTCAGTGCGCGTGGCCGTGGCCGTGGCCGGCGTCGCCCTCTTCCTCTTCCTTCTTCTCGACCACGAGCGTCTCGGTGGTGAGGAGCAGGGAGGCGATGGAAGCGGCGTTCTCCAGCGCGGAGCGGGTGACCTTGACCGGGTCGATGACGCCGGCCTTCACCAGGTCGCCGTACTCGCCGGTCGCGGCGTTGAAGCCGTGGCCCTTCTCGAGCTCGGCCACCTTGGAGGTGATGACGTAGCCCTCGAGGCCGGCGTTCTCCGCGATCCAGCGCAGCGGCTCGACGGCGGCGCGGCGGACGACGGCGACACCGGTGGCCTCGTCGCCCTCCTTGCCCAGGCTGCCCTCGAGCACCTTGGCGGCGTGGACCAGAGCGGAGCCACCACCGGAGACGATGCCCTCCTCGACCGCGGCGCGGGTCGCGGAGATGGCGTCCTCCAGACGGTGCTTCTTCTCCTTGAGCTCGACCTCGGTCGCGGCGCCGACCTTGATGACGCAGACGCCACCGGCGAGCTTCGCGAGGCGCTCCTGGAGCTTCTCGCGGTCCCAGTCGGAGTCGGTGGCCTCGATCTCGGCCTTGATCTGGGAGACGCGGCCCTGCACGTCCTCCGCCTTGCCGGCACCGTCGACGATCGTGGTGTCGTCCTTGGTGATGGTCACGCGGCGGGCGGAGCCGAGCACGTCCAGGCCGACCTGGTCGAGCTTGAGGCCGACCTCCTCGGCGACGACGGTGCCGCCGGTGAGGGTGGCGATGTCGCCGAGCATGGCCTTGCGGCGGTCGCCGAAGCCCGGGGCCTTCACCGCGACGGCGTTGAAGGTGCCGCGGATCTTGTTGACCACGAGGGTGGAGAGCGCCTCGCCGTCGACGTCCTCGGCGATGATCAGCATCGGCTTGGAGCCGCCGGCCTGGATGACCTTCTCCAGCAGCGGCAGCAGGTCCTGGATCGAGGAGATCTTGCCCTGGTGGATCAGGATGTACGGGTCGTCGAGGACGGCCTCCATACGCTCCTGGTCGGTGACGAAGTACGGGGACAGGTAGCCCTTGTCGAAGGCCATGCCCTCGGTGAAGTCGAGCTCCAGGCCGAAGGTGTTGGACTCCTCGACGGTGATGACACCGTCCTTGCCGACCTTGTCCATCGCCTCGGCGATGAGCTCGCCGACCTGCTTGTCCTGGGCGGACAGACCGGCGACGGCGGCGATGTCGGACTTCTCGTCGATCGGGCGCGCGATGGCGAGCAGGTCGTCCGAGACGGCCTTGACCGCGGCGTCGATGCCCTTCTTCAGGGCGGCCGGGGAGGCGCCGGCGGCGACGTTGCGCAGACCCTCACGGACCAGCGCCTGGGCCAGCACGGTCGCGGTGGTGGTGCCGTCACCCGCGATGTCGTTGGTCTTGGTCGCCACCTCCTTGACGAGCTGGGCGCCGAGGTTCTCGTACGGGTCCTCGACCTCGACCTCGCGGGCGATGGTCACACCGTCGTTGGTGATGGTCGGCGCGCCGAACTTCTTGTCGATGACGACGTTGCGACCCTTGGGGCCGATCGTCACCTTCACGGTGTCGGCAAGCTTGTTGACGCCACGCTCGAGGGCGCGACGGGCGTCCTCGTCGAACTTCAGGATCTTCGCCATGGTTGCGTATGTCCTCTCAACGAACTGCGCCCCGGACGCCCGGTTGTTCAGACACGGGTTCCGGGGCGCAGATCAAAAAACAGTGGGTGAATTACTTCTCGACGATCGCGAGAACGTCGCGAGCCGAGAGGACGAGGTACTCCTCGCCGCTGTACTTCACCTCGGTGCCGCCGTACTTGCTGTACAGCACGACGTCGCCTACGGACACGTCGAGCGGAAGGCGCTTGCCGTCCTCGAAGCGGCCCGGGCCGACGGCCAGGACGACGCCCTCCTGGGGCTTCTCCTTGGCAGTGTCCGGAATGACCAGGCCGGAAGCCGTGGTCTGCTCGGCGTCCAGCGGCTGGACCACAATGCGGTCCTCGAGCGGCTTGATGGCAACCTTGGTGCTGGCGGTCGTCACGATCCGACCTCCCCCTTCGGAGAGCTCACGGGGTTAACTGTCTGAGGTGGCGACCTGGTAGATCCGTCGTCGCGGGTGCCGGACCTGCCCGTCGCTGTGTAGCTGGCACTCCGTAGTGGAGAGTGCCAAAGCTGAGACTATGACGGCGTTAGCACTCAGTCAACTAGAGTGCCAACGAACCTCCGGGCGCCCCACCGGCACAGCCGGGCCGAGCAGGGCCCTCCGCCATCGGCCCGGCCTTCTGTGGACCTGCTTGTCGCTGGTCAGAGCAGTGGGGGCGGCTCTCGGCCGCTGGGCCCGGCGCGTTCCCGAACGCCCTGTTTCCCGGCACGGATCCGGAGTGTCAGAAGGGGAGGCCCTCAGATGTAGTCCTCCAGCCTGGCCACCGCGAAGCCCTGTGCGGTGGCGGTGCGCAGCACTTCGCGGACCATGTCGGCCATGGTCCCGCCCCATTCCCCGCGGCCGCGGAAGTGCGTGAGGATGATGTCGCCCGGGTGCAGCCGGCCCCGGGTGTCGGCGAAGTCGATGCGGTCGGCGAACGCCTCCTGCGTCCAGAGCGGGACGCCGCGGACGCCGCAGGACTTGGCGGCGAGCAGCGTCTCCCGGTCGTAGTTGCCGTACGGCGGGCGGAACAGCCGTGGCCGTACGCCGAACTCCCGTTCCAGGTTCCGCTGCTGGCGGCAGATCTCCTTGTACTGGTCCTCGAAGGACAGCTCCGTCAGGTCGGGGTGGGTGAGCGTGTGATTGTGCAGGGAGACGCCGAGCCGCTGGAGCTTCCGGAAGTAGCCGTAGTCGTCGCGCACGACGTAGTCGCTGAGAAAGGCGCTCACCGGCACGTCCAGTTCGCGCAGCATCCGGATCAGCTCCTGGTCCTTGTGGCCGCCGTCGTCGATGGTGAGGAAGACGACGCGGTCCGAGGTGGGCACGCGGGTGAACACCGGTGGCAGGCCCGATCCCATCGAGAGGGAACGCGGCGTGGCCGGCCGCGCCTTGCGGACGGGCGGGGCGGGCGGAGCGACCGGCGGGCGGAGCAGGCCCCAGTGCCGGGCGGCGCGCAGCCGGACGGACCGGGCGTTCAGCCTGCTCTCGGCGTAGATCGCCAGGTCACGGGGGAGGTCCGGGGCCGCCGCGGGGGCCGGGCGCCCGGCTGCGGCCGGGACGGGAGTGCGGTCGGTGGCGGGTGCCGGGCCGGGGCGCCCCGTGCCGCGCGAGGCGGCTTCGGGGCCATGTGCGGCGGCTTCGGGGCCGTGTGCGGCGGCGGGTCCGGCGCCCGGCGCCGACCGTCCCGGTCCGGGGTCGGGTCCGGGCAGCGGTGCGGTGCGATCGGGAGGCTGTGCGCAGGCTCCGCCGACCACACCGATCAGGAGCAGGACCGCGGCACAGGTGGTGGACCGAAATCGACGCCCATGAGTATTTTTTTCATTTTGTCGTACTAGTTGCATGGCGCCGCATCCTGCCAGGGAGCCGGCCCCGCGGCGGCGCGACAGACCGTGGTGCCCGGACGGTCCCCCGCTTGGCCCACAATTGACCAGTGAACGCCCTCGACTCCTTCGCCGCCCTGCTCACCGACGAGGGCCGGGCGCTCCTCGCGGACCTGCGCGACTACGACCCCGCCCGGGAACTGGCGACCGCGACCCGGCTGCGCCGCGACCACCCCGCCGACCTGGTGTCCGCGGCGCTGGGACAGGCCCGGCTGCGGCAGCGGGCGGCGGCGAAGTTCGGCGCCGGGGACGCGGCCGTCATGTTCTTCACCCCGAACGGTGTGGAGCAGGCCACCCGCACCTCCGTCGCCCGGTACCGGGCCGAGCGGTTCGCGGCGCTCGGCGTCCGGCGGCTGGCCGACCTCTGCTGCGGCATCGGGGGCGACGCCATCGCCCTCGCGCGGGCGGGCGTGGCGGTCCTCGCCGTCGACCGGGACCCGCTGACCTGCGCGGTGGCCCGGGCCAACGCCGAGGCGCTGGGCCTCGCGGACCGGATCGAGGTGCGCTGCGCGGACGTCACGGAGGTGGACACCTCCGGGTACGACGCGGTGTTCGCCGACCCGGCCCGGCGGGGAGGCCGCGGACGGATCTTCGACCCGGAGGCCTACTCCCCGCCGCTGTCCTGGGCGATCGGTGCCGCCCGGAGCGCCCCGTACGCCGCCCTGAAGATCGCCCCGGGCGTCCCGCACGAGGCGGTGCCCGACGACGCGGAGGCCGAGTGGATCTCGGACGGCGGCGAGGTGAAGGAGGCGGTGTTCTGGTTCGGCACCGCGCCGGGCGCCCGCCGCGCCACGCTGCTCCCCGGCCCGCGCACCCTCACCGGAGCCGGGCTGCCGGACCCGGCGCCGGGTCCGGTCGGGCGCTGGCTGTACGAACCGGACGGGGCGGTGATCCGCGCCCATCTGGTGGCGGACGCGGCGGCCGGGGTGGACGGGCGGCTGATCGACCCGACCATCGCCTATGTGACGGCGGACGAACTCCGCCCGACCCCGTGGGCCACCGCGTACGAGATCACCGACGCGCTGCCCTTCAACCTCAAGAAGCTGAAGGCGCTGCTGCGGGAGCGCGAGGTGGGGAAGCTGACGGTGAAGAAGCGCGGCTCGGCCGTCGAGCCGGAGGAACTGCGCCGGAAGGTGAAACCGCAGGGGCCGAACGCGGCCACGGTGTTCCTCACCCGCGCGGCCGGAGCGCCGACGATGCTGATCGGGCGGCCGGCGGGGGGCTGAGGAGGCTTCGCGCTCACCGTGCAAGGGCCCCCTGGGCGCCGGGGGTGGTTCCCGGCGCAGCGGGCGGCTTATTCGGGGGCCTGCGCCGACCGTTCGTGGTCGAGGGCCTCGAACCGCCAGCGGTGGACCGGCCGGTGCAGCAGGTCCTCCGCGGGGGAGCCGAGTTCGGGGAGGTCGGCCTCGTACGGGGCGTCCCACCAGGTGATGACCAGGACCCGGTCGCCGGGGGCGCCGAAGGTCTCGCGCCGCAGCGGCGGGCCGGCGAGCTCCTGGGCGCGGGCCCAGGCGAGCAGTTCCGGGCCGCGGCCCTCGGCGGCCCGGGCCTCCCACATCAGCGCGACCGTCATGAGTGCACCGTCATGAGTACAGGTTGTCCTTGCTCAGCTCGTGGAAGTGGTCGTGGTCGTGGGCATGTCCGTGGCTGCTGCCGTCGTGGCCGTCGTGCGGGTGGTCGTGGTCGTGGTTCTCGCCGGGCACATGAGGCTCCGTCACCGGGAGCGAGGAGTCCGCGGACAGGTCCCAGGCCGACGCCGCCCGCCCCCGCGCCACCATCTCCGCGCCGAGCGCCGCGACCATCGCCCCGTTGTCCGTGCACAGCTTCGGCCGCGGCACCCGGAGCACGATCCCGGCGTCCTCGCAGCGGCGTTCGGCCATGGCGCGCAGCCGTGAGTTGGCCGCCACTCCGCCGCCGATCATCAGGTGGTCGACGCCGTTGTCCTTGCAGGCCCGTACCGCCTTGCGGGTCAGCACGTCGACCACGGCCTCCTGGAAGGACGCCGAGACGTCCGCCACCGGCACCTCCTCGCCCGCGGTGCGCTTCGCCTCGATCCAGCGGGCGACGGCGGTCTTGAGGCCGGAGAAGGAGAAGTCGTAGGCCGCGTCCCGGGGGCCGGTGAGCCCGCGGGGGAAGTGGATCGCCGCCGGGTCGCCCTCGCGCGCGTACCGGTCGATGACCGGGCCGCCGGGGAAACCGAGGTTGAGCACCCGGGCCACCTTGTCGAACGCCTCGCCCGCCGCGTCGTCGATGGTCGAGCCGAGCGGGCGGACGTCACCGGTGATGTCCGGGGCGAGCAGCAGCGAGGAGTGGCCGCCGGACACCAGGAGCGCCATCGTCGGCTCCGGCAGCGGCCCGTGTTCCAGCTGGTCGACGCAGATGTGCGAGGCGAGGTGGTTGACGCCGTAGAGCGGCTTGCCGAGGGCGTAGGCGTACGCCTTGGCCGCCGAGACGCCCACCAGCAGCGCGCCCGCGAGGCCGGGACCGGCGGTGACCGCGATGCCGTCGAGGTCGCTCGCGGCCACCCCGGCGTCCTTCAGCGCGCGCCGGATGGTCGGAACCATGGCCTCCAGATGGGCCCGGCTGGCGACCTCGGGCACGACACCGCCGAAGCGGGCGTGCTCGTCGACGCTGGACGCGACGGCGTCGGCGAGCAGGGTGTGCCCGCGGACGATGCCGACGCCGGTCTCGTCGCAGGAGGTCTCGATTCCGAGGACAAGCGGCTCGTCAGCCATCGTGGGTCGTTCCTTGTTCGTCTGCGGCGGGGATGTCTGCGGCGGGGTCGTCTGCGGCGGGGCCGGTGTCGTGGGCCGCGGGCGCGGCCACCGCCGCGGCCGCGTCGTGCGCGTGCCGGGCGTCGTGCGCGGCGAGGTCGGGGACGGCGGCGGCGCCGTCGGCCGTCTGGGAGCGCCGCATGACCACGGCGTCCACATTGCCCGGCTGGTAGTAGCCGCGGCGCAGGCCGATGGGCTCGAAGCCGAAGCGCTCGTAGAGCCGCTGGGCCCGGGCGTTGTCGACCCGCACCTCCAGCAGCACCTCGTGGCACTCGAAGGCGGTGGCGCCGGAGAGCAGGTCGGCGAGGAGGCGGGCGCCCAGGCCCGTGCCCCAGTGCTCGCGCGCGGCGGCGATGGTCTGGATGTCCCCGGTGCCGTCGACGGCGGACAGCCCGCCGTAACCGACGATCCGGCCGTTCTCCTCGGCGACCACATAGCGGCGGGTGGCGGACGGCCCGCGGGCGTGCGCGAGTTCGGACCAGAACAGCCCCCGCGACCAGGCGTCGTCGGGGAAGAGCTCGCGTTCGAGCTCCAGCACCGGCTCGACGTCCCACCAGCGCATCTCGCGCAGGGTCACGGCGCCGGGGGCTTCCGCGGTCGGGTCGGTCGCTTCGGTCACTTCGGGGTGACCACCTTGTAGTTGGCGGGCACCTGGGCGTCCGGGCGGCGCAGGTAGAGGGGCCTGTCCGGGAGGAAGTCCGCGCCGGAGGCGAGCCGTTCGACGGCGAGCGCGGCCAGCGCGGCCGCGGACTGGTACTCGGGCATCCCGTCGGGCACCCGGGTGAAGACCTCGGGGTAGAGCAGCGCTCCCGCGCCGACGGCCGGGTCCCCGGCGACCTGCTCGGCGATGTCGGCGGGCCGGTCGACGGCGGGTTCGGTGACCCGGGTGCGGGGACCGTCGTACCGGGCCCAGTAGACCTCCTTGCGCCGGGCGTCCGTGGCCACGGTGAAGGGGCCGTCGAGGCCGGCCTGCCCGGCGGCGTACGCGAGGCCGTCGAGCGTGCACAGCCCGTGGACGGGCGCGCCGGTCGCGGCGCCGAAGGCGGCGGCGGTCGCCAGGCCGACCCGCAGCCCGGTGTAGGGGCCCGGACCGACCCCCACGACGATGCCGGTCACCGCGTCGATCTTCGTCCCGGCGGCGCGCAGCACCCGGTCGACGGACGGCAGCAGCAGCTCCCCGTGCCTTCGGGCGTCGACCTGGTGGGACTCGGCGAGGACGCGGTCCCCGTCGTGCAGGGCGACCGTGACGGCGGGGGTGGCGGTGTCAAGAGCGAGCAGCAGCACGGGTACAGCCTACGGCGCGTTCCGCGGCTCCCGGTGCGGTCCGGCCACGGGTCCGGCCACCGGGGGCCGGCGATGAGGGGCGTGCTCGGGCGGGGGTGCGTGCCGCGGGGGCTTGGGGGTGGGGGTGCGTGCCGCGGGGGCTTGCGGGTGGGGGTGCTTCCGGGCGGGGTGCTTGCGGGTGGAGTGCCTCCGGGTGGAGTGCTGCCGGGTGGGTGGGGCGGCGGATCCTCGGGACGGCGGATCCCCAGGGACGTGGCGAGCGGCGGCCGGTGCTCGTGGCGGCGGTGCGGTTGCACGCCCGGGCGCGCAGGTGTACGGGCGCGCGGTGCTACGGTCGGGCCGGTAACGCGGGCAGACGGACGGACCGGACGAGAGGCGGCAGGCGTGGCACGGAGCAACTCGGGGGCGATCGTGACCGCTCTCACGGCCGCGGCCCTCGGCGCGGTCGGCTTCCTCGCCTACCAGGCGTCCGCCAGCGCCCCCGCCATCGCGGCCAAGCCGCGCCCCTCGGCCTCCGCCGGTGAGCACCACCGCCAGGAGAAGCCCGGCGGTGCGGGGAGGACGTCGCGGCACGCGATCCCGGAGAACTCCGGCACCGGCCTCCGCGTGGTCTACGCGCTGGGCGAGAAGCGGGTCTGGCTGGTGGGAGCGGACGGCCGGGCCGCCCGCAGCTACCGGGTCACCCCGAGCAAGGTCAGCCCCGCGCCCGGCCAGTACACGGTCACCGGCCGCTCCGCGCTGATCCCTGGCTCCGATGGGGTCCCCGTCGAGAACGTCGTCCGGTTCGCCTCGGTGGACGGAGTCGTGGTCGGGTTCAGCGCGGCCGTCGACGGCTCGAAGCCCGACCCGGTCTCGCAGAAGAAGACCGGCGGCATCCGCGAGGAGCGGGCGGACGGCAAGGCGATGTGGGCGTTCGCGGCCATCGGCACCAAGGTCGTCGTGGTCGCCTGAGGGCGTGTGCGGGCGCCTGAGGACGTGTGGGGGCGGCCCGAGGGCCTCTTGACCGCTTGAGGCCGTGTGCGAGACCTCGCGTTCGGGCCGCCGATCCACTCGAAAGGGGTACCCGGCAACCGTCGGGGGTTCCGTCGGGGGGTCCGTCGGAGGTTCCGCCAGGGGTCCGTCGCGGCTTGCCGCGGCGAACGGTGAGTGGGTGCCGGCCCGGCACCGGAAGAGGCCCAGGCGAAGCGCCGGTCGCCGTCCGCAGAACGCGCGCCGGACGGACCGCTGCGCGACTACGACGTCCGGTACGCGACTACGACGTCCCGGCGGGCTCGCTGCCCCGACGCGGGCTCGGACATCCGCCTGACGTCCGGCTCCGGGCTACGCGGCGTCCCGGCGGCCCGCTCCCCCCGGAGCGGGAATGCCCGCGTCCGGCTCGCCCTCGGCCTCGGGCGGAGTGGAGACCGCGCTGGCCGCCGCGCAGGCCGCCAGCAGCTGGCTCATCGAGGGCGACGCGGCGGGCGGGGCGGCCGGCGAGGGCGACCGCGGAGGCGACTGCTCGTCGCGCCGGGCTGGGCTCGGCGCGTCGGCAGCGGGCTCATGGCGCGGCATGGATGCCTCCCGGGGCTCCTGGTGCAGGCTAAGTTAGGCAGACCTAACCACGTCTCTGCCTCCATGTGACCATGCCCGGTACCGCGCGCGCAACATCTTCCCGACGCCTTGTCGGAACGTACATCAGGGGAACAGCCCGCTCCGGGTCCGGGCCGGACACCGGCAGGCCGGGCAGCCGGTACCGGCCGACGGCAGCGCTCAGTACGGAGCGGTGAGCGGCAGGCGGTGGTGGGGGGAAAGCCGGCGGGAACGGCCGCGGTGAGGGGGCTCCCGGAAGCAGCGGCACCTGTCCGGGCCCGGGGTGTGTTCAGGGCAGCGCCCCCGTCCGGGCCCAGGGTGTGTTCAGGGCGGACGCCGGAGCCGGGGCCGCACGAGAAGAAGGCCGCGCCGACCGACGTCGGCGCAGTCGTGCGGGCGGGGTCCGGGTCAGCCGGCCAGCGGGGAGAGGTCGGCGGCGGCCCAGCGCGGACCCACGCCCGTGATGACGACCTCCCGCTCGTCGTTCTCGACCGTCTCGTCGCCCTCGGTCCGGCCGATGACCACGTGCAGACGGTCCTCCGAGAGGTCCTCGACCTTTCCGTCGCCCCACTCCACGACGACCACGGAGTCGGGCAGCGAGACGTCGAGGTCCAGGTCCTCCATCTCGTCGAGACCGCCGCCCAGTCGGTACGCGTCGACGTGGACCAGCGCGGGGCCGCCGCTCAGCGACGGGTGCACCCGGGCGATGACGAACGTCGGCGACGTGACCGCGCCGCGCACCCCCATGCCCTCGCCGAGCCCGCGGGTCAGCGTCGTCTTGCCCGCGCCCAGCTGTCCGGTCAGCAGCACCAGGTCACCGGGGCGCAGCAGTTTCGCCAGCCGGCGCCCCAGCTCCTGCATCTGCTCTGGGCTGTGGACGGTGAGCTGCGCGGTGGCGGTGGGGGCACCGGCCGGTGCCACGGCGTGCGGGTCGTACGGGGCGTTCATACCGGCCGATGGTACGGGGCGGGAGGGCCTTCCCGGGCCGCTGCGCCGCGGGGAACGGGCCCCGGACATCCCGGCGGCGCAGCGGACCGGCACCGCGGGGGGCGGGGCGGACCGGCACCGCGGGGGCGGGGCGGCACGGCGGAGGCGGACCGGCACCGCGGAGGCAGGACCGGCACCGCGAAGGGCAGACCGGCGCCGCGGGGGCGCACCGGCCGGAACGTTCACCCGGCCCCGACTGGGAGCCCCGGCCCCAGCCGGGAGCCGGGTCCACCGAGGCCGGCGGAACGGGGCGCCAGACCGGTCCGGGGCTCCCGCTACCCCCGCGCCGAGCGCGGCGCGCGGTCCGCCGGGGCCGTCGCGCCCGTCCGGGCCAGCAGTTCGGCCAGCCGTTCCGTCACGGTCTCCGGGTGCTCCAGCATCACCAGATGGCCCGCGTCGGGGACGAGCACCAGCTCGGCCGCCGGCAGCCGTTCGGCGATCGCCTCGCTGTGCGAGCTGGGCGTCACCAGGTCGCCCCGGCCCGCCAGTACCAGGACCGGCAGGTCCCGGAAGGCCACCAGCGCCTCGGCCTTGTCGTGCTCGTCGAAGGCCGGGTAGAACTCCGCGACCACGTCGATCGGCGTGGACTCGATCATCCGCTCGGCGAACCGCGCCACCGCCGGGTCGACGTCCCGGGAGCTGAACGAGTACCGCTTGATCAGCCCGGCGAAGAGGTCGGCGGTCGCCCGCCGGCCCCGCTCGACCAGTTCGACCTGGGAGCCCAGGGCCCGCAGCATGCCGGGCAGGATGCGGCGCACCGCGTTCACCCCGGCGACCGGCAGCCCGTAGTTGACCTCGCCGAGCTTCCCGGACGAGGTGCCGACGAGCGCCACCCCCACCACCCGGTCGCGTATGTACTCCGGGAAGTGGTGGGCCAGGGCCATCACCGTCATGCCGCCCATCGAGTGCCCCACCAGCACCACGGGCCCCTCGGGCGCCGCCGCGTCGAGCACCGCCCGCAGATCGCGGCCGAGCTGGTCGATGCTGACGGGGACGCCGTCGGCCTGCGCCAGCCCGCGGGCGGAGCGGCCGTGGCTGCGCTGGTCCCAGTGGACCGTGCGCACCATCCCGCGCAGCGCGGCCCGCTGGAAGTGCCAGGCGTCCTGGTTCAGGCAGTAGCCGTGGCAGAAGACGACGGTCACCGGGGCCGGCCTGCGGCGCCCGAACCGGCGGCGCCTGCGCGGCGCTTCCTGCTCCGGCTCGACCTCGTCGACCTCGTAGTAGAGCTCGGTGCCGTCGTCGGCGACGGTGCGCCCCGGGGTGCCCCGGAGGCTGCCGTACGGGCCGGTGGCGTCCAGCGCGAGGCGCGCCTTCCGGCGTATGCCCCGGCCGACGGTGAGCCGCTCGACGGCGACACCGGCGGCCGCCCCGGCCGCGATCACCCCGATCGCCGCGCCCGCCAGGCCGGCCCGGCGCCAGCCACCGGCCGCGGACGTGACCGCACGTCCCATGTCCCCCGCCCCGCTTTCGCCCATGGTGGTGCCGCTCCTCGTCGCTGTCCGTCCCCGTTGGTGCGTGGTGCGCCGAGCCGTCCGGCCCGGGGTCGTCGTTCGACCCGGGCCGGGCTCGCGGCGCCGGCCCGTCCGGACGACAGACCCTAGTGCTCGTCCTCGTGGACGTGGACGCGCGGTACCCGCGCTCCGATCCGGGTGACGATCTCGTACCCGATGGTGCCCGCCGCACGCGCCCAGTCCTCCACGGTGGGCTCTCCCCGGTCCCCGGGGCCGAACAGCACCGCCTCGTCGCCCACCTGGGCCGAGTCGCCGCCGAGGTCGACGACGAACTGGTCCATGGCGACCCGGCCGGCGACCGTCCGCCACTTGCCGCCGACCAGCACGGGACCGGTGCCCGAGGCGTGCCGCGGGATGCCGTCCGCGTAGCCGACCGGCACCAGGGCCAGCGTCGTCTCGCCGGGTGTGACGTAGTGGTGCCCGTAACTGACGCCGTGCCCCGAGGGCACCTGCTTGACCAGGGCGACATCCGCGGAGAGCGTCATCACCTGGCGCAGGCCGAAGTCCGACGGCAGGCCGATCTCCGGGCTGGGCGAGACGCCGTAGACGGCGATCCCGGCGCGCACCAGGTCGAAGTGGGACTCGGGGAGGGTCAGGGTGGCGGGCGAGTTGGCCATGTGCCGGACCTCGGGCCGCAGCCCGGCCCGCCCGGCCTCGGCCAACGCCTCGTGGAACACGTTCAGTTGGGCCGCGATCGACGGGTGTCCCGGCTCGTCGGCGCACGCGAAGTGCGACCAGACGCCGGCCACCACGACGGTGCCCTCGGCCTCGGCGGCGCGGGCGGCGGCGGTCAGTTCCGGCCAGGCGGCGGGCGGGCAGCCGTTGCGGCCCAGCCCGGTGTCGATCTTGAGATGCACCCGGGCGGTGCGGCCGCACGCCCGCGCGGCGTCGGTCACCTCGCGCAGCGCCCACATCCCGCTCACCGACACGTCGACATCGGCCTCGATCGCGGCGCGCCACGGCCCTCCGGGCGTCCACAGCCAGCACAGCAGCCGGCCGGTGTCCCCCGCCGCGCGCAGCGCCAGCGCCTCTTCGGGCGTCGCCGTCCCCAGCCAGGCCGCTCCGGCCCGGCGGGCGGCGCGGGCGCAGGGCACCGCGCCGTGGCCGTAGGCATCCGACTTGACCACGGCCATGAGGTCGGCGCGGGGCGCGCAGGCGCGCAGGGCCCGCACGTTGGCGCGCAGCGCGGCCAGGTCGACCACCGCCCGGGCGCGCATCGGAGTGGGGGGAAGTCCGGTCGGCTCCCCGCCTGCTGGTGCAGTCATCGGGGACAGTCTCTCACCGGGCGCCCGGCCGGCGCCGGTCTCGTCCGACTCTGTCCGGAAAGTCAGGTGCCGGGGTGGGGTGCGGTCAGGTCCGGCACGGCGGTCGGCCGGATACCGGGGCGGTGTCCGGCCGGGTCCGGCACGGCGGTCGGGCGGACATCGGGCCGGACATCGGGCCGGACATCGGGCCGGAGTCCGGTCAGGTACCCGGGCGGCGGCCCCAGGAGAAGACGCGGTCGTCCAGCCGGAGCGCGTCCCACATCCGTTCGGCGTCCCCGTACCGGAGGTTGACGCAGCCGAACGAGCCCTCGTCCGGGTCGTAGATGTTCCCGTAGACCCCGTGGAAGGCCTGCCCGCCGTTGAAGAACTGCGCGAAGGGCATCGGGGAGTGGTAGATCGAGGAGACGTGGTCCCTGTTCCGCCAGTAGATGCGGTTCCAGCCGACGCGGGTGGGGTAGCCGGGCTTGCCGCTGCGGATCGCCACCGGCCCGAACACGACCTTCGCGCCCTCCTGCACCCACATCAGCTGGCGGGGTAGATCGACACAGGCGACCCGCTCGGCGACCTCGGGGCAGTCGCCCGCGGCGTTCGGGTCGGGCACGGCCCGCAGCAGCCGGATGTGGCCGTAGCTGCTGGGACCGGCGAACCCGATGGCGGGGGTGATGTTCTCCTTCGTCTGCCAGTCGCGGATGGCCTCGCAGTCCTCCTTGGACTGCCGTCCGTCGACGGGCAGCTGAAGGAAGTCCTCGACCTCGCGCTGGTACGGGCCGACGGCGTGGGTGCAGCGCAGGGGCCCGGCGGCTTCGTCGCCGGGCTGGACCTCGTCCGGCGGCACGAACTCCACGACGGGCTCGTCGGCGGGGGGTGGTGCGTACGGCCCGGGGGCGCGGGGGTCCGGGTGGCTCCGCGGGGCCGTTCCGGAACCGGGATCCTTCCTGGCGCCTGGGTCCTTCCCAGGGCCTGGGTCCTTACGGAGGCCTGGGCCCTTACGGGCATCGGGGGCGCTGTGGGTGTCCGGGGTGTCGTGGCTGGCCGGGGCGTCCGGGGCGGGGGAGGTCTCCGCGGCGCCCGGTGCGCTCTGCGGGATCTGCGGTGGCAGCGCCTGGTCGGGGGTGTCCACGTGCCGCTCGTGGGGGCCGGGCGGAATACCGGGTACGAGCTGGTCCAGCGGCACGGCGACGGCCCCCTTGCCGTCCGGCGGCCGCGGGTTCCCGGCGTCCGCCACCGCTGCCGTGGCGGCCGTCAGCGGCAGCAGGACCGCGATGGCGACCGCTGCCGCGGCGGGACGTCTTCTCCTCTGCACCGTCTTGACCGGTGGACGCATTCCGTTCCTCTCCACGGCGGCGGGACTCGCGGCCCACGCGGGGCGGGGAGGCTCGCCACAGAACGATCCGGACGGAATTACCGGTCCCGCCGGGCACGCCCCGACCCACCGCCCCGGCCCGGACACCACCCCGATGCCACGCGGTTTCCGCCCATGAGGCGCAGTGGACCCGTGAGGCGAGTTGAGTCCGTGAGGCGCAGTGGGTCCGTAAGGCGCAGTGGAGGAAAGAGCCGGGTGACCGGCCCTGAGGGGACGGGAGGACGAGGAGGGGACGGGGCGACGCCGGGGGTGACCTGGCTGCGCCGAGGGGACGGGAGGACGCCGGGGGGACGGAACGACGCCGGGGGGGGACGGGACAGCGCCGCGCCGGTCCCGCTCAGCGCGTCCGGACGTCGCGCCAGGCCGAGGCGAGGGACTCGGCCACATCGGAGGCGCCCACCGGGCTCCCCTCCCGGCCAGCCGCGTGCCGCCCGGCCAGACCGTGCAGATACGCGGCCGCCGAGGCCGCCTCGCGGGCCTCCAGCCCGGCCGCGAGCAGCGCTCCGCCCAGCCCGGACAGCACATCGCCGCTGCCCGCCGTGGCCAGCCAGCCGGTACCGGTCGGGTTGACCCGCACCGGGCCGCCCGAGGCGTCGGCGACCAGCGTCGTCGATCCCTTGAGCAGCGCGGTGGCCCCGTACTCCGCGGCCAGCCGGCGCACCGCGGCCAGCCGCGCCGCCTCCACCTCCTCGCGCGCCGTGCCCAGCAGCGCGGCCGCCTCGCCCGCGTGCGGGGTCAGCACGGTCGCCGCCGCGCGGGAGCGGAGCCGGTCCCGGTCCAGCAGCCGCAGTCCGTCGGCGTCCACGAGCACCGGGACGTCGGAGGCGAGCACGTCGTCCAGCGCCTGCCGGGCGTCGGGGGCGTCACCCAGGCCCGGCCCGACGACCCACGCCTGCACCCGCCCGGCCTTCGCGGGCGGGCCGGCGTGCACCAGCGCCTCGGGGAAACGGGCGATGACGGCGTCCGCGGCCGGGCCGACGTACCGTACGGCGCCCGCCCCGCCCCGCAGCGCGCCCGCCACCGCGAGGACCGCCGCTCCCGGATAGCGCGCCGAACCGGCCACCACCCCGACCACGCCGCGCCGGTACTTGTCGCTCTCGGGCGCGGGGACCGGCAGCCGTTCGGCGACGTCCGCGTGCTGGAGCGCCTCCACGTCGGGCGTCGCGGGCAGATACGGGGCGAGGCCGATGTCGATCAGCCGCAGCGCGCCGGTCCGCTCCGCGGCGGGGTCGACGAGCAGGCCGGGCTTGTACGTGCCGAAGGTGACGGTGGCGTCGGCGTGCACCGCCTCGCCCGCGACCTCGCCGGTGTCCGCGTCCACCCCGCTGGGCAGGTCGACGGCGACGACGCCCGCGCGGGCGTCCCGGGCCGCCGCCACCAGCCGGGCGGCCTCCGGGCGCAGCCCGCCGCGCCCGCCGATGCCGACGATGCCGTCGACGACCAGGGCGGCCCGTGCGACGGCGTCCTCCCCCGCCCCTGCTCCGACGGTGCGCCCGCCGGCCCGGCGCAGCGCGGCGAGCCCGCCGGGGTGCGTGCGGTCCGGGGCGAGCAGCACGGCCGTGACGCCCGCGCCGCGCGCCGCCAGCCGGGCGCCGGCGTAGAGGGCGTCGCCGCCGTTGTCCCCGCTGCCGACGAGCAGCACGACGCGCGCCCCCGAGACCCGGCCGAGCAAGTCTGCACAGGAGGCGGCGAGTCCGGCGGCGGCGCGCTGCATCAACGCCCCCTCCGGCAGCCGTGCCATCAGCTCGCGCTCGGCGGTCCGTACGGTTTCCACGCTGTACGCAGTCCTCATGGGCCCCAGTCTTCCCAAGACGGGCGCCGGAGTCTTCCCAAGACGGGGCCGGCCGCGCGCGGTCGGGGACGCCGGTCACCGACGCCCGCACCGCCGTCGTTTCACGCCCGGCCGCGCGCGCTCGGAGACACCCGCCCCCGACGCCCCGCGCCGCCGTACGGTCACCCCTCGGCGATCACCACGGCCGACGCGACGCCCGCGTCGTGGCTCAGGGAGACGTGCCAGCCCCGGACACCCAGGTGCTCCGCCCGGGCGGCGACCGTGCCCGTCACCCGCAGCCGCGGGCGGCCGCTGTCCTCGGTGATGACCTCCGCGTCCGTCCAGAGCAGCCCGGCCGGCGCCCCGAGCGCCTTCGCCAGGGCCTCCTTCGCGGCGAACCGTGCGGCCAGCGAGGCCGTGCCCCGGCGTTCACCGCTCGGCAGCCACAGCTCCCGGTCGATGAACAGCCGGCCGGCCAGAGCCGGGGTGCGCTCCAGCGCGGCGCCGAACCGGTCGATCTCCGCGACGTCGATCCCCACCCCGATGATCACGACAGCGCTCCGGCCACGGGCACGGGCCCCCGGCGCCCCGCCGCGGGCCGCACGGCGGAAAGCGCCGTGGGAGGCGCCGGAGCGAGCGCCGGAGCTGTGGTGGCGGCCGCGGTCACTCGACCGTCACCGACTTGGCGAGGTTCCGCGGCTGGTCGACCTCGTTGCCCCGGGCCGTCGCCAGCTCGCAGGCGAACACCTGCAGCGGCACCGTCGCCACCAGCGGCTGGAGCAGCGTCGGCGTGGCCGGGATGCGGATCAGGTGGTCGGCGTACGGGACGACGGTCTCGTCGCCCTCCTCCGCGATCACAATGGTCCGTGCGCCACGGGCGCGGATCTCCTGGATGTTGGAGACGATCTTGTCGTGCAGCACCGAGCGTCCGCGCGGCGACGGCACGACCACCACCACCGGCACGTCCTCCTCGATCAGCGCGATCGGGCCGTGCTTGAGCTCGCCCGCGGCGAAGCCCTCGGCGTGCATGTACGCCAGTTCCTTGAGCTTGAGCGCGCCCTCCAGGGCGACCGGGTAGCCCACGTGACGGCCGAGGAAGAGCACCGTGTCCTTGCCGGAGAGCGTGCGCGCCAGCTCCCGGACCGGCTCCATGGTTCCCAGCACCTCGTCGACCTGGGTGCCGATCGCGGACAGCTCGCGGATGACGGACCGGATCTCGTCGCCCCACTTGGTGCCCCGCACCTGCCCGAGGTAGAGCGCCACCAGGTAGCAGGCGACCAGCTGCGTCAGGAACGCCTTGGTCGACGCGACGGCCACCTCCGGGCCGGCGTGGGTGTAGAGGACGGCGTCCGACTCCCGGGGGATGGTCGAGCCGTTGGTGTTGCAGATGGCGAGGACCTTGGCCCCCTGCTCGCGCGCGTGCCGCAGCGCCATGAGGGTGTCCATGGTCTCGCCGGACTGGGAGATGGCGATGACCAGGGTGCGGGGGTCCAGGATCGGGTCCCGGTAGCGGAATTCGCTGGCCAGCTCCGTCTCGCAGGGGACCCGGGTCCAGTGCTCGATCGCGTACTTCGCGATCATGCCCGCGTGGAAAGCGGTGCCGCACGCCACGATGACGATCTTGTCGATCTCCCGGAGCACCGAGGCCGGGATGCGGACCTCGTCCAGGTGCAGGCTGCCCGCGGCGTCGATCCGGCCCAGCAGCGTGTCGGCGACGGCCTTCGGCTGCTCGGCGATCTCCTTGAGCATGAAGTAGTCGTAGCCGCCCTTCTCGGCGGCGGAGGCGTCCCAGTCCACGTGGTACGCCCGGACGTCGGCCGGCGCACCGTCGAAGTCGGTGACCGTCACCCCGTCCCGGCGCAGTTCGACGACCTGGTCCTGGCCGAGTTCGACGGCCTCCCGGGTGTGCGCGATGAACGCGGCGACATCGGAGGCGAGGAACGCCTCGCCGTCCCCGACGCCGACCACCAGCGGGGAGTTGCGGCGCGCGCCGACCACCACGTCCGGAGCGTCCGCGTGCACGGCGACCAGGGTGAACGCGCCGTCGAGCCGGCGGCACACCAGACGCATGGCCTCCGCCAGGTCGTTGCACGAGGAGAACGATTCGGCCAGCAGGTGCGCCACCACCTCGGTGTCCGTCTCGGACTCCAGGTTGTGTCCCCGCTCTGCCAGTTCGGCGCGCAGTGAGGCGAAGTTCTCGATGATGCCGTTGTGGACGACCGAGACCCGGCCGGAGTTGTCCAGGTGCGGGTGGGCGTTGACGTCGTTGGGCGCGCCGTGGGTGGCCCAGCGGGTGTGCCCGATGCCGGTGCCGCCGCTCGGCAGCGGCCGGGCCGCCAACTCCTTCTCCAGGTTGGCGAGCTTGCCCGCCTTCTTGGCCGCCGCGAGTCCGCCGTCGGCGAGGACGGCGACCCCGGCCGAGTCGTACCCCCGGTACTCCAGGCGCTTCAGTCCGGCGATGACGACGTCGAGGGCGGACTGCCCTCCCACATACCCAACGATTCCGCACATGCGGGCAGCCTACGTGCACGGCCCGGACGCACCGATCCGCGCCCCGCCCGGGGTGCGGGACGGCGCCCGGCCCGGACGGCGGGCGAAATCCCGGGGCGCGGGCCCGGTTCCCGGCGGCCCCTGCTCCCGGCTCCCGGCTCCCCCGGAGACCCACAGCTCTGGAGACCAGCAGCTCCGTATCCCGGCGACTTCGGAGACCAGCAGCTCCGGAGGCCGGCGGCTGCGGAGTCCGCCGGGCCCACCGGACCCGACGTCAGCAGCCCCGGTCGATCCGGTCGATGGCCTCCTGCACGAGGTCCAGGTACTCGACCTCCTCGCAGCGCGGCTTGCTGCCCATCTCGTACATGTCGAGACAGTCGGTCAGCTCCTCGCCGAGGTCCTCGTCCGGCAGGTCGGCGGCCAGTTCGCTGCGCACCCGGCCGGCGAAGTCCTCCCCCGAGTCCCTCGGCCCCGGCACCACCGCCGAACGGGCCCGGCCGCCCCGGCCGCGGCCGTCCCGCGCGGTCCGGCGGCCGTCGCCCCCTCGGCCGATGAGATCACGAAGGCGTGCGGACATAACGGTCCTCTCGTGGCACATGGCGATCTACGACTCGTCCCCCTGACATCCCGGAAGCTAACCCCGAATGCCCGGTACCGGTAGACCTCGTACGAGGGACGGCCGGTTGTTCCGATGTGCCCCGATCAGACGCGTGCTCGATAGGCGCGGAGGGCGAGCGGTATGAACACCGCCGCGATCGCCGCCGCCCACAGCAGCGACCAGAGGACCGGTCCGGCCACCTCGCCGCCGGTCAGCAGACCGCGGAAGGCGTCGGACAGATGGGTCACCGGATTGACGTCGACCCAGGCCTGGAGCCAGCCGGGCATGGTGTCGACCTGCACGAACGCGCTGCTGGTGAAGGTGATCGGGAAGATGATGGTGAAGGCGAAGACCTGCACCTTCTCCGGGTCGCCCGCCAGCATGCCGATGAGCACCGCCGCCCACGACACGGCCGCGGCGAACGTCACCAGCAGCAGCGCGGCGGCGAGGAACCCGTCGAGCCCGGTGGTGATCCGGAAGCCCAGCAGCATGCCCAGGCCGATCATCAGCAGCATCGCCCAGAGCTGCTTGGCGAGATCGGCGGCGATCCGGCCGAACAGCGGGGCCGACCGGGCTATCGGCAGACTGCGCAGCCGGTCGAACACCCCCTTGGTGAGGTCGGAGTTCAGCGCCATGGCGGTGTACATGGTCATGAACAGGGTGTTCTGCACGATGATGCCCGCCAGGGCGTACTGCAGGTAGTCCTCGGGCGACCCCGCCATCTGGCCGCCGAAGACGAAGGTGAACAGGAAGACGAACATGATCGGCGTGATGCTGAAGTCGACCAGTTCCAGCGGGTTGTGCTTCACGGACACCAGGCTGCGCCACGCCATGGTGACGATCTGCGCAAGCGCCGCACCGGGGCGCACCCGGCCGCTCTTGGTCAGCGGTGCGGCGACCGTCCCGGCGGTCATGCCGAGCTCGCCACCTTCGCGTAGTCGTCCTCCTCGGAGGGCCCCTCGTCCGTCGTCGGCTCGGCCTTGTGGCCGGTGAGCGCCAGGAACACCTCGTCGAGGCTGGAGCGCCGCAGGGTGAGCTCGCCCACCGCGATCCCGGCCTGGTCCAGCCGCCGCACGACGGCGGGCATCAGCGCGGGGTCCTTGACCGGGGCAGTGATCACCTCGCCCTCGATCTGCGTCTGCGGCCCCGCGGCCTCCACCACGAGGGCGTGGGCCGGCGCGAGGTGCTCCGCGGCCACCGGCCGCAGCTGGAGCACCTGACCGCCGACCGCGGACTTCAGCTGGTCCGGGGTGCCCTCGGCGATCACCTTGCCCTTGTCGATCACCACGATGTCGTCGGCGAGCTGGTCCGCCTCGTTCAGGTACTGGGTGGTGAGCAGCGCCGTGACGCCGTCCGCGACCAGGCCGCGCACCAGCTCCCACAGCTCGATGCGGCTGTGCGGGTCGAGCCCGGTCGTCGGCTCGTCGAGGAACAGGATCTGCGGCCGGCCGACCAGACTGGCCGCCAGGTCCAGCCGCCGCCGCATCCCGCCGGAGAACGTCTTCGCCGCGCGGCCCGCGGCGTCACTCAGCTGAAAACGGTCCAGCAGCTCCCCGGCGCGGGCCCGCGCCTCGCTCCGCGGCAGGCCCAGGAGGCGGCCGATCAGCAGCAGGTTCTCGGTGCCGGTCAGATTCTCGTCGACCGCGGCGTACTGCCCGGTCAGCCCCACGACGGAGCGGACCAGGCCGGGCTCGCGCAGGACGTCGTGCCCGGCGACCGTCGCGCGGCCGGCGTCCGGGCGGATCAGCGTCGCGAAGATCCGGACCGCGGTCGTCTTGCCCGCCCCGTTGGGGCCCAGCATGCCGAGCACGGTGCCGGAGCGCGCGGCCAGATCCACACCGGCCAGCGCCTGGGTCTCCTTGAAGCGTTTGGCCAGGCCCTCCGCCTGGATCGCGTACGTCATGGGCTTCCCCTCGGCTCCGGTACGGGTGCATCGGCTTCCACACCTCCCACAACTGTGACGCACACCACTGACATTCCACTCGGTGAGGACCAGCAGGTGACCGGCCGGGCACAGCGGGGCGTGAGCGACGCCACGCCCCGCGCCGTCCGCCGAGCGAACACAATGAAACGTGTGATCACCTCTCCAGCGCGCAGCACCCAGCGTCGGGCCGAGACGAGCCCGTATGTGGACCTCACCCGCGCCGAGTGGAGTGCCCTCCGGGAGCGGACGCCACTGCCCCTCAGCGCGGAGGAGGTGGAACGGCTGCGCGGGCTCGGCGACGTCATCGACCTCGACGAGGTGCGCGACGTCTATCTGCCGCTGTCCCGGCTGCTCAACCTCTACGTGGGCGCCACCAGCAATCTGCGCGGCGCGCTGAACACCTTCCTCGGCGACGCGGGCAACGGCCACGGCTCACAGCCCGGCACCCCGTTCGTGATCGGCGTCGCGGGCAGTGTCGCGGTCGGCAAGTCGACGACGGCCCGGCTCCTCCAGGCGCTGCTCGCGCGCTGGCCCGAGCACCCGCGGGTGGAGCTGGTCACCACCGACGGCTTCCTGCTGCCCAACGCCGAGCTGCACCGGCGCGGGCTGATGTCCCGCAAGGGCTTCCCGGAGTCCTACGACCGCCGCGCCCTGACCCGCTTCGTCGCCGATGTGAAGTCCGGCAAGGACGAGGTGACCGCGCCGGTCTACTCGCACCTGGTCTACGACATCGTGCCCGGTGAGCGGCTCACCGTGCGCCGCCCGGACATCCTCATCGTCGAGGGGCTGAACGTCCTCCAGCCCGCCCTGCCCGGAAAGGACGGCCGCACCCGGCTGGGGCTCGCGGACTTCTTCGACTTCAGCGTCTACGTGGACGCCCGCGCGGAGGACATCGAGCGCTGGTACCTGGGCCGCTTCCGCCAGCTGCGGGAGACGGCGTTCCAGAACCCGTTCTCGTACTTCCGCAAGTACACCCAGGTCTCCGAGGACGAGGCGCTGGACTACGCCCGGCTGATGTGGCGCACCATCAACCGGCCGAACCTGGAGCAGAACGTCGCGCCCACCCGCAGCCGCGCCACGCTCGTGCTGCGCAAGGGGCCGGACCACAAGGTGCAGCGGCTCAGCCTGCGGAAGCTGTAGGGGCGGGCGGGTAGCGGGCGTTCCCAGGGCCCGTTCCCGGAGCCGGGAGCCCGGGCTCCGGGACGGCGCGGGTGCGGTCCTCCCCCGCTCCACGGCCGACGCGTCCCCCGCCCGTGGCCGACGCGGCGCGGGTGCGGCACGTAGCGTGCCCCCATGCTGCACCTGCGCCTGATCGTCCCCGCCGACCGCACCGACGACGTCGTCGCCCTGCTGGAGCGGACGGTCGGCACCGCCCACCTCGCCGTGCTGACCGGCGCCGCCCGCGACCCCGCCGGGGACATGGTGCTCTGCGATGTCGCCCGGGAGGCCGCGGACGAGCTGCTGGGCGCCCTGCGCGGGCTGGACATCCACGCGACCGGCTCCATCTCGCTGGAGAACATCGACCTCTCGCTGTCCGAGCGGGCCGACCGGGCGGAGGAGGAGGCGCCCGGCGAGGGTGCGGACGCCGTGCTGTGGGAGCACCTGGAGGACGCCACGCACGAGGAGTCCACGCTGTCGGCGACCTACCTGGCCTTCCTCACGGTGGCGACCATGATCGCGGCGTGCGGTGTGGTCCTCGACAACGCCGTCCTCATCGTCGGCGCGATGGCCGTCGGCCCGGAGTTCGGGCCGCTCGCCGGGGTCTGCACGGCGGTGGTGCAGCGGGCGCCGCGGCTCGCCTGGCGCTCACTGGTGGCGCTGCTCCTCGGCTTCGCCGTCGCCATGGTGCTGACCACCGGCTTCAGCCTGCTCATGGACGGGCTCGGACTGTTCCACTCCTCCGATGTGACCGGCGAGCGCCCGAACACCGACTTCATCTGGCAGCCGGACGCGTTCTCCTTCGTGGTGGCGGTCCTCGCCGGGATCGCCGGGACGCTCTCACTGACCTCCTCGAAGTCCGGGGCGCTGGTCGGCGTGGCGATCTCCGTGACGACCGTCCCGGCGGCCGCCAACGCCGCCGTGGCGCTGAGCTACGGGCAGTACGCCCAGGCCCGCGGCTCCAGCGAGCAGCTGCTGCTGAACCTCGCGGGCATCGTCGTCGCCGGGACGCTCACCCTGATCGTGCAGAAGGCGCTCTGGGCCCGGCAGCGCAGGCTCACGCCGCGCATGCGGGGATGAGCGGCGACGGTTTCCGGCCATGGTCCGTACCCTGCGTACCGGGCGCCCGGACCGTGCCCCGCGCGGCTGAGGAGGCCGGCGGTCCCGGGTGGTCCGCCGCGCAGGCAGGCCGGGACCGGCCGTGCGGGCGGCCCCGTGACCCCGGCGCGAGGGGGCGGTGTCGGGAGGGGGCGCCTACGAGATATCTTGACATCGAGACGATTAGAGACGTGAAGCGGAGTATCGATGACTGACTCGACCATCATCTACACGCACACCGACGAGGCCCCCGCCCTGGCGACGTACTCGTTCCTGCCGGTGATCCAGGCATACGCCTCGACGGCCGGGGTCAGTGTCGAGAGCCGCGACATCTCCCTGGCCGGGCGGATCATCGCGAGCTTCCCCGAGTACCTGGAGGAGGGCCAGCGCATCGACGACGCCCTCGCCCAGCTCGGTGAGCTCGCCAAGACGCCCGGCGCCAACATCATCAAGCTCCCGAACATCTCGGCCTCGATCCCGCAGCTGAAGGCCGCGGTCGCCGAGCTCCAGGAGCAGGGCTACGCGCTGCCGGCCTACCCGGACGACCCGAAGACCGACGAGGAGCGCGACATCCGCGCCCGCTACGACAAGGTCAAGGGCAGCGCCGTCAACCCGGTCCTGCGCGAGGGCAACTCCGACCGCCGCGCCCCCGCCTCGGTCAAGAACTACGCCAAGGCGCACCCGCACCGGATGGGCGCCTGGACCCCCGAGTCGAAGACGAACGTCGCCCACATGACGGCCGACGACTTCCGCTCCACCGAGAAGTCCGTGGTCGTGCCGGAGAAGGGCACGCTCCGCATCGAGCTGGCGGGCGACGACGGCAGCACCACCGTGCTGCGCGAGTCGGTACCGGTCCTGGCCGGCGAGGTCGTGGACGCGTCGGTCATGCGCGTCGCGGTGCTGCGCGAGTTCCTCACCGAGCAGGTCGCCCGCGCCAAGGCCGAGGGCGTGCTGTTCTCGGTGCACCTCAAGGCCACGATGATGAAGGTCTCCGACCCGATCATCTTCGGCCACGTCGTCCGGGCCTTCTTCCCGAAGACCTTCGCCGAGCACGGTGAGACCCTCGCCGCCGCCGGCCTGACCCCGAACGACGGTCTCGGCGGCATCCTCAAGGGCCTGGAGTCGCTGCCGCAGGGCGCGAAGATCAAGGAGTCCTTCGAGGCCGAGCTCGCCGAGGGCCCGGAGCTCGCCATGGTCGACTCCGACCGCGGCATCACCAACCTGCACGTGCCGAGCGACGTCATCGTCGACGCCTCGATGCCGGCCATGATCCGCACCTCCGGCCACATGTGGGGCCCGGACGGCAACGAGGCCGACACCCTCGCCGTCATCCCCGACAGCAGCTACGCCGGCATCTACCAGGTCGTCATCGACGACTGCCGGGCCAACGGCGCCTTCGACCCGTCCACCATGGGCTCGGTGCCGAACGTGGGTCTGATGGCGCAGAAGGCCGAGGAGTACGGCAGCCACGACAAGACCTTCGAGGTCCAGACCACGGGCACCGTGCGGGTCCTCGACGGCAACGGCGACGCCGTGATCGAGCAGACCGTCAGCGCCGGCGACATCTTCCGGATGTGCCAGACCAAGGACGACCCGATCAAGGACTGGGTCAAGCTGGCCGTCACCCGCGCCCGCGCCACCGGCGACCCGGCCGTGTTCTGGCTGGACGAGGGCCGCGCGCACGACGCCAACCTCATCGCCAAGGTCGAGCAGTACCTCCCGGAGCACGACACCGAGGGGCTGCGCATCGAGGTCATGGCGCCGTCCGCCGCGACCGCGTTCTCGCTGGAGCGGATCCGCCGCGGCGAGAACACCATCTCGGTGACCGGCAACGTGCTGCGTGACTACCTGACCGACCTGTTCCCGATCCTCGAGCTCGGCACCAGCGCCAAGATGCTGTCCGTCGTGCCGCTGATGAACGGCGGCGGCCTGTTCGAGACCGGGGCCGGCGGCTCGGCGCCGAAGCACGTCCAGCAGCTCGTCAAGGAGAACTACCTGCGCTGGGACAGCCTGGGCGAGTTCCTCGCGCTGGCGGTCAGCTTCGAGCACCTCGCGCAGACCACCGGCAACGCGCGGGCCCAGGTCCTGGCGGACACCCTGGACCGCGCCACCGCCACCTTCCTCAACGAGGACAAGTCGCCCAGCCGTCGCCTCGGCGGCATCGACAACCGCGGCAGCCACTTCTACCTGGCCCTGTACTGGGCCCAGGAGCTGGCCAAGCAGACCGACGACACGCAGCTCGCCGCGTCGTTCGCGGAGCTCGCCAAGACCCTCTCCGGGCAGGAGCAGGCGATCGTCGACGAGCTGGTCGCGGTCCAGGGCTCGCCGGCCGACATCGGCGGCTACTACCAGCCCGCGACCGCCAAGGCCGCGGCCGTGATGCGCCCGTCGAAGATCCTGAACGAGGCGCTGGCGATCCTCGGCTGACCGCCTCGGCCGCATCACCGCACCACACCGGGGAGGCCCCCGGGCCCGCTCTTGCCGCGGGTCCGGGGGCCTCTTCGTCGGTGGGGGTGCCGTCGCCGGCTGGGCTTCATCGTCGGCTGGGCCTCGTCGGCCGGTGGGGGCTCCTCACCGATGAGGGCTTCTCGCCGGTGGCGCGGCCGTCGGGCCCGCACCGGAGCCCAGTCGCCACGCCCCCGGGACCGGCAGCCCCGGAAACGGCACGGGCCCGGCACCCCGTCCTGGGGGTGCCGGGCCCGTGGCCGTAAATCGATGCCTGCCGGGACTACCCCAGCGCGGACTTCACCACGTCGGCCAGCCGCCCCGCGACCGACCGCGCCTGGTCGATGTCCGCGGCCTCGACCATGACCCGCACCAGCGGCTCCGTACCGGACGGCCGCAGCAGCACCCGCCCCGTCGAGCCCAGCTCCCGCTCCGCGTCCGCGACGGCCGCCGTGAGCTCCGTTGACGTCGCCACCCGGGTCTTGTCCACGTCCGGGACGTTGATCAGCACCTGGGGCAGCCGCTCCATGACGCCCGCGAGCTCCGCCAGGCCGCGGCCGGTGGCCGCCACCCGCGCCGCGAGCATCAGACCGGTCAGCGTGCCGTCGCCGGTCGTCGCGTGGTCGAGGATGATCACGTGGCCGGACTGCTCGCCGCCCAGCGCGTAGCCGTGCTCCTTCATCGACTCCAGGACGTACCGGTCGCCGACGGCGGTCTGCACCAGCTCGACGCCCTCGCGCTCCATGGCCAGCTTGAAGCCCAGGTTCGACATCACCGTGCCGACCACGGTGTTCTTCCGCAGCCCGTCGGTCTCGCGCATGGCGAGGGCCAGGACGGCCAGGATCTGATCGCCGTCGACCTCGTTGCCCGCCGCGTCCACCGCGAGGCAGCGGTCCGCGTCGCCGTCGTGCGCGATGCCCAGGTCCGCACCGTGCTCGACGACCGCGGCCTTGAGCAGGCCGAGGTGGGTGGAGCCGCAGCCGTCGTTGATGTTGAGGCCGTCCGGGTCGGCACCGATGGTGACGACATCGGCACCGGCCCGCGCGAACGCCTCCGGGGAGACCCGGGACGCGGCACCGTGCGCCTCGTCGAGGACGACCTTCAGCCCGTCGAGCCGGTTCGGCAGCACGCCGATGAGGTGCGCGACGTAGTTGTCGAACCCCTCGTCGTAGCTGCGCACCCGGCCCACGCCGGCACCCGTGGGGCGCTTCCAGGGCTCACCGGAGGAGTGCGCCCCGTACACCGACTCGATCCGGTTCTCCAGCTCGTCGGCGAGCTTGTGCCCACCGCGGGCGAAGAACTTGATCCCGTTGTCCGGCATCGGATTGTGGCTGGCCGAGAGCATCACGCCGAGGTCGGCGCCCAGCGCACCGGTGAGATACGCCACCGCGGGGGTGGGCAGCACACCGACGCGCAGGACGTCCACGCCCGCGCTGGCGAGACCGGCCACCACGGCGGCCTCCAGGAACTCCCCGGACGCACGCGGATCACGCCCCACCACCGCCGTCGGACGATGGCCCTCGAACGTGCCGGCCTCGGCGAGCACATGCGCCGCGGCGACCGACAGCCCGAGCGCCAGCTCAGCCGTCAGATCCGCGTTGGCGACACCGCGCACACCGTCCGTGCCGAAGAGTCGTACCACTGGTGTCCTCCGAGTTGCTTGGAAACTGTCGGGAATTGAGCGCCTTCTGTCTGTATACGCTCCTGGACGGCCATAAACGAACGCCCCGGCAGCACGTGGTGTGCCGCCGGGGCGGTCCATCGAACGCCGGCGCGAAACGCGCCGGCCGATCGATTAGCGCTTGCTGTACTGCGGCGCCTTGCGGGCCTTCTTCAGACCGGCCTTCTTGCGCTCGACCGCACGGTCGTCGCGGCTCAGGAAGCCGGCCTTCTTCAGCGGGCCGCGGTTGTTGTCGACGTCCGCCTCGTTCAGCGCACGCGCGACACCCAGACGCAGGGCACCGGCCTGGCCGGAGACGCCGCCACCGGAGATGCGGGCGATGACGTCGTAGCGGTCGTCGAGCTCGAGCACCTTGAAGGGCTCGTTGACTTCCTGCTGGTGCACCTTGTTCGGGAAGTAGCCCTCAAGGGTGCGACCGTTGATCTTCCACTGACCGGTGCCCGGCACGATGCGGACACGGGCGATGGCGTTCTTGCGACGCCCGAGGCCGGCAGCCGGCTGCGGGTCGCCGAAGCGGGACGCGAGCGACTCGGAGGTGTACTCCGACTCGACGGTCTCGGTGGTGTATTCCTCGACCTCGATGGGGGTCTCGGCGGTGGTCTCGGCCACGGTTCTCCTCAGATTCTCTTCGTCTTAGGGGGTGTGGCCGGGACTACTGCGCGACCTGGGTGATCTCGAACGGGACCGGCTGCTGAGCAGCGTGCGGGTGCTCGGAGCCCGCGTAGACCTTCAGCTTCGAGAGCATCTGACGGCCCAGGGTGTTCTTGGGGAGCATGCCCTTGATGGCCTTCTCGACGGCCTTCTCGGGGTTCTTCTCGAGCAGCTCGTCGTAGCGGACGGACCGGAGACCACCCGGGTAGCCGGAGTGGCGGTAGGCCATCTTCTGCACACGCTTGTTGCCGGAGAGGTGCACCTTGTCGGCGTTGATGATGACGACGAAGTCACCGGCGTCGACATGCGGCGCGTAAATCGGCTTGTGCTTGCCCCGGAGAAGGGTCGCTGCCTGGGTCGCAAGACGGCCCAGGACAACGTCCTGCGCGTCAATGATGTGCCACTGGCGCTGAATATCGCCGGGCTTGGGGCTGAACGTACGCACGGTCGTAGCCTTCGCTTCTTCAGTGATGGGGTCTCCCCGAGCCCGCAAGGGCACAGGGGACGGGTCCTTTACAAGGCCACCCGGACGATCACGACAGCCTTGGCGGCACCCGGGGACGCAACCCGTCTGCCTGCCGCTGGTCATCGGCCCGATGGACCGGCGTAACGGCCTCTCACGTGAGAACGAGCAAGCCAGTACGCACAACGAACAGGCAGAATACCGGCCGCGCCCCGCACGGGTCAAAACACCCCGATCGGAGTACGCGGAGCAGTCCCACCGGGCGGCGCCCCGTGCGGGCCGGGCCCCGGCCCCGCGGAATCGGGGTCCGCGGACGTGGCGGCCCCGGGAACCGGCGGACGGTATGCCCGCCCGTCACCGTACGTCACCGCCCCGACCAGGGGTCCGCCCCAGGGAACCGCCCCGGCCAGGGGCCGCGGCGCCGTCAGCGCGCCCGGGCCACCCGGCCCTCGTCCCACACCGGCTCCGGGGTCTCCCGGACCACCCCGTCCGCCCCGAACACCAGGAAGCGGTCGAAGGAGCGGGCGAACCAGCGGTCGTGCGTCACGGCCAGCACCGTCCCCTCGTACCCCTCCATCCCCTCCTGGAGGGCCTCCGCGCTCTCCAGGTCCAGGTTGTCGGTCGGCTCGTCCAGCAGCAGCGCCGTGGTCCCCTCCAGCTCCAGCAGCAGGATCTGGAAGCGGGCCTGCTGCCCGCCGGAGAGCTTCTGGAACGGCTGGTCGGCCTGCGGCTCCAGCTCGTAGCGGCGCAGCACGCTCATCGCCCGGCCGCGGTCCCGGGCGTGCTCGGTCCACAGGATGTCGACCAGGGTGCGCCCCTCCAGCTCGGGGTGGGCGTGGGTCTGGGCGAAGTGGCCCGGGACCACCCGGGCGCCCAGCTTCCACTCCCCCGTGTGCGCCACGTCGTCCCCCGCCAGCAGCCGCAGGAAGTGCGACTTCCCGGAGCCGTTCGAACCGAGGACCGCGACCCGCTCGCCGTAGAAGATCTCCAGGTCGAACGGCTTCATCAGCCCGGTCAGCTCGAGGTTCTTGCAGGTCACCGCGCGTACCCCGGTCCGTCCGCCGCGCAGCCGCATCCGGATGTCCTGCTCCCGCGGCGGCTCGGGCGGCGGCCCGGCCTCCTCGAACTTCCGCAGCCGGGTCTGCGCGGCGCGGTAGCGGGAGGCCATCTCGTCGCTCCGGGACGCGTACTGCTGCATGTCCAGCACCAGCCGCTTCAGCTGGGCGCGCTTCTCGTCCCAGCGCCGGCGCAGCTCCTCGAAGCGGGCGAAGCGCTCCTTGCGCGCCTCGTGGTACGTCCCGAAGCCGCCGCCGTGCACCCAGACGTCCGACCCGGCCGGGCCGGGCTCCACGCTGACGATCTTCTCCGCCGACCGGGCCAGCAGCTCGCGGTCGTGCGAGACGAACAGCACGGTCTTCCGGGTCTGCCCCAGCTGCTCCTCCAGCCAGCGCTTGCCGGGGACGTCCAGATAGTTGTCCGGCTCGTCGAGCAGCAGGACCTCCTCGGGCCCGCGGAGCAGCGCCTCCAGCACCAGCCGCTTCTGCTCGCCGCCGGAGAGCGTCCGCACCTGGCGCCACTGCGCCCGCTCGTACGGGACCCCCAGCGCGGCCATGGTGCACATGTCCCAGGTGGTCTCGGCCTCGTAGCCGCGGGCCTCCGCCCAGTCGCTGAGCGCCTGCGCGTACGCGAGCTGGGCCGCCTCGTCGTCCTTCGTCATGATCGCCAGCTCGGCCTCGTCGACGGCCTTCGCGGCCTGCCGGATCCGCGGCTGCGCCACCCCCACGAGCAGGTCCCGGACCGTTCTCTCGTCCCGCACGCTGCCGACGAACTGCGGCATCACCCCGAGCCCGCCGCTGGAGGTCACCGAACCGCCGTGCGGCTGGAGTTCCCCGGAGAGCAGCCGCAGCAGGGTGGTCTTGCCCGCCCCGTTGGCTCCCACCAGGGCGACCGCCGCGCCCTCGCCCACCCGGAACGAGGCGTCGGCGAGCAACACCCGGCCGTCGGGGAGGTAGTACTCGACATGTGCTGCTTCGAGATGGCCCATGGTGATCGATTGTCACCACTGAACGCCCGCTCTTCCAAGCGGTTTAGGATTCGCGCCATGAGCTTTGGGCAAGGAGGGCCAGTGGACTCCGGCGGATCGAACCGGTCGACGCCCGACTGGGGCGCCATGGCGGACCGCACGGCAGCCCGCAACCGTCGCCGCAAGGGCGTGCTGATCGGCGGCGGCGCGCTGGCGACGGCCGCCGTGGCGGTCGTGGTCGCGGCCGTGGTGGTGAACTCGGGCGGCACGGACGACAGCGCCCAGGACCTCCCGTCGCCACAGACCCTGCCCAGCGAACCGCAGCAGCCCGAGCCCTCCTTCTCGGACGTCTCGCCGCCGCCCCCGCCGGACCCGCGGGACTTCATATCCACCAAGGAGAAGGACCGGGCCCCGCTCAGCGCCGGCACGCTCTTCCCCGCGGAGACGATGTCGACGGGCGCCGGCTCGTACAAGAAGGGCGCCTCCGGCGCCACCAAGAGCTGCGCCTCCGCCGCCTCCAGCCGTCTGGGGGCCGTCCTCAGCCGCAACGACTGCGACCAGGTCATCCGGGCGACGTACGAGAAGAGCGGCGTGGCCGTCACGGTCGGCGTCGCCGTCTTCGACACCCAGACCCAGGCCTCCCGGGCCAAGAACCAGGCCGCGGGCAACATCCAGTCCCTCGCGGGCAAGGGCGTACCGTCCTTCTGCCGCGCGACGGCCTGCCGGCTGACCTACAACTCGGTCGGCCGCTACGCGTACTTCACGGTCTCCGGCTACACCTCGGGCAAGCCGGTCAAGCCCTCCGACACCCGCGCCCGCCAGGCGGGCAAGGACGTCGCGGACTACGCCTTCTCCCGGATCGTGGAGCGGGGGAACCGGCAGGCTTCGGCGGCGGCTGCGGCGCAGACGGGGTGAGGGACTGACGGCGCGGGGTACAGGCGGGCAGGCCTGGGCCACGCCGACATCGGCGTCACTGCCGGCATCTACTACCACGGACGGCTCCGTCTCCAACGTCAAGCCGTCCACACTCTGGGCGCCGCAGTCGGCCTGACCGACGACGACCCCAAGACCCCACCCGCTAACCCACTCGCCGCAGCCGCGGCCGCTGATGTTGCCGCCGAACGGCACAGAAGCCCCACCGAGTCACCCTCGGCAGGGTTTCTGATACGTGTAAGACCATTCCCGATCGAAGCCGCAGAAAAGGCGGATCAGGGCAGATACCTATCGATCAGCCTACTCCAGTTCGGCACGGATTCTTGCTGCTTCAGCACGAGCAGCGGCCGCTTCGACGGTAGCCCTCTGACGATCTTCCTGATAGATCAGAACGCCAGCCAGCGAATCCAACGCGTCCGCAATCCTTTCCCTCCACGCGGCAAAGGATTGGGTTTCACGCTCACCTCGAGGCCTTTCGCGCCGAACTGCTCGCAGTCCTTGAAGTGCTGCACGCAACTCTGGAGAGACAGGCACAAGACTCACCCACGTCCACCGATCAGAGGCAAGAACCAATGCAGGCGCCTCGGCAACCTCGCCGACCAGAGGGCGGAACAGGCTGCGCCCAGCCCTTCACGCAGAGCCCATCCGCTCACATTGCCGTCAACTCCTGAGCCGAGCGGCCCCGCTGGATGTCCAGCAGGGCCTGCGAGAACGCCCCGCCGATTCCTCAGCGGGGCGTTCTCGCGGGTTCTGTACTCAGCCTGACGGAATCGTCACGACCGTCACCTGTCCATCCATGAGGCATTCGATGAGCACCGAACCGCCAAGCGGGTGGATCCAGAAGTGCGGCCCGGCGTCCAGGATGTCCCGCGCGTGTCGCACCGCGACATCCGCAGGCATGGTCACGGCAGGCATCAGGTAGTTGCCCCAGATGACGGCGATCCGCTCACCCCGCTGTACATACGAGGAGAGCAGCTCCGCCGCCATCCTCGTCCAGTGCTCCTCATCGTCCCACCAGAGGCGGTCTTCGAACGGAGTGGACTCGAAGTCGATCACGTCGCCGGTGGCAGCCGGAAATCTGCTCAGCGTCGCTGCCGCCAGTGCGCGGTTCTCGGCGAGACCCAGCTTCACCACCTGCAGGCCGTCATCGTCACGAGGGTCGTTCATGAAATCCGGAAGGTATTCCGGATGACTCCCATAAGAGCTACCGCCGGTCATACGTTCCGCCTCAACCACGTCGAAATACCCCCACCAGGGAACCTTATCGCCCATTTTCGAACCGCCGCGCCCTTGCCCGTCATCACATTGATGTGCGGGCCGATTCTGTCGTCGGTATCCAGGCGGAACGACCTGTATTCCCCACCGCTGGTCGCGGTGAACCCGGTATCCCTGCCGAAGGTGTCGACCGCGGACTCCATCGTCCCCTGTCGACGCTTCCAGGAACCGGTGTCGATGGGCCCCACGGTGTTCAGGGCCTGGTTTCTGGCCTGTTCGAACGAGTCCGTGTCCAGGACAACCTCGCTGCGGGGATTCTCCGGGTCGCATCTGCAAAGATCGGAGTGCCCGGGTTGTGATCCACCACAGTTGTGGGCGAGAACCGGCGCAGCCCCCGCCAGCACATGGTACGTATGAATCCCACTGATCGTGAGGTCGTGCGTCCGGCGCCGTTCCTCGAAGTGGCGGACGCCCTCGACCGTGACGCGGTCGCCCTTCGGGGTGCGGAGGGTCATGCCGGGCTCGAGGTCGCCCGCCTTGATCCAGCGCTTCTCGGATGTCACCCAGAACGGGTGGGTGGTCGTGGATATCAGCGCCGCGGTCTTCTTGGCGGCCTCGACCGGTTCACCGGCCTTGCCGTCGTCACCGGCCTTACCACCCTTGCCATCCTCGGCCGTGCCGTCCGCCGGAGCCTTCTCCGTCGAGATCGTCAGGTCGACGAAGTGCTTGTCGTCCTTGGTGACGATGGTGCCGACGACCTCGCGGGTCGTGGTCTCGCCCGTTTCGGGGTCGGTGACGGTGACCTTGTCGCCGAGTCCGACGTCCTCGATCGCCTTGGTGCTGCCGTCCGACAGCAGCACCTTGGTGCCTGGCAGGAAGCTATGGCACTTGGCCGGCTCCTTGCCCTTCGAGACCATGGATTTCGCCTTGGCCCGGGCGGCGGCCAGTGAGTCCTTCGCCTTGTCGAGTGACTTGGACGCCTTCCACATGTCCTTGGCGCCGCCGACGAGGTCGCCCAGCAGGCCCCAGACGCGTTTGGTGAGTCTGGCTCCCTTCGCCCAGTTCCAGGGCATGCCGTACTTCGAAAGGATCTTGCCTGCCAGGCCGCCGGCGAAGCTGCCCGCGACGTTCAGCAGCGTTTCGCCGCAAGAGCCAAGGTCCCCGGTGGAGACGCAGTCCATCGCGGCGTCGACGCCGAGGATGTCTCTGGCGATCTTGACGAGGGATTTGGCGGCCTGGACGACGCGGTGCTTCGCCGTTCCGAGGTTGCGCTGTGCCGAGTAGACCTGGTGCTGCGCCTGGTGGACGACCCAGTCCTGATGGCCGCCACCCCCGCCGCCTCCGCCACCGCCGTGACCACCGCCACCACCGCCCCCGCAGGAGGAGAAGATCGGGTTGCACGGGCCGCAGCTGAGCTGGATGCCCGTCGCGCACGGCAGCAGGCCGCTGGGGTCGGACAGCGTGACGGGAGAGTTGTTGGCGTACCCGTAGCCGTTCATCTGCTGCGGGCTGAAGAAGTCGATCACCGGGTCGACCGAGATGAACTTGCCCAGACCCGGGTCGTATTCGCGCGCCCCCATATGGGTCAGGCCGGTCTGCGCGTCGATCGTGGCGCCGACGAAGCCCTTCTCACCGGGCCATTCACCGGCCGCCTTGCCGCGCTCCACCCCGTAGGGGTCGAAGCGGCGCTGGGAGACCGCGCCGGTTTCGGCGTCGACGGCCAGTTCGCCGGTGCCGTGGTGGTCTGAGGCGAGGAAGGAGAGGTCTCCCTTGTCGGTGCGGATCGCCACCGTCCGACCGGCGAACGTGTAGTAGCGGGTGGCCTGGATCTTCTCCCCGCCCTTGGGCAGGGAGAGTTCCATGCCCGGCAGGTAGACCGTGGTGGCGGTCGCGTCCCGCCGGATGACCCGGTTCCCCTCGGCGTCTCACGGGTCCCGTCGCCGTTGAAGTCCGCCGGTGTGCCGGCCGTGCACCCCGCGGCCGCCGCCGGCGGCGCGAGCGCGCCGGCCGGTGCGGACACCAGCAGGAGTGCCGTCACCGCCACGGCGGTCGGCCACCTCCCGCACGATTCCCCCATCACTGCTTATGCCCCCTCATGGCCCTAAGTCAGGTGAATATTCACCTGCTTACGCAGCAGTAACAAGAGGAGATGTCCGACAAAGACGGACAGCAGTCGTCACAGATCCATCACAAGATGCCCGTGATGTAAAGGAATTGGACGCCAACTGAGCTGCCCGCAGCGGGAGATACGTACGATCGTTCGGAAGGCTCCGCCGCCCGGTGGCCCGCTGCCGAACCGAGACAGCACCTGCTGCGGGCCCGTCCCCGCGGAGCTCCCGCTGCCTGAACGGAGTGCGCTCCCTTGCCCGTCCCCGACGTCAGCATCATCATCGGCGCCTACAACGCCATGCCCTATCTCACCCAGTGCGTGACGTCGGTGGTCGAGCAGTCCATCGGGCACGACCGCATGGAGATCATCGCGGTGGACGACGGCTCGACCGACGGCACCGGCGCGGAACTCGACCGGCTCGCCGCGGAACACCCCGGCCTCATCAGGGTCGTTCACCAGGAGAACTCCGGTGGCCCGTCGGCCCCCCGCAACCTGGCACTCGATCAGTACGCCCGCGGCCGCTACGTCTTCTTCCTCGACGCCGACGACTACCTCGGCACCGAGGCCCTGGAACGGCTCGTCGAGGCCGCCGAGACCAACGGCACCGACGTGGTCCTCGGCCGCATGGTGGGGGTCGGGGGCCGCCGCGCGCCCAGCACGATGTTCCACCGGAACCAGCCGCGCACCGACGTCTTCGACTCGCGCGTGTACTGGACGCTGAACCCGATGAAGCTCTTCCGGCGCGACCTGCTGGAACGTCACGGGCTCCGCTTCCCCACCGAGTACAAGGTCGGCGAGGACGTCTACTTCACGGCGCTCGCCTATCTGCACGCCTCCGGCATCTCGGTGGTCGCCGACTACGACTGCCTGTACTGGGTTGCCCGGGCCGACGGCGGCAACATCACCGTCACCCACCACGACACCGACATGCGGATCCGCTCCCTGGACACCATGGTCGACCTGCTCGACGAGCACGTCCCCCCGGGCCCCGGCCGCGACCACCTGCTGCACCGTCACCTCACCGTGGAACTGCGCGACGCCGTGCTGCACATCCACCACGAACCCCGGCGCGACGACCAGGAGAAGGCGCTCACCCGGCTCCGGGACGTCCTCGGCCGCTGCTACCACCCGGACCTCGCGGCCCGGCTGCCCGCCCTCGCCCGGCTCCGCTGCCACCTCGTGGAACACGGAATGCTCGACGAGCTGCTGGAGCTGGTGGAGTTCGAGATGACCCAGGGCAGCACCAGCTACGGCATCACCGTCCGGGAGCGCACGGCGGGCACCAGCGCCCCCGGGGTCCTGGTCGAGCAGGGCCGCGTCCTCGCCCGCTACCCGTTCTTCCGGGACCCCGAACGCGCCGTGCCCGACGCCTGCTTCGACATCACCGACGAGGCCAAGGCGCGCCACCGGGTCGACGCCGCCGTACTCACCGGGAGCGAGCTCCGCCTCACCGGTCACGCCCGGCTCCGGCGCGTCCCGACCACCACCGAGGGCCTGCGCACCGAACTGGTCCTCCGCGAGCGCGGCACCGGGGCCGAGCACCGGCTCCCGGCGGAGCGCACCCCGACCCCCGGGCTCGGGGCCGACGAGGACGCCGGAGCGTACGACTACTCCCGGGCCGGCTTCGCCGCGACCGTCGACCTCGCGACCGCCGCGGACGGCGCCGCGCTGCCCGACGGCTTGTGGGACCTCCACCTCGCGATATCCGTGGACGGCTTCACCAAGGAGATACGCCTCGGCAGCCGACGCACCGAGGCCGTCCCCCACCAGTCGGCCACCCACCTCGTGGCCACCGCCGACGGGGCCACGCCCGTCACGCTCTACTCCACCAAGCCCCACGGGAACCTCACCCTGGACATCGGAGAGCAGAAGCACCAGGTCGCCCCGCTGTTCGGGGTCGGGGGCGCCACCTGGTCGACGGAGGACGGAACCCTCACCGTCTCCGGGACCTGCGAGCTGGCCGGCCTGCCGGAGGGCACGCTCCGGGTACGTCTGACCGAGACCACCGGCGAGGGCATCACGGGAACCACGGGCACCACGAGCGCCACGGACACCACCGGCACCACCGGCACCACCGGCACCACCGGCACCACCGGCACCACCGAGGAGATCGTCGTCCCGGTACCGGACCCCGGAGGCGAGCCGGCCGCGCCGCTGTTCCCCGAGGGCCGGTTCGCGGTTCCCGTACCGCTGACGCGGCTGCCCGCCGGGGACTGGAGCGTGTCGCTGCACCTCGGCGCGGGCCCCGGGCGCTCCTGGGAACTGCCGGTACCGGCCGAGCCGAAGCTGCCCGCGGTCCGATGGCGGCGCGGCATCCTGCCGCGGTACGCCAAGCCCGTCCCGAGGACGGAATCGCTCACCCTCCGTATCGACCGGGTCAAGCCGCTCAAGGCCCTGCTGGCCCGGCTGGGCCGGTAGCGCACCGGCTCAGTCCGCCGCGCCGCTCGCCGGCGGGCACCGGCTCAGCCGGCCGCGCCGCTCTCCGCCGGGCACCGGACTCGGCCGGTGCCGCCCGCCCTGCCCGCGGGGACGCCACCGGCCGGCAGAGACCGCCTTCCCGCAGGGACGACACCGGCCAACAGAGACCACGTTGCGCAGGGACGACACCGGCCGGCGGAGACCGCTGGGCCGGTGGCCCGCCCGGAGCCACGGCCGGTGAGCCCCGCAGCGGCGGCACCCTCCTCCGGCCCGTTGGCGCCCACCGCCCAGCCGGATCGGCCCCCGCCACTCGCCTCAGCAGCAGCCCGCGCCGCCCGCACCCGCCACAGCGCCGGCCCCGCCCCCGGCGGGCACGGTGCCCGGCAGGGAGCGCCTGTTCCGCGCCGCGAGGTTGCGGGCCGCCAGCTGGTCGTCCGGCGGGTAGCCGACCTCCTCCAGGGTCAGCCCGTGCGGCCGGACGACGTTCACCGCCGAGTGCCGCACCCGCCCCGCCAGCACCTCGCCCGGGAAGCCCACCGGCCGGTGCCCGTCGCCGACCAGCAGCAGCGAGCCCACCAGGGCCCGCACCATGTTGTGGCAGAAGGCGTCCGCCCGGACGGTCGCCACCGCGAGCCCGTCCTCGGTCCGCTCCCAGCGCAGGTCGAGCAGGGTGCGGATGGTGGTGGCGCCCTCGCGCTTCTTGCAGTACGCGGCGAAGTCGTGCTCGCCGAGCAGCCGCTCCGCGGCCTCGTTCATCAGGCCGATGTCCAGCGGCCAGTCGTGCCACAGCACGTACCCCCGCCGCAGCGGGTCGACGCCGCCCCGCTGGTCGCCGACCCGGTAGGCGTACCGCCGCCAGATCGCCGAGAACCGGGCATTGAAACCCGCGGGGGCCTCCTCGACCTTCCAGACCCGGACGTCGTGCGGCAGTCGCCCCGCGAGCCGCCGCAGCAGCTTCTCGCGGTGCTCGTCCCACACCTCCTGCCCCAGATCCACATGGGCGACCTGACCGCGGGCGTGCACCCCCGCGTCGGTACGGCCCGCCACGGTCAGCTCGACCGGCTCGGGCAGCCGCATCACGGTCTGCAGCGCGCTCTCCAGCTCGCCCTGGACGGTGCGCCGCTCCCGCTGGCGGGCCCAGCCGGAGAAGTCCTTCCCGTCGTAGGACAGGTCCAGCCGGACCCGGACGAAGCCGGGCTCCACGTCGTCGCTCACACCCACACGTTCCTCTCCACGCCGGACGCCGAACGGGCCCGCCCCCAGAAACTGGGAGCGGGCCCGTCCGTGCAAGCCGTCGGACGGCTCAGGCGTCCTTGGACTCCTCGGCCGGGGCCTCGGTGGACTCGGCCGCAGCCTCGTCCTTCTTGAGGTCCGCGGCGGCCTGGTCACCGGCAGCGTCCTTGGCGGAACGCTTGGTGGCGGCCTCGGCCTCACCGACAGCGGCCTGCTGCACGGTCAGGGCCTCGACCAGCTCGATGACCGCCATCGGGGCGTTGTCGCCACGACGGTTGCCGATCTTGGTGATCCGGGTGTAGCCACCCGGCCGGTTCTCGTAGCGCGGGCCGATCTCCGTGAAGAGGGTGTGGACGACACCCTTGTCGCGGACGGTCTGCAGCACCAGACGGCGGTTGTGAAGGTCACCCTTCTTCGCCTTGGTGATCAGACGCTCGGCCACCGGGCGCAGCCGGCGGGCCTTGGCCTCGGTGGTGGTGATGCGGCCGTGCTCGAACAGCGCGGTGGCGAGGTTCGCCAGCATGAGCCGCTCGTGCGCAGCGCTGCCGCCCAGACGGGCGCCCTTGGCGGGCTTCGGCATGGTGTTTCTCCTCGTTGTCTGCACCGGCCGTATCAGGTACCGGTGTCAGGGTCCGCACGGGCTGCTGCCCGCCGGAAGATCTTGCATCGGGCCCGGCGACGGGCCCGACCCACGCCCCGGCGGGGCCCTGACCTGCGGCTTTCACCGCGGGCCCGGTCCCCGCCGGAGAGGGATCAGTACTGCTCGGTCTCCACGAAACCGGCGTCCGCGTCGTCGTCGGCGCCGAAGGCGTCCGCGGCGGCGGTCGGGTCGAATCCGGGCGGGCTGTCCTTGAGGGCCAGGCCCATGCCGGCCAGCTTCGCCTTGACCTCGTCGATCGACTTCGCACCGAAGTTGCGGATGTCGAGCAGGTCGGCCTCGGAGCGGGCGACGAGCTCACCCACGGAGTGGATGCCCTCACGCTTGAGGCAGTTGTACGAGCGGACCGTGAGCTCGAGCTCCTCGATCGGCAGCGCCAGGTCGGCGGCGAGGGCGGCGTCCGTCGGGGACGGGCCCATGTCGATGCCCTCGGCGTCGATGTTGAGCTCGCGGGCCAGACCGAACAGCTCGACCAGGGTCTTACCGGCCGACGCCATGGCGTCACGCGGACGCATGGCCTGCTTGGTCTCGACGTCGACGATCAGCTTGTCGAAGTCGGTGCGCTGCTCGACACGGGTCGCCTCGACCTTGTAGGTGACCTTGAGCACCGGGCTGTAGATGGAGTCGACCGGGATGCGGCCGATCTCCTGGCCCAGCTGCTTGTTCTGCACGGCGGAGACGTAGCCGCGACCGCGCTCGACGGTCAGCTCCATCTCCAGCTTGCCCTTGCCGTTCAGGGTGGCGAGCACCAGGTCGGGGTTGTGCACCTCGACGCCGGCCGGCGGGGCGATGTCCGCAGCGGTGACCAGGCCGGGGCCCTGCTTGCGCAGGTACATCACGACCGGCTCGTCGTGCTCCGAGGAGACGACCAGCTGCTTGATGTTGAGGATGAGGTCGGTGACGTCCTCCTTGACGCCCGGCACGGTGGTGAACTCGTGCAGGACACCGTCGATCCGGATGCTGGTGACAGCAGCGCCGGGGATCGAGGAGAGGAGCGTGCGACGCAGGGAGTTGCCGAGGGTGTAGCCGAAGCCCGGCTCCAGCGGCTCGATCACGAACCGGGAGCGGTACTCGTCGACGACCTCTTCGGTCAGAGAGGGACGCTGAGCGATCAGCATGAAAGTTGCCTCCAGTCTTCGGCACCCGCTATTTGATGCCGATGCCCCGGGCGGCAGCCCGGAGTCGATACTGCAAGGGTACGGGCGGTACGGCCCGAATGGGTCGTACCGCCCGAACCGCCCGGCCCTACTACTTGGAGTAGAGCTCGACGATCAGCTGCTCCTGCACCTGGGTGTCGATCACCTGGCGCTCGGGCAGCGCATGCACGAGGATGCGCATCCTCGCCGGCATGACCTCGAGCCACGCCGGGACGGTGCGCTCGCCGGCCTCCGCACGGGCGACCACGAACGGGGCCATGTCGTGCGAGGACCGGCGGACCTCGATGATGTCGTTCACGGCCACGCGGGCCGACGGAATGTCGGTCTTGCGGCCGTTCACCGTGATGTGTCCGTGGCGGACCAGCTGACGGGCGTGGTCGCGGGACTTGGCAAAGCCGGCCCGGTAGACCACGTTGTCGAGGCGGATCTCGAGGATGCGCAGCAGGTTCTCGCCGGTCTTGCCCTGCCTGCGGTTCGCTTCCTCGAAGTAACCACGGAACTGCTTCTCGAGGACACCGTAGATACGAGCGGCCTTCTGCTTCTCACGCTTCTGCAGCAGGTACTCGCTGTCCTTGGTGCGCCCGCGTCCGTGCTCACCCGGGGGGTAAGGACGGATCTCGATCGGGCACTTCGCGCTCTCGCACTTGCTCCCCTTGAGGAAGAGCTTCTGCTTCTCCCGACGGCAACGCTTGCAGTCGGCCCCGGTGTATCGCGCCATTCAGTTGTCTCCTCGGGTCAGACGCGGCGGCGCTTCGGCGGGCGGCATCCGTTGTGCGGAGTGGGGGTGACGTCCTGGATCGAACCCACCTCGAGGCCGGTGGCCTGGAGGGAGCGGATCGCGGTCTCACGGCCGGAGCCGGGACCCTTCACGAAGACGTCGACCTTGCGCATGCCGTGCTCCTGCGCGCGGCGGGCGGCCGACTCGGCGGCCATCTGCGCGGCGAAGGGGGTGGACTTGCGCGAGCCCTTGAAGCCGACGTGGCCGGCAGAGGCCCAAGAGATCACGTTCCCGGTCGGGTCGGTGATCGAAACGATCGTGTTGTTGAACGTGCTCTTGATGTGAGCGTGCCCGTGGGCGACGTTCTTCTTCTCCTTGCGGCGCACCTTCTTGGCGCCGGCCGTACGGCTCTTCGGAGGCATACTTGGTAACTCCCGTGGAGGTGGTCGGTCCTACAGCTCGGACCGCTGGGCAGCGTCCGGTGAGGACTACTTCTTGCCCGGCTTCTTCTTGCCGGCGATCGCGCGACGCGGGCCCTTGCGGGTGCGGGCGTTGGTGCTCGTGCGCTGACCGTGGACCGGCAGGCCACGGCGGTGACGAAGACCCTGGTAGCAGCCGATCTCGACCTTGCGGCGGATGTCGGCCTGAATCTCGCGACGGAGGTCACCCTCGGTCTTGAAGTTCTGGTCCACGTACTCGCGGATCTTGACCAGGTCCTCTTCGGCCAGGTCGCGAACGCGGGTGTCGGGGTTCACACCAGTGTTCTTCAGGGTCTCCTGAGCACGGGTGCGACCAATGCCGAAGACGTAGGTAAGGGCGACCTCCACGCGCTTTTCGCGCGGAAGATCAACGCCTTCGATGCGTGCCATTGATGTGGCTCCTGATGGCTATGCGGAGGTCTTCCGCAGCACCGCTCCCGGCCGTCGGAGCGCCCTCGGGCGCCGGACGAAATTCCCCGGGTCCCCGGCCTCCGACCGGGGGTGTCCTCCCCACTGCTGAGGAAGGGGTGACTGCGTATGTACGGATGTGCGTCGCGCGAAGAAACTGCGAGGTGCAGGTCGTGCGTCAGCCCTGGCGCTGCTTGTGGCGCAGGTTGTCGCAGATGACCATGACCCGGCCGTGGCGGCGGATCACCTTGCACTTGTCGCAGATCTTCTTGACGCTCGGCTTGACCTTCATGGGATGTGAGGTTCTCCGGGTCAGTGCCGGTCCCCCGCGGACGAGGGCCTCGGCAAGATCTACTTGTAGCGGTAGACGATCCGACCGCGCGTCAGGTCGTAGGGAGAGAGCTCCACGACGACCCGGTCATCCGGGAGGATGCGGATGTAGTGCATCCGCATCTTGCCGCTGATGTGCGCGAGGACCTTGTGACCGTTCTGGAGCTCCACCTTGAACATGGCGTTCGGCAGGGACTCGATCACGGTGCCCTCGATCTCGATGGCACCTTGCTTCTTGGCCACGCTTCGCCCTTCGAATCGGCTACCTTGATCGGCCCTCGTCTACGCATGCGGACACACGGATACACGAGAGCCGACGCGTCAGTCTACGCCAGGGCACTCGGAAAGACGAATCGAGGAAGGATGCCCCGTAGCGTAGATCATTAAGCCAGCGGGTCCGGCGCGGTGGTGACGCCGTACTCGGCGAGCTTCGCCTTTCCGCCGTCGACTGCGGTCAGGACCAGCGGGCCCTCCTCGGTCAGCGCGACCGAGTGCTCCCAGTGGCTGCTCCAGCTGCCGTCGTCCGTCTTGACGGTCCAGTCGTCCTCCAGGACGTGGGTCCGCGGCGTGCCGAGGCCGACCATCGGCTCGATCGCGATGCAGAAGCCCGGCACCAGCTTGGGGCCGCGGCCGCGGCGCCGCTCGACGTAGTTCAGCAGGTGCGGGTCCATGTGCATCTCGGAGCCGATGCCGTGGCCCCCGTAGTCCTCGATGATCCCGTACTTCCCGGTGGCCGGGCGGGGCTGCCGGCGGATGTAGGTCTCGATGGCCCGGGAGATGTCGACCAGCCGGTTGCCGTTCTTCACCGCGGCGATGCCGGCCCACATGGACTCCTCGGTCACCCGGGAGAGCTCGTGCAGCTCCGGGGCGTGTCCGGTGCCCACGAAGACGGTGAGGGCCGCGTCGCCGTGCCAGCCCTCGACGATGGCGCCGGCGTCGATCGAGAGCAGGTCACCGTCCTTCAGGACCGTGTCGGTGTCCGGGATGCCGTGCACCACGATGTCGTTCACCGAGGTGCAGATGGTGGCCGGGAAGCCGCCGTAGCCGAGGAAGTTCGACTTGGCGCCGTTCTCGGCGAGCACCTTGCGCGCGACGTCGTCCAGGTCCTTGGTGGTGGCGCCCGGCACGGCGGCCGCACGGCACGCGTCGTGGATCTTCGCCACGACCAGCCCCGCCGCCCGCATCTTGGCGATCTGCTCCGGGGTCTTGATCTCCACCATGGGTCTCCTGCTGCCTCTCCGCGGTCACGCCGCCACTGTCGCGGAGGGGAATCGTCTCCGCTGGGTTCCTCGATGAATCGGTTGTCGTCCTTACGGTAACCGGCCAACCGAAAACGGCCGCGGTGTCCGGGGACACCACGGCCGTTCCGTGCTCTGTTCCGATCCGTGCAGGCCTCAGGCAGCGTTCTGCCGGAGCGCCTCCATGGCCCGCTGGGTCACCTCGGTCACCTTGCCGAGCGCAGAGATCGTCACCACCAGGCCCTGGGCCTTGTAGTAGTCGATGATCGGCTCGGTCTCGCGGTGGTAGACCTCGAGGCGCTTGCGGACCGTTTCCTCGGTGTCGTCGTCCCGCTGGTACAGCTCGCCGCCGCAGTGGTCGCAGACCCCTTCGGCCTTCGGCGCGCTGTAGGTGACGTGGAAGACGTGGCTGCTGTCGTTGCGGCAGATGCGGCGGCCCGCGATCCGCTTGACGACCTCGTCCTCCGGGACCTCGAGGTCGAGCACCGCGTCGAGGCGGATGCTCTTCTCGTCGAGGATCTCGTCCAGGACCTTGGCCTGGTTGAGGTTGCGGGGGAAGCCGTCCAGCAGGAAGCCGTCCGCGGCGTCCGGCTCCTCCAGGCGTGCCTTGGCCATCCCGATGGTGACCTCGTCCGGCACCAGCTGGCCGGCCTTCATGTACTCCTGCGCCTTCTTGCCGAGGGGCGTGCCCTGGCTGATGTTGGCGCGGAAGAGGTCTCCCGTGGAGATGTGCGGGATCGACAGATTCTTGGCGAGGTACGCGGCCTGCGTGCCCTTGCCCGCACCGGGCGGCCCGACGAGGACGATTCGCATCAGCGGAGGAACCCTTCGTAGTTACGCTGCTGAAGCTGGCTCTCGATCTGCTTCACGGTTTCCAGACCCACACCCACGATGATCAGGATGCTCGTCCCGCCGAACGGGAAGTTCTGGTTGGCACCGAAACCTGCCAACGCCGTCGTCGGCACAAGTGCGATCAAGCCCAGGTACAGCGACCCCGGCCAGGTGATCCGATTGAGCACGTAGCTCAGGTACTCAGCAGTAGGTCGACCAGCCCGGATGCCCGGGATGAAGCCACCATACTTCTTCATGTTGTCCGCGACTTCCTCGGGGTTGAACGAGATCGCCACGTAGAAGAACGCGAAGAAAACGATCAGGAGGAAGTACGTGACCATGTAATACGGGTGGTCGCCCTTGACCAGATGGGTGTTGATCCACGTCGCCCAGCCCGCCTTCGAGCCACTGAACTGCACCAGCAGGGCCGGAATGTAGAGCAGCGAGGAGGCGAAGATGACAGGAATCACACCTGCCTGGTTCACCTTGAGCGGGATGTACGTGGACGTGCCGCCGTAGGACCTGCGGCCGATCATGCGCTTCGCGTACTGCACCGGGATCCGGCGCTGGGCCTGCTCCACGAAGACGACCAGGCCCACCATCGCCAGACCGACCAGGATCACCACACCGAACTCGACCCAGCCGTCAGCGATCTTGCCCTGCTGCTTGATCGACCAGAGCGCGGACGGGAAGCCGGCCGCGATCGAGATGAACATCAGGATCGACATGCCGTTGCCGATGCCGCGGTCGGTGACGAGCTCACCGAGCCACATGATCAGGCAGGTGCCGGCGGTCATGGTGATGACCATCGTGATGGTCATGAAGATCGAACGGTCCGGGATGATCTGCGCGGCCCGGTCGCACTGCGGGAAGAGCGAGCCGCCCTGAGCCGTGGCCACCAGGCCGGTCCCCTGGAGCACCGCCAGCGCCACCGTCAGGTACCGGGTGTACTGCGTGATCTTGGCCTGGCCGGACGACCCCTCCTTCTTGAGGGCCTCCAGCCGTGGAATGACCACGGTCAGCAGCTGCAGGATGATGCTCGCCGTGATGTACGGCATGATCCCGAGCGCGAAGATCGTCAGCTGCAGCAGTGCGCCGCCGCTGAACATGTTGACCAGGCCGAAGAGGCCCTGGGTGCCCTCTGCCTGCTTCACACACGCATTGACGTCCGGGAAGCTGACTCCCGGCAGCGGGATGTGCGCCCCGAGCCGGAACAGCACGATGATGGCGAGTGTGAACAGCAGTTTTTTGCGCAGGTCGGGCGTCTTGAACGCTCGGGCGAACGCGGTGAGCACGGTGCCTCCTGCGACCCCCGCGTATCGGCGCGAGAGGTGACGGTCGTGAGAATCGACGAATACTGGTCAGTCAAAAGCCGCACGGGCACAGTCCGCGCGGCCCGGGGCGAGCCCCGGTGTTTACAGCAATACTGCACGCCACCATACCGGCGCACGTGCCCCCCTTGGAACGACCAACCGGGGATGCCCCATTTGAGGGCATCCCCGGCTGGATGAGTCATCGGGCTCAGACGAGCTCGGTGACGGTGCCGCCAGCGGCGGTGATCTTCTCCTTGGCGGAGCCGGAGACGGCGTCGACCGTCACCTGCAGCGCCACGGTGATCTCGCCGGTGCCGAGCACCTTGACGAGCTGGTTCTTGCGAACCGCACCCTTGGCGACCAGGTCGGCCACCGTGACCTCGCCACCCTGCGGGTAGAGCGCAGCCAGCTTGTCCAGGTTCACGACCTGGAACTCGGTGCGGAACGGGTTCTTGAAGCCCTTGAGCTTCGGGAGCCGCATGTGGAGGGGCATCTGCCCACCCTCGAAGCGCTCCGGAACCTGGTAGCGGGCCTTGGTGCCCTTGGTGCCACGACCAGCGGTCTTACCCTTGGACGCCTCACCACGACCCACACGGGTCTTGGCGGTCTTGGCGCCCGGGGCGGGCCGGAGGTTGTGGACCTTCAGCGGGTTCTGCTCCGCCATGTCAGTCGACCTCCTCGACCGTCACGAGGTGCCGCACGGTGTTCGCCATGCCGCGGATCTCGGGGCGGTCCTCCTTGACAACCACGTCGTTCAGGCGCTTGAGCCCGAGCGAACGCAGGGTGTCGCGGTGGTTCTGCTTGCTGCCGATGTAGGACTTCGTCTGCGTGATCTTGAGGCGGGCCATGCTCACGCACCCGCCCCGGCACGCGCACGCAGCAGGGCTGCGGGAGCGACGTCCTCGAGGGGCAGGCCACGACGGGCGGCGATCTCCTCGGGGCGCTGCAGCCCACGGAGAGCCTCCACCGTGGCGTGCACGATGTTGATCGGGTTCGACGAGCCGAGCGACTTGCTGAGCACGTCGTGGATGCCCGCGCACTCCAGCACGGCGCGCACCGGGCCACCGGCGATCACACCGGTACCGGGGGAAGCCGGCTTGAGCAGGACGACGCCCGCAGCCTTCTCGCCCTGGATGGGGTGGGGGATGGTGCCCTGGATCCGGGGGACCTTGAAGAAGTGCTTCTTGGCCTCCTCCACACCCTTGGCGATGGCGGCCGGCACCTCCTTGGCCTTGCCGTATCCGACACCCACGGTGCCGTCACCGTCGCCCACCACGACCAGCGCGGTGAAGCTGAAGCGACGACCACCCTTCACAACCTTGGCGACGCGGTTGATCGCGACGACACGCTCGACGTAGGCGGTCTTCTCGGCGGCAGCGCCGCCGTCCCGCCGGTCCTTCCGGTCCCGCCGCTCGCCGCCACCGGCACCGCTCCCGCGGCGCTGGGGTCCAGCCATTGGAATTACCTCTCTCGTTTACGTCCGCTAGCTACGCAGCGACACTCGATCGCTGGCGCGACGGTCGGCTCAGAACTTGAGTCCGGCCTCGCGGGCGGCGTCAGCCAGAGCGGCAATCCGCCCTGCGTACTTGTTACCACCGCGGTCGAACACGACGGCCTCGATGCCGGCGGCCTTGGCACGCTCGGCGACCAGGGCGCCGACCTGCTGGGCCTGCGCGCTCTTGTCGGCCTCGCCACCGCGGATGGACGTGTCCAGAGTCGACGCCGAAGCGAGCGTGTGGCCCGCGATGTCGTCGATGACCTGGGCGACCATGTGGCGGTTGGACCGCGTCACGACCAGGCGGGGACGCTCCGACGTTCCGGAGATCCGCTTACGGACGCGGATGTGGCGACGCTTGAGAGCAGCACCCTTGTAGGCCTTGCCCTTGGCGATCTTCACACCGTATGCCATGGCTTACTTACCAGCCTTTCCGACCTTGCGGCGGATGACCTCGCCCGCGTACTTGACGCCCTTGGCCTTGTACGGGTCGGGCTTCCGCAGCTTGCGGATGTTGGCGGCGACCTCGCCGACCTTCTGCTTGTCGATGCCCTCGACGCTGAGCTTGGTCGGGGACTCGACCTTGAAGGTGATGCCTTCCGGCGCCTCGACGAGGATCGGGTGGCTGTAGCCCAGGGAGAACTCCAGGTTGGAGCCCTTGGCCTGGACGCGGTAACCGACACCGCTGATCTCGAGCGCCTTGCTGTACCCCGTGGTCACACCGGTGATCATGTTCGCCACCAGCGTGCGGGACAGGCCGTGGAGGGCCTTGTTCAGACGCTCGTCGTTCGGGCGGGTGACGTTGATCACGCCGTCCTCACCCTTGGCGACCTCGATGGGCGCGGCAACGGTGTGCGAGAGAGAACCCTTGGGGCCCTTCACTGCGACCGTACGGCCATCGATGGTGACGTCCACGCCGGCGGGAACCTGGATGGGCAGCTTGCCAATACGCGACATGAGCTTTTCCTCCGTTCCCGACTACCAGACGTAGGCGAGGACTTCCCCACCCACGCCCTTCTTGCTGGCCTGCTGACCGGTCAGGAGACCGTGGGACGTGGAGATGATCGCCACGCCCAGGCCGCCGAGGACCTTCGGCAGATTGGTGGACTTTGCGTAGACCCGCAGGCCCGGCTTCGAAATCCGCTTGATGCCGGCGATCGAGCGCTCGCGGTTCGGGCCGAACTTCAGCTCGAGGACGAGGTTCTTGCCGACCTCGGCGTCCTCGACCTTCCAGCCGACGATGAAGCCCTCCTGCTGGAGGATCTCCGCGATGTGCGACTTGATCTTGCTGTGCGGCATCACGACGGAGTCGTGGTAAGCCGAGTTAGCGTTTCGCAGACGGGTCAACATGTCTGCGATCGGATCGGTCATGGTCATGATGGCCTTCGGCCTCTCTCGCCGGGGTTTCCTATGTGCGCCATCCCTCTCCCCGAACGATGTCGGGACGGGTGCGGCGCGGGGACCTACGGCGTAGTAAGACGGTCATGGGCGGCGGGCGCCCAACCCCTCTACTCTACGGGAGCGCAGAGGGGCTTTTTGTACGGGAGCCCGCCAACCATTTGCTTACCGAGAGCCCGGTATCACCCCAGAGGGGTGATTACCAGGAGCTCTTGGTCACGCCCGGCAGCTCGCCACGGTGAGCCATCTCACGAAGGCACACGCGGCAGAGGCCGAACTTGCGGTAGACGGAGTGCGGCCGGCCGCAGCGCTGGCAGCGGGTGTACGCGCGCACACCGAACTTCGGCTTGCGGGCGGCCTTAGCGATCAGAGCCTTCTTCGCCACGGTCAGTTCTCCTTGAACGGGAAGCCGAGGTGACGCAGCAGGGCACGGCCCTCGTCGTCGTTGGTCGCCGTGGTGACCACGGTGATGTCCATACCCCGGACCCGGTCGATCTTGTCCTGGTCGATCTCGTGGAACATGACCTGCTCCGTGAGACCGAAGGTGTAGTTGCCCCGGCCGTCGAACTGCTTCGGCGACAGACCGCGGAAGTCGCGGATGCGCGGCAGCGCGAGCGACAGCAGGCGGTCCAGGAACTCCCACATGCGGTCACCGCGGAGGGTGACGTGGGCACCGATCGGCTGGCCCTCACGCAGCTTGAACTGCGCGATGGACTTACGGGCCTTGGTGACGGACGGCTTCTGGCCGGTGATCGTGGTGAGGTCGCGGATGGCGCCCTCGATCAGCTTGGAGTCGCGGGCGGCGTCGCCCACACCCATGTTGACCACGATCTTGGTCAGACCAGGGATCTGCATGACGTTCTCGTAGGAGAACTCGTCCTTCAGCTTGCCCTGGATGTCGTCGCGGTAGCGCTGCTTGAGGCGCGGTGCGTTGGTGGTGGCAGTCATCAGATGTCCTCACCGGTCCGCTTGGCAACGCGGATCTTGTTGCCTTCGTCGTCGAAGCGGTATCCGACGCGGGTGACAACCTTGTTGCCGTCCTTCTCCACCACGAGCTGAACATTGCTCACGTGGATCGGGGCCTCGGTCGTCACGATGCCGCCGGTCTTGGAACCGCGAGCGGTCTGACCGGCCTTGGTGTGCTTCTTGACCCGGTTGACACCCTCGACCAGAACACGGTCGTCAGCGGGGAAGGCCTGAATGACCTTGCCCTGCTTGCCCTTGTCCTTACCGGTGATGACCTGGACCAGGTCGCCCTTCTTGATCTTCATCGGTTACAGCACCTCCGGCGCGAGCGAGATGATCTTCATGAACTTCTTCTCGCGCAGCTCACGGCCCACGGGGCCGAAGATACGGGTGCCGCGGGGGTCGCCATCGTTCTTGAGGATGACGGCCGCGTTCTCGTCGAAGCGGATGTACGAGCCGTCCGGACGGCGGCGCTCCTTGACGGTGCGAACGATGACCGCCTTGACGACGTCACCCTTCTTCACGTTGCCACCGGGGATCGCGTCCTTCACGGTGGCGACGATGACGTCACCGATGCCCGCGTAGCGGCGACCGGAACCACCGAGAACACGGATGCAAAGGATCTCCTTCGCACCAGTGTTGTCGGCGACGCGCAGTCGCGACTCCTGCTGGATCACGTCTATCTCCTGATCGTCTGCCGGTTCCCGGCAGGGACTGGATCTCTCCAGTCCCTGCCGAGCCTGGCGGAACTGTCCAGAAGGCGAATGCCTTCAGGATGAATCGTGGAATTCCCTTGCGGGAATTGCCTACTTGGCCTTCTCGAGGATCTCGACGACGCGCCAGCGCTTCGTCGCGGACAGCGGCCGGGTCTCCATGAGGAGGACACGGTCGCCGACACCCGCGGCGTTCTGCTCGTCGTGCGCCTTGAGCTTGTTGGTACGGCGGATGACCTTGCCGTACAGCGCGTGCTTGACGCGGTCCTCGACGGCGACGACGACGGTCTTGTCCATCTTGTCGCTGACGACGAGACCCTCACGGGTCTTGCGGAAGCCGCGGTCGTTCGTCTCAGTCACATTCTTCTCGCTCATCAGGCGCTCTCCACCGTCTCGATGCCCAGCTCGCGCTCACGCATCAGGGTGTAGATCCGGGCGATGTCCTTGCGGACGGCCTTCAGCCGGCCGTGGTTCTCGAGCTGTCCGGTCGCCGCCTGGAAGCGGAGGTTGAACAGCTCCTCCTTGGCCTCGCGCAGCTTGGCAACGAGTTCCTCGTTGTTCAGCTCGCGCAGCTCGGTCGCCTTGGTACCGGCCGCCATCACGACTCACCTGCCTCGCGCCGGACGATCCGGCACTTCATCGGAAGCTTGTGGGCGGCGCGGGTCAGCGCCTCCTTAGCAACCTTCTCGTTCGGGTAGGACAGCTCGAACATCACCCGACCGGGCTTGACGTTCGCGATCCACCACTCCGGCGAACCCTTACCGGAACCCATGCGGGTCTCGGCAGGCTTCTTCGTGAGCGGCCGGTCCGGGTAGATGTTGATCCAGACCTTGCCGCCACGCTTGATGTGGCGGGTCATGGCGATACGGGCCGACTCGATCTGACGGTTCGTCACGTAGGCCGGGGTCACCGCCTGGATGCCGTACTCGCCGAACGCAAGCTCGGTGCCACCCTTGGCCATGCCGTTGCGCTTCGGGTGGTGCTGCTTGCGGTGCTTGACCCTACGGGGGATCAGCATGACGGTCAGGCCTCCGTTCCGGTGGACTCGGCCGGAGCGGCAGCGGCGGGAGCCTCGGCCTTGGGGGCCTCGGCAGCCGGAGCCGACTGCTGCTGCGGCTTACGGCCGCGACCGCCACGCTCGCCACCGCGGCCGCCACGGGCCGGGCGGTCGTTGCCACCACGGGCCGGGCGGTTGCCGGCGCGGGCAGCGGCGTTCTCGGCGCGGACCTCGGCGATGTTCTTGACGTCGCCCTTGTAGATCCAGACCTTCACACCGATGCGGCCGAAGGTCGTCTTGGCCTCGAAGAAGCCGTAGTCGACGTTCGCACGGAGCGTGTGCAGGGGCACGCGGCCCTCGCGGTAGAACTCCGAGCGGGACATCTCGGCGCCGCCGAGACGGCCACCGCACTGGATCTTGATGCCCTTGGCGCCGGCCTTCATCGTCGACTGCATGCTCTTGCGCATGGCGCGACGGAAGGAGACGCGGGAGGACAGCTGCTCGGCCACGGCCTGGGCAACCAGCTGAGCGTCGGTCTCGGGGTTCTTGACCTCGAGGATGTTCAGCTGGACCTGCTTGCCGGTGAGCTTCTCCAGCTCGCCGCGGATGCGGTCGGCCTCCGCGCCGCGACGGCCGATGACGATGCCCGGCCGGGCGGTGTGGATGTCGACGCGGACGCGGTCGCGGGTGCGCTCGATCTCAACCTTCGAGATGCCGGCCCGCTCCATGCCCTTCGTCATCATCCGGCGGATGGCGACGTCTTCCTTGACGTAGTCCTTGTACAGCTTGTCGGCGTACCAACGGGACTTGAAGTCCGTGGTGATGCCGAGCCGGAACCCGTGCGGGTTAACCTTCTGGCCCATTACCGGGTTCCTTCCTTGCTGCTGACGACCACAGTGATGTGGCTGGTCCGCTTGCGGATCCGGTAGGCGCGGCCCTGGGCGCGCGGACGGAACCGCTTCAGGGTCGGGCCCTCGTCGACGTAGGCCTCGGAGATGAAGAGGCTGTCGGCGTCGGTGTGGTCGTAGTTGTGCGCGGCGTTGGCAATGGCGCTGTCCAGCACCTTGCCCACCGGCACGCTCGCGGCCTGCGGGGCGAAACGCAGGACCGCCTGGGCCTCCGTGGCGTCCATGCCACGGATGAGGTCCACCACTCGGCGGGCCTTCATGGGCGTGACGCGGATGTACCGCGCCTGGGCCCTGGCTTCCATGGTTGTCCCTTCGGTGTCAGTCATAGTCTTCGCACCCCGCCTTGTCAGCGACGCTTCGACTTGCGGTCGTCCTTGACGTGGCCGCGGAAGGTGCGGGTCGGCGCAAACTCGCCGAGCTTGTGGCCGACCATGGACTCGGTGACGAACACCGGAACATGGGTCTTGCCGTTGTGCACCGCGATCGTGTGGCCCAGCATCGCCGGGACGATCATCGAGCGACGGGACCAGGTCTTGATGACGTTCTTGGAACCGGCTTCGTTCTGGACATCCACCTTCTTGATCAGGTGGTCGTCGACGAAGGGCCCCTTCTTGAGACTGCGCGGCATCTGAACCCGCTCCTAGCGCTTCTTGTTCGTCTTGCGGCGGCGGACGATGTACTTGTTGCTGGCCTTCTTCGGCGAGCGAGTACGACCCTCCTTCTGACCCCAGGGCGAGACCGGGTGGCGACCACCGGAGGTCTTGCCCTCACCACCACCGTGCGGGTGGTCGACGGGGTTCATGGCGACACCGCGGACGGTCGGGCGAACGCCCTTCCAGCGCATACGGCCGGCCTTGCCCCAGTTGATGTTCGACTGCTCGGCGTTGCCGACCTCGCCAACAGTGGCGCGGCAGCGGATGTCGACCAGACGGACCTCGCCGGAGGGCATCCGCAGGTGGGCGTAGGTGCCCTCCTTCGCCAGCAGCTGGACGGAAGAGCCCGCGGAACGGGCGATCTTCGCGCCGCCGCCGGGGCGGAGCTCGATGGCGTGGATGACCGTACCCACCGGGATGTTGCGCAGCGGGAGGTTGTTGCCCGGCTTGATGTCGGCGCCCGCGCCGTTCTCAATCCGGTCGCCCTGGCCCAGCTTGGCCGGGGCGAGGATGTAGCGCTTCTCGCCGTCTGCGTAGTGCAGGAGCGCGATGCGCGCAGTGCGGTTCGGGTCGTACTCGATGTGCGCGACCTTGGCCGGCACGCCGTCCTTGTCGTGACGACGGAAGTCGATCACACGGTAGGCGCGCTTGTGGCCACCGCCCTGGTGGCGAACGGTCACACGACCGGCGTTGTTACGGCCGCCCTTGCTGTGCAGCGGGCGGACCAGCGACTTCTCCGGCGTGGACCGCGTGATCTCGACGAAGTCGGCGACGCTGGAGCCACGACGGCCCGGGGTCGTCGGCTTGTACTTGCGGATTCCCATTTCTCAGTCCTCGGAAGATTCCGGACTTCTGGACGCTCCGGCCTCCGTTAGGAGACCGGGCCGCCGAAGATGTCGATGCGGTCGCCCTCGGCAAGGGTCACGATGGCGCGCTTGGTGTCCTTGCGCTTGCCGAAACCGGTGCGGGTGCGCTTGCGCTTGCCCTGCCGGTTGATCGTGTTCACCCCGGTGACCTTGACCGAGAAGACCGTCTCGACGGCCTGCTTGATCTGGGTCTTGTTGGCACGCGGGTCGACGATGAACGTGTACTTGTTCTCGTCCAGCAGCGCGTAGCTCTTCTCGGACACCACCGGCTTGACCAGAATGTCACGGGGGTCCGTGAAGGTCTTGCTGGTGACGACCGCTGCAGTTGCCTCGCTCATCAGGCGTCGCTCCCTTCGAGCTCAGCCTCGGAAGCGGTGGCCTTGGCGGCCGCGGCGGGACCCGCCACGAAGCGCTCGAAGGCAGCCTGCGTGAAGACCACGTCGTCGGAGACGAGCACGTCGTACGTGTTCAGCTGGCCCGGCTCCAGGATGTGCACCTGGGGCAGGTTGCGGGCGGACAGCCACGCGGCCTCGTCGGACCGGTCGGCGACCAGGAGCAGGTTCTTGCGCTCGCTGATCTTGCCGAACAGGGTCTTGGCGGCCTTGGTGGAGACCTCGCCCTCGACCACGCCGGCGACGACGTGGATGCGGTTGTGGCGCGCCCGGTCGGAGAGGGCACCGCGCAGGGCGGCGGCCTTCATCTTCTTCGGGGTCCGCTGCGAGTAGTCACGCGGCACGGGACCGTGCACGACGCCACCACCGGCGAACTGCGGGGCGCGGGTCGAGCCCTGACGGGCGCGGCCGGTGCCCTTCTGGCGGTACGGCTTCTTGCCGCCGCCGCGGACCTCGCCACGGGTCTTGGTCTTGTGCGTGCCCTGACGGGCCGCGGCCAGCTGTGCGACGACGACCTGGTGGATCAGCGGAACGCTGACCTGCACGTCGAAGATCTCCGTGGGGAGCTCGACGGTCCCGGCCTTGTCGCCAGCCGGCGAAAGGATGTCAATGGTGCTCATCGGTTACCTCAGGCCCCCTTGGCCGCGGTACGGACCAGGACGAGGCCGCCGTTCGGACCAGGAACCGCTCCCTTGATCAGGAGCAGGCCCTTCTCCGCGTCAACGGCGTGGACGGTCAGGTTCTGGGTGGTGACCCGCTCGTTGCCCATGCGGCCGGCCATGCGCAGGCCCTTGAACACGCGGCCCGGGGTGGCGCAGCCACCGATGGAGCCCGGCGAGCGGTGCTTGCGCTGGGTGCCGTGGCCGGCGCCGAGGCCGCCGAAGCCGTGGCGCTTCATGACACCGGCGGTGCCCTTGCCCTTGCTGGTGCCGGTCACGTCGACCTTCACACCGGACTCGAACACCTCGGCGGTGACCTCCTGGCCGAGCGTGTACTCGCTGGCGTCAGCGGTACGCAGCTCCACCAGGTGGCGGCGCGGGGTGACATCCGCCTTGGCGAAGTGGCCCTTGAGGGGCTTGTTCACCTTGCGGGGGTCGATCTCGCCGAAGGCGATCTGGACGGCTTCGTAGCCGTCCGCGTCATTGGTGCGGACCTGGGTCACGACGCAGGGACCGGCCTTGACGACGGTGACCGGGACGACGCGGTTCTTCTCGTCCCACACCTGCGTCATGCCGAGCTTCTCGCCCAGGACGCCCTTGATCTGCTTAGCCATCTCGCGCGTCACCTCAGAGCTTGATCTCGATGTCGACGCCCGCCGGCAGGTCGAGACGCATGAGCGAGTCGACCGTCTTCGGCGTGGGGTCGAGGATGTCGATGAGGCGCTTGTGCGTGCGCATCTCGAAGTGCTCGCGCGAGTCCTTGTACTTGTGCGGCGACTTGATGACGCAGTACACGTTCTTCTCTGTGGGCAGCGGCACCGGGCCCGCGACCGACGCACCAGTGCGGGTCACCGTCTCGACGATCTTCTTCGCCGAGGAGTCGATGACCTCGTGGTCGTAGGCCTTGAGCCGGATGCGGATCTTCTGTCCCGCCATGGCTACTTCGTAGTCCTGTCTCTCGTAACGCTCTGGGACCCGGTCGGCCGCGCCTCCAGGGAGGCACTGCCCTCCTCCGACCCACGCGGTCGGGCGTGTCGCGTTCCTTCTCAAGAAAATTCCGTACGGAATTCCCTGCGAAAGGGGACGCGGCGCCGAAACCGCGGCCGGGGGAGAACACCCACCGGGTGCCTGGCTGGGGCCCCGCTGGCACTTCCCGGAAGATTCCCGTACTTCCACCTCTGACAAGAGATGACGAGTACTGCGGGACTCGCTTCCAGTCCTCCCGGCGGGAGGCGTGCAGCATCGGCACTCAACCGAGCAACCTGGACAGTGTGCCACACCTGGGACGCCTAAGGCCAATCGAGGCCCAACTGTCAAGGAGCCCCGCCCACCTGACGGTGGGCGGGGCTCCTCGGGTGCTCTGTCGAGCTACCGGGTCAACCCGATGATCACTTGCTGATCTTGGTGACCTGGCCGGCGCCGACGGTCCGGCCACCCTCACGGATGGCGAACTTGAGGCCCTCCTCCATGGCGACCGGCTGGATCAGCTGGACGGACATGGTGGTGTTGTCGCCCGGCATGACCATCTCGGTGCCCTCGGGGAGGGTCACGACGCCGGTCACGTCCGTGGTACGGAAGTAGAACTGCGGGCGGTAGTTGTTGAAGAACGGGGTGTGACGGCCACCCTCGTCCTTCGACAGGATGTAGGCCTGGGCCTCGAACTCGGTGTGCGGCGTGACCGAACCCGGCTTGATGATGACCTGGCCGCGCTCGACGTCCTCGCGCTTGATGCCACGGAGGAGCAGACCGACGTTCTCACCGGCCTGGCCCTCGTCGAGCAGCTTGCGGAACATCTCGATGCCGGTGACCGTGGTGGTGGTCTTCTCGGTCTTGATGCCGATGATGTCGACGGTCTCGTTGACCTTCAGGACACCACGCTCGATACGGCCGGTGACGACCGTACCGCGACCGGTGATGGTGAAGACGTCCTCGATCGGCATGAGGAACGGCTTGTCGACGTCACGCTCCGGAGTCGGAATGCTGTCGTCGACGGCCTTCATCAGGTTGAGGACGGACTCGCCCCACTCCTTGTCGCCCTCGAGCGCCTTGAGCGCCGAGACCTTGACGACCGGAACCTCGTCACCCGGGAACTCGTACTCCGAGAGGAGCTCACGGACCTCGAGCTCGACGAGCTCCAGGATCTCCTCGTCGTCCACCATGTCGGCCTTGTTCAGGGCGACGACGATGTACGGAACACCGACCTGGCGGGCCAGGAGCACGTGCTCCTTGGTCTGCGGCATCGGGCCGTCGGTGGCGGCGACCACGAGGATGGCGCCGTCCATCTGCGCCGCACCGGTGATCATGTTCTTGATGTAGTCCGCGTGACCCGGGCAGTCAACGTGGGCGTAGTGACGCGAGTCGGTCTGGTACTCGACGTGCGCGATGGAGATCGTGATACCACGCTGGCGCTCTTCCGGCGCCTTGTCGATCATGTCGAAGGCCGAGGCCTCGTTCAGGTCCGGGAACGCGTCGTGCAGCACCTTGGTGATCGCCGCGGTAAGAGTGGTCTTACCGTGGTCGATGTGACCGATGGTGCCGATGTTGACGTGCGGCTTAGTCCGCTCGAACTTCGCCTTCGCCACTGGGGTCCTCCTGTGGACTGGTGCTGTACTCCACCCGCTCTTTTCGCGGATGGGTTCAGGTGGTCTTACCGAACCGACCAGGACCCCTAGGGGACGCCCTTGGCCGTATTCGCTTGGGGGCCGGCGCCCGGGTCCCGCCGCAGACCGCTGTGCGGCCTGCGACGGAATGTCCGGGTGCCTTTGCTCCAGCCTAAACGCTGAGCAGCAGGTGCTACTCGCCCTTGACCTTCGCGATGATCTCCTCGGCGACGTTCCGCGGAACCTCGGCGTAGGAGTCGAACTGCATGGAGTAGCTTGCGCGACCAGAGGTCTTGCTGCGCAGGTCTCCCACGTAACCGAACATCTCCGACAGCGGCACCAGACCGGTGACCAGCTTGGCGCCGGACCGCTCCTCCATGGACTGAATCTGTCCACGGCGGGAGTTGATGTCGCCGATCACGTCGCCCATGTAGTCCTCGGGCGTGGTGACCTCGACCTTCATCATCGGCTCGAGCAGGGCCGGGCTGGCCTTGCGGGCAGCCTCCTTGAAGGCCATCGAGCCGGCGATCTTGAACGCGAGCTCGGAGGAGTCGACGTCGTGGTAGGCACCGTCGATCAGCGTCACCTTCACGCCGGTCAGCGGGTAGCCGGCCAGAACACCGAACTCCATGGCCTCCTGGCAGCCGGCGTCCACGGACGGGATGTACTCCCGCGGGATGCGGCCACCGGTGACCTTGTTCTCGAACTCGTAGCCTTCGCCCTCGAGCGGCGCGATGGCGATCTGCACCTTCGCGAACTGGCCGGAACCACCAGTCTGCTTCTTGTGCGTGTAGTCGACCCGCTCGACCGCCTTGCGCAGCGTCTCGCGGTACGCGACCTGCGGCTTACCGACGTTGGCCTCGACCCGGAACTCACGCTTCATACGGTCGACCAGCACGTCGAGGTGCAGCTCGCCCATACCCGCGATGATGGTCTGGCCGGTCTCCTCGTCGGTGTTGACCTGGAAGGACGGGTCCTCCTCGGCCAGCCGCTGGATCGCGACGCCCAGCTTCTCCTGGTCGCCCTTCGACTTGGGCTCGATGGCGACCTGGATGACGGGGGCCGGGAAGTCCATCGACTCCAGGATCACCGGGTTCGACGAGTCGCAGAGGGTCTCACCGGTGGTGGTCTGCTTCAGACCCATGACGGCGATGATGTCGCCGGCACCCACCGAGTCGATCTCCTCACGCTTGTTCGCGTGCATCCGGTAGATCTTGCCGATGCGCTCCTTCTTGCCCTTGACGGAGTTCTGCACCTGCGTGCCGGACTCCAGGCGGCCCGAGTACACCCGGACGAAGGTGAGCTTGCCCAGGTGGGGGTCGCTCGAGATCTTGAAGGCCAGCGCCGACAGCGGCTCGTCCTCGGACGGCTTGCGGGTGATGACCTCGTCGGGGTTGTTGACCGCGTGGCCCTCGATGGCCTCGACGTCGAGCGGCGAGGGGAGGTAGCGGACAACGGCGTCGAGCAGGGGCTGAACGCCCTTGTTCTTGAAGGCGGTGCCACAGAACACGGGGGTGACGGTGGTGCCGCCGCCCTTGCCGGAGCTGATGGTGATGCGACGGATCGCCTCGTACAGCTGCTCCTCGGTGGGCTCCTGGCCCTCGAGGTACAGCTCCATCATCTCTTCGTCGTTCTCGGCGACGGCCTCGAGCAGCTTGCCGCGCCACTCGTCGGCCGCCTCGGCGTGGGTCTCCGGGATGTCGATCGTGTCGTACATCTCGCCCTTGGTCGCCTCGGCGGACCAGACGTAGGCCTTCATCGTCACCAGGTCGATGACGCCCTTGAAGTCCGCCTCCGCGCCGATCGGCAGCTGCATGACCAGCGGAACCGCGCCCAGGCGGTCCACGATCATGTCCACGCAGCGGTGGAACTCGGCACCGGTACGGTCCAGCTTGTTGACGAAGCAGATACGCGGAACGCCGTAGCGGTCCGCCTGACGCCACACGGTCTCGGACTGCGGCTCAACACCGGCAACACCGTCGAACACCGTCACGGCACCGTCGAGCACACGCAGACAGCGCTCCACCTCAACGGTGAAGTCGACGTGCCCGGGGGTGTCGATGATGTTGATCGTGTGGTCGACGTTCGCCAGCGGCCAGTGGCAGGTGGTGGCAGCGGACGTGATCGTGATGCCACGCTCCTGCTCCTGCTCCATCCAGTCCATCGTGGCAGCGCCGTCGTGGACCTCACCGATCTTGTAGCTCACACCGGTGTAGAACAGGATCCGCTCGGTGGTGGTCGTCTTGCCCGCGTCGATGTGGGCCATGATCCCGATGTTGCGGACCTTGGCCAGGTCAAGCGAAGTGGTGGCCATATGGCTCAGTCTTCTCTCGGTCTCGATGGGGGTAGCGACTACCAGCGGTAGTGCGCGAAGGCCTTGTTGGACTCGGCCATCTTGTGGGTGTCCTCGCGACGCTTGACGGAGGCGCCGAGACCGTTGCTGGCGTCCAGCAGCTCGTTCATCAGGCGCTCGGTCATGGTCTTCTCGCGACGGGCGCGCGAGTAGCCCACGAGCCAGCGGAGGGCGAGGGTGGAGGCGCGGCCGGGCTTGACCTCGATCGGCACCTGGTAGGTGGCGCCACCGACACGGCGGGACTTGACCTCGAGCGTCGGCTTGATGTTCTCGAGCGCGCGCTTGAGCGTGATGACCGGGTCGTTGCCGGTCTTCTCGCGGAGGCCTTCCATGGCGCCGTACACGATGCGCTCGGCGGTGGAACGCTTGCCGTTGAGCAGCACCTTGTTGATCAGCGAGGTGACAAGAGGAGAACCGTAGACCGGGTCGATGATGACCGGGCGCTTCGGGGCGGGGCCCTTACGAGGCATTTTTTACTTCTCCTTCTTGGCGCCGTAGCGGCTGCGGGCCTGCTTGCGGTTCTTGACACCCTGGGTGTCGAGCGAACCACGGATGATCTTGTAACGAACACCCGGCAGGTCCTTCACACGACCGCCACGCACGAGCACGATGGAGTGCTCCTGCAGGTTGTGTCCCTCACCCGGGATGTAAGCGGTGACCTCGATCCCGCTGGTCAGACGCACACGCGCGACCTTACGCAGGGCCGAGTTCGGCTTCTTCGGGGTGGTGGTGAACACGCGCGTGCAGACGCCGCGGCGCTGAGGGGATCCCTCGAGTGCGGGCGTCTTGTTCTTCTCGACCTTGTCCTGCCGGCCCTTCCGGACCAGCTGCTGGATCGTAGGCACCGTTTCTCCGGTTTCTGTGTGCCGTCTAGTGAAGCTAACCTGGGGCCTCCCCCGACCCACGCGGTCGGGTGTGTCGCCGACCTCATACGTTTCCCGTGAACGGGAAGTGCATATGTGGTCGGTGCATCGGCCTCGGCATCCTGTGCGGCGGAGACCCCGGCCGAAGACCGGGTGGGTGCACGCACAAGAACCCGGGCACACCCCAGGCACAAGGTCTGAGCGTACCTATCGCATCGACTCCGGTCAAAACAAATGCCCACGCCGGGCGGCCCGAGGGGCCTGCCCGGCGTGAGCTCCGCGACCGGCGCGGGTCAGGCCCGGCTCGCGGGGCGCCCCGCGAACAGCGCCGCCCCCGCGAGCGCCAGGTACGTCCCGCCGGTGACGTACTTCTGGCTCCGCCGGAACCGCTCGTGCCGGGCCAGCCAGCGGGCGACGCCCGAGGAGGCCAGCGCGTAGCACAGGTCGAGCCCCAGGGCGACGAGGAAGAAGACCAGCCCCAGGACGAGGGACTGGGTCAGCACCGAGCCGCGCTCCGGCGCCACGTACTGCGGCAGCAGCGCCAGGAAGAAGAGGGCGACCTTGGGGTTGAGGATGTTGACCAGGGCTCCGCGCCGCAGCAGCCGCAGCGCGGTGCCGCCGGCCGCGGCGTCGCCGGGAGGCAGGCCCTCGTCCGCGGGGGCGCGCAGCGCCCGCACCGCCAGGTAGAGCAGATAGGCCACCCCGGCGTACTTCAGCAGGTCGAAGGCGAGCGCCGAGGCGGCGATCAGGGCGGACAGCCCCACCACCGTGCCCAGGACGTGCACCAGCGTGCCGAGCTCCACGCCCAGCGCCGCGGCGAAGGCGGCGCGCCGGCCCTGGACGACGCCCTGGCTCAGGATGAACAGCATGTTGGGCCCCGGTACGGCGATCAGCGCCAGGGCGGTGACGAAGAACAGCGCCAGCGTGGACGCCTCGGGCAGGGTCGGTTCCACCGGGTTCCCCCTTCGGTGCGGGTGCGGATCACCGGGGCGGCCGACGGTGCGGGCGGCACCGGGGCCGCCCCGCGGGACGGCGGGGCGTGCCGGGGCGGCGGGGCCCGCCGGTGCCGCGGTGGCGGCTCATACGGGTGCCACCGCCGCAGTGGCGTCTCATACCGGTGCCACCGCCGCAGTGGCGTGTCATACCGGTGCCACCGCCGCGGCGCGGAACGCCCGGACCAGCTCCGCGAGCTCCGCTAGCCCGGCGTCGACCCGCTCCAGCAGGGCCCCGGGGGCCTCGGCCCGGCCCAGTTCCGGCCGTTCGGCGACGATCTGGGTGGGTGCGGCCCAGCCGCCGAGCGAGCGCACCACCGAGCGGAGGTGGTCGCAGGCGGTGGCGCCGTTGTGCAGGCTGACCGCCGTGGCGGCGAGCAGCACCGGCTTGCCGGTCAGCGCGCCGGGCGGCAGGTGGTCCAGGGTGTTCTTCAGGGCCCCGGAGAGGGAGCCGTGCTGCACGGGGGTGGTGAGGACGACGGCGTCGGCCTCCGTCACCTCGCTCAGCAGCAGGCCGACCCGCGGGTCCTCGTACAGCTCGCCGGAGGCGTAGCGCTCGGGGGCGAGGACGGCGAGGGTGAGCAGGGAACGGTCCAGCTCCCGGGCGTCGAAGCCGGCCTGCCCCGCCCTCTCCCGCACGAGGGCGGTCAGGCGGTGGCAGCCGGAGGTCACGGCGGCGGTGCCGGAGACCAGGCACAGTCTCATCGGGTGCTCCGTGCGGTCCAGGCCTCGCGGAGGCGGCCGAGGTGGGTCAGCGAGTCGAGCACCGCGTCGTCGTCGACGCCGAAGTCGATCAGGCAGGCGACCTCGTCCACGCCCGCCGCCTCGATCCGCTCCAGCAGCGGTATCAGGTCCTCGACGGTGCCGAAGAGGCCACCGGTGTCGAAGTACTTGCCGAAGGAGTGCTCGACGAGGAAGTCCAGGTCCTCCGGGTCGAGGTCGTCCGGTTCGACGCCGGGCAGGATGTCGCCGGCGGCCTTCATGATCAGCCCGAGGGAGCTGCGGATGTAGGCGCTGAACGGTTCGCGCACCCGCTCCCGGACGGCTTCGCGGTCGGTGCCGACGAAGGTGTGGAGCATCAGGGCGACCTTGCCGGCCGCCGGGTTCTCCGGAGCGGTGGCGGGGAGCGCCGCCCGGTATTCGGCGATCTTCTTCTCCAGCTCGGCGAGCTCCTGGCCGAGCAGATGCGTCAGGACGCCGTAGCCCTGGGCTCCGGCGTGCCGGAAGGTGTCGGCGCTGCCCGCGCTGGTGAGCCAGACCGGCAGGTGGGGCCGGACCGGGGCGGGGAAGGAGCGGACGGTCGCCTCCTTGTCCTCTCCGTCGGTCAGCCGGACGCTCTCCCCGCGCCAGAGGGCGCGCACGGTCTCGATGGTCTCGGTGAGGACCTGCTTGCGGCCGGCGTAGTTCTCCGGGCGGAGCGCGAAGTCCTCGGCGTGCCAGCCGGAGGCGAAGGCGAGGCCGGCCCGGCCTCGGGAGAGGTTGTCGACGACCGCCCACTCCTCGGCGATGCGCACCGGGTGGTGCAGCGGTCCGACGACGCTGCCGGCACGGACGTCGACCCGTTCGGTGACGGCGGCGACGGCGGCGCCGGTCACCGCGGGGTTGGGGTACGGGCCGCCGAACTCGTGGAAGTGGCGCTCCGGTGTCCAGACGGCGCTGAATCCGTGCCGGTCGGCGAAGCGTGCGCCGTCGAGCAGCAGTCGGTAGCCGTCGTCACCGGAGCGCTGTCCGGCGGCGAAGTAGAAGAGGCTGAACTCCACGGGAAGCCCTCTCTGAATGGCGGGTGTCGCGTGCGGGTGGTGGGTGCGCCGGTCAGCTCCTGCCGCTCCGGGCCGGCGCGGCACCGGCCGCGGACTCGGCCGGACCGGGGGCGTCCGGCTTCGCCCCGCGGACGGCGAGCGTGACCGCGGCCCCGAGGAGCATGAGGGCGACGGGCAGCAGGTAGGTGAGGCGGATGGCGGTGGTGGTGTCCTGCCGGGCGAGCTGGACCTGGAGGAGCGCGCCGACGGCGGCGGAGCCGAGCAGACTGCCGCACAGCCGGGTGGTGTTGAACAGTCCGGAGGCGGCGCCGGCCATGGCGGGGTCGATGTCCCGGAAGGCGACGACCGCCGCCGGGGCGAAGGCCACCCCCATGCCGACGCCGACGCAGAGCAGCCCGGGGAGCAGCGCGGCCTGTCCGGAGTCGGCGCGGATCAGGGCGGCCAGCAGGGCGATGCCGCCGGCGAAGAAGAGCAGCCCGGTGACCATGACGTACTTGCCGCCGAAGCGGTCGGTGAGCCGGCCCGAGTAGGGGGCGATGAAGACCGAGACCAGGGGGGCGACGGCGACCAGCAGTCCGGCGCGGAAGGCCGAGAGGTGCTGGACCTCCTGGAGGTACATCGGGGTCAGCAGCATCATGCCGCCCAGGCCGCACGGCAGGACGCCGACCACGGTGGCCATCACGGTGAAGTTCCGGTTGCGCAGCACGGCGAAGGGGACGAGCGGTTCGCGGTCCTGGCGCCGTCGCTCGACGAACGCGAACACGGCGAGCACCAGCAGTCCGGCGGCGATCAGCACGGGCACGGTGACCGGGCCCCAGACCGTGCCCCAGTTCCTGGACTCGCCCTCCAGCAGTGCGTAGACCAGGAGGAACATCGCGACGGTGAGCAGCGCGGCGCCGGCCATGTCGAGCCGGGGCCGCTTGTCCCCCGTCACCCGGGTCACGCAGAGCAGCATCAGCACGGCGCCGACGGCCCCGATGGGGAGGTTGATCCAGAAGATCCAGCGCCAGCCGAGCGAGGCCACCAGGAAGCCGCCGAAGGTGGGGCCGGCCGCGGCGACGATGCCGGCGAACGAGCCCCAGACGCCGAGCGCGGCGCCGCGGCGCTCCACGGGGAACATCTGATTGATGATCACCATGGCCTGCGGGGTGAGCAGGGCTCCGCCGATGCCCTGGAGGACCCGGGCGGCGATGGCCTGGCCGGGGGTGTCCGCGAGGCCGCAGGCGGCGGAGGCCAGGGTGAAGATCAGCAGCCCGGTGAGGAAGACCCGGCGGGCCCCGTAGAGATCGCCGAGGCGTCCGCCGGTGACGAGCAGTACGGCGAAGGAGAGCAGATAGGCGTTGATCACCCACAGCACCTGGGTGAGGTTCGCGTCCAGGCCACTGGTGATCTCCGGGACCGCGACGTTCACGGCGGTGGTGTCGAGCAGGACGACGGACTGCGCCCAGCAGATCGCGAACAGCGCCCACCACGGCGACCGCATCCGGGTGCGGAGGGTACTCATGGGGTCTCCTAGGAGTTCACGGCGCCGATGAGGCTGAGCGGACGCATGTCCGTCCAGGCCTCCTCGATGTGGTCCAGGACCGTCTGCCGGGCCTCGGGCCCGAAGCGGGTGTGCCAGCCGGCCGGCACCTCGAGGTGGCCGGGCCACAGGGCGTACTGGCCCTCGTCGTTGACCACCGCGAGGTAGCGGGCCTCGGTGTCCTCGAACGGGTTGGTCGGCATGGTGCTCTCTCCTCGGTTCAGGGGTCAGGAACGGTCGGACAGCGCGGCGGCCAGCACCGGGCCGATCACCGCGAGCGCCTCGGGCCCCGCCATGGCGCCATGGACGCACCGAACGGGATGCTCCTCGATCCGGCCGGTGATGTGCGGGACCCACGCCCGGGCGGCGGTGTCGCCGGTGTCCCCGGCGCTGTCCCCGGTGCTCTCGGCGGTGCCCCCGGTGCTCCGGGTGGCGCTCTCCGTGGCGGTGAAGAAGAGGACGTCGCCGTCGTAGCGGCGCGGGGTGAAGGCGGTGGCGAGCCGGACGTTGTCGGCGAAGGCGGCCACCATCGCCGACAGGCGGGTCTCGCCGAGGGCGGCGAGCGGGCTGTGACCGTCCGCCAGCAGCTCCAGCACGGCGGCGGGTTCGAGCCCGGCGGGGTCCTCGGGGACGGGGTGGCCCAGGGACTCGAGCAGCTGGGCCATCACCTCCTCCTGGCCGGACGGGCCCGCGGCCGCGGTGCCGGGGCGACTGTCCAGCAGGGCCAGCAGGGCCACCTCCTCGCCCTGCTCCCGCAGGAGGACCGCGATCTCGTGGGCCAGCGTGCCGCCGAAGGACCAGCCGAGCAGGTGGTACGGGCCGTGCGGCTGGATCTCCCGGATCCTGGCCAGGTATCCGGCGGCCAGTTCCGCGGCGTCCGCGGGCGCGGCGTCCGGGGACAGCAGCCGCGGCGACTGCAGCCCGTACACCGGCCGTTCCGGCTCCAGGTGGCGCAGCAGGCCGGAGTAGACCCAGGCGATCCCGGCGGCCGGGTGGACGCAGAAGAGGGGCGGCAGCTCGCCCTGCGGGCGCAGCGGCAGGACGGTGTCGAAGTCGTCGCCCCGGGCGTCCGGGCCGTCCCCGAGCCGGGCCGCGAGGGCGGCGACGGTGGGTGCCTCGAACAGGGTGCGGATGCCGGGCGTGACGCCGAGCACCGCGCCGATCCGGCCGGTGAGCCGGGTGGCGAGCAGGGAGTGTCCGCCGAGGTCGAAGAAGTTGTCGTCGATGCCGACCCGGGGCAGTCCGAGGATCTCGGCGAAGAGTCCGGCCAGCACCTCCTCGTGGACGCTGCGCGGGCCGCGTCCGGAGACGGCCGCCTCCGGCTGCGGTTCCGGGAGGGCCTTGCGGTCGAGCTTGCCGCTGGGGGTGAGCGGCAGCGCGTCCAGAACGACGACGGCCGCGGGCACCATGTACGCGGGGAGTTCGGCGGCGAGGGCGGCGCGCACCTCGGCCGGGTCGGCGGCTGAGCCCGGGGCGGGCACCACATAGCCGATGAGCTGCTTCGGCCCGTCGTCACCCGTGCGGGCGACGGCCACCGCGGTGTCCACGGCGGGGTGCCGGGTGAGGGCCTGTTCGATCTCGCCGAGCTCGATCCGGAAGCCGCGGATCTTGACCTGGTGGTCCACCCGGCCCAGGAACTCCAGCTCCCCCGCGTCGTTCCAGCGCACCAGATCCCCGGTGCGGTACATCCGCGAACCGGCCGGACCGTAGGGGCACGGCACGAACCGCTCCGCCGTCAGCCCCGCACGCCGCCAGTAACCGCGCGCCACCCCGTCACCCGCGATGTACAGCTCCCCCGCCACGCCCACCGGGACCGGCGACAGGCCGGCGTCCAGCACGTACACCCGGGCGTTGCGGATGGGCCGGCCGATCGGCGGGGTGCCGCCGCCGGGGGCGAGGGGGTCGCTCATGGTGGTGACGACGGTGGCCTCGGTGGGCCCGTAGACCTGCATGACGCGGCGTCCGGGGGCCCAGCGTTCGACGAGTTCGGCGGAGAGCGCCTCGCCGCCGACGACGAAGCCGCGCAGGTCGGGCAGGTCGCCCTCGGGGAGCGAGGCGAGCATCGGGGCCACCAGGTCGGTGTGGGTGACCCGGTGGTCGCGCAGCAGGTCCCGCAGGTCCTCGCCGAACACCTGCCGTTCGGGCGCGGGCACGACCAGGGCCGCTCCGGAGGTGAGGGTGAGGGCGATGTCGGCCAGCGAGACGTCGAAGCTGATGGAGACCAGCAGCAGGAAGCGGCTCGTCGTGTCCAGCCCCAGCCGGTCGATGTGCTCCCCCGCCACGCCCGCGATGCCGCGGTGGGTGACGACGACGCCCTTGGGACGGCCGGTGGAGCCGGAGGTGTAGATGACGTACGCCGGGTGGGCCCGGGTGAGCGGGGCGCGCCGGTCGGCGTCGGTGGGGTCGTGGTCGGGCAGGGCGTGCAGCAGGGCGGCGGTGGCGGGGTCGTCGAGGACGACCGCGGGGACGCCGGCGGGCACGGCGCCCGCCGCCCGCGCGGTGGTCAGCGCGAGCACCGGGGAGCCGTCGTCGAACATCTGCCGCACCCGGTCGGCCGGGTAGTCCGGGTCGACGGGCAGATAGGCGGCGCCCGCCTTCACGGTGGCGAGAAGCGCGACGATCACGTCCACGGAGCGGTGCGCGGTGAGCGCGACGAAGTCCTCGGGGCCCACGCCGAGCCCGATGAGGTGGTGGGCGAGCCGGTTGGCCCGCTCGTTGAGCTCGCGGTAGGAGACGGCCGTGTCCCGGAAGAGCACGGCGTCGCCGTCGGGGGTGCGCCGCACCCGGTCCTCGAACAGCTGCGGCAGGGTGTCCCCGGCGACCGGGTGCGCGGTGGCGTTCCAGGTCTCCAGCAGCCGGGTCCGCTCCGCCTCCGGCAGGACGGCGATGGCGCCCAGCCGCTGTCCGGGGTCGTCGGCGACGCTCTCCAGCACGCGCAGCAGACAGCCGGCGATCCGGTGGGCGGTGGCCTCGTCGAAGAGGTCCGCGCTGTACTCGACGACTCCGGTGATGCCGTCGGGGGTGCCGTCCGGGGTGCGCCGCTCGGTGAGGTCGACGGCGAGGTCGAAGCGGGCGGTGCCCAGGTGCGGCACGGTGACCTCGGACTCCAGCCCGGGCAGGTCGAGTTCGGGCCGCAGGCTGTCCTGGAAGGCGAGGAGCACCTGGAAGAGCGGGTGCCGGGCGAGCGAGCGGGCCGGGTTGAGCGCCTCGACGAGCCGTTCGAACGGCAGGTCGGGGTGGGCGTAGGCGGCGAGTCCGCGGTCCCGCACCCGGGTCAGCAGGTCGGCGAAGGTCGGGTCGCCGGAGGTGTCGGTGCGCAGCACCAGGGTGTTGGCGAAGAAGCCGACCAGCCCGTCCAGGGCCTCGTCGGTGCGGGCGCCGACGGGGCTGCCGAGGGGGATGTCCTCCCCGGCGCCGAGCCGGGTGAGCAGGGTGGCCAGGGCCGCCCGGAGCGCCATGAAGACGGTGGCGCCGCGGGTCCGGGCCATGGCGTGCAGTCTGCGGTGCAGCTCCGGCGGCACGGTCAGCGGCACGGTGCCGCCCCGGTAGCCGGCCAGCGCCGGGCGCGGCCGGTCGGTGGGCAGGTCCAGCTGGTCGGGGAGGCCGGCCAGTTCGGTGCGCCAGAAGGCGAGCTGTTCGCTCATCCTGCTGTCCGGGTCCGTTTCGTCGCCCAGGTGCCGCCGCTGCCAGAGGGCGTAGTCGGCGTACGGGACGGGCAGCGGCTGCCAGTCGGGGGCGCGGCCGGCCAGCCGTGCCGCGTAGGCGCGGGAGAGGTCGCGGGTGAGCGGGGTGGTGGAGGGGCCGTCGCCGGCGATGTGGTGCAGGACGAGCAGCAGGACGTGCTCCTGCTCCCCGGTGGCGAGCAGGTGGACCCGCAGCGGGGTCTCCCGGGTCAGGTCGAAGCCCTGGTGGGCCAGTTCGCGGACGGTGGCGTCCAGCTCCCCGGGCGCGACGCGCCGGGTCAGCACCCGCGGCCGGCCCGCGTCGGGGTCGAGGACGTGCTGCCGGGGCTCGCCGTCCGTCTCGGGGAAGACGGTGCGCAGGGCCTCCTGCCGGCGGACCACATCGGCCAGGGCCTCGCTCAGGGCCGCCGTGTCCAGGGCGCCGCGCAGCCGGATGACCAGCGGAATGTTGTAGAGCGAGCCGTCGTCCTCGAAGCGGTTCAGGAACCACAGCCGCTGCTGCTGGAAGGAGAGCGGCAGCCGCTCGGGGCGCGGGCCGGCGGGCCGCAGTCCGGCGCCGGCCGCGGCGGCGCCGCCGAGCCGCCGGGCGAGCGCGGCGACGGTGGGCGACTCGAAGAGGTGACGGATCTTCAGCTCGCCGCCGTGCAGCGACCGGATGCGGCTGATCAGCCGGATGGCGAGCAGCGAGTGGCCGCCGAGCGCGAAGAAGTCGTCGTCGGTGCCGACCGCGGGCACGCCGAGCACCTCGGCGAACAGCTCGCAGAGCAGCTCCTCCTGCGGAGTGCGCGCGGCCTTCCGCTCGCCGGACTCCGTGGCCGCGGGGGCCGGGAGGGCCTTGCGGTCGAGCTTTCCGTTGGGGGTGAGCGGGAACGCGTCCAGCACCATCACGGCGCCGGGCACCATGAACCGCGGCAGCCGCTCGCCGACCGCGGTGCGCAGCGCCTCGGGTTCCGGCGCTTTCCCGGGGCCGGGGACGACATAGCCGGTCAGCCGCTGGTCGCCGGGGGTGTCCTCGCGGACGACGACCACGGCGCGGGCGACCCCGGGGAGGTCGGTGAGGGCCTGTTCGATCTCGCCGAGCTCGATCCGGAAGCCGCGGATCTTGACCTGGTGGTCCACCCGGCCCAGGAACTCCAGCTCACCGGCCTCACTCCAGCGCACCAGATCCCCGGTGCGGTACATCCGCGAACCGGCCGGACCGAACGGGCACGGCACGAACCGCTCCGCCGTCAGCCCCGCACGCCGCCAGTAACCGCGCGCCACCCCGTCACCCGCGATGTACAGCTCCCCCGCCACCCCCACCGGAACCGGCGAGAGAGCGGCGTCCAGCACGTACACCCGGGTGTTGCGGATGGGCCGGCCGATGGTCGGTGCCGCCTCCCCCACCGGGGAGGAGGTGGACCAGATCGCGGTCTCGGTGGGCCCGTACATATTGGTCACCGAGCGGCAGGCGGCGGCGAGTTCCGCGGCCAGGGCGGGCGGCAGCGCCTCGCCGCCGACCAGCGCGGTGAGGCCGCGCAGCGCGTCCGGCCGGGCGGCCAGCAGCTCCTGCCAGAGGGAGGGCGTGGCCTGGAGGTGGGTGGCGCCGGTCTCCGTCACGAGGGCGGCGAGCGCGGCGGGGTCCCGGACGGTCTCCTCGTCGGGGAGGACCACCGCGGCGCCGCTGCGCAGCGGCAGGTACATCTCCAGGGCGGCGATGTCGAAGGCGATGGTGGTGACGGCGGCCAGCCGGTCCTCGGGGCCCATGCGGAAGAGGTCGTCCATGCCCGCGAGGAAGTTGTCCAGCGCGGCCCGGGGGACGACGACGCCCTTCGGCCGCCCGGTGGAGCCCGAGGTGTAGATGACGTACGCGGGGGCGCCCGGGGGCACCGGCCGGGCCGCCGGGGCGGCCGCCGGGTACTGCCGCAGGGCGGCCGCGGTCTCCGGCAGGTCGAGGTGGAGCCGGGGCGCGTCCGCGGGGAGCGCGCCGTCCGTGCCGGTGGTGGTGAGGACCAGGGCGGGGCGGGCGTCGTCGAGCATGTGGGCGACGCGGTCGGCCGGGTAGCCGGGGTCGAGCGGGAGGTAGGCGGCGCCGGTGCGCAGCACGGCCAGCAGGGCGACGACCAGGTCCGGGGTGCGGGGCAGGGCGAGGGCGACGAAGCTGCCCTCGCCGATGCCCCGGTCGAGCAGCAGCCGGGCGAGCCGGCCGGCCCGCTCGTGCAGTTCGGCGTGGGTGAGGGTCTGTGCGGCGGTGACGACCGCGGGGGCCTGCGGGGTGCGGGCCGCGACTGCCTCCAGCTGTGCGGTCAGCCCCTCCCGGGGAGTGGTCCGGCGGGTGTCGTTCCAGGTCTCCAGCAGCCGGTGCCGCTCGTCGGGGGTGAGCACCCCGAGCGTGCCCAGTCGGCGGCCGGGGTCGGCGGCGGCGTCGGTGAGCAGCAGCGTCAGCCGCTCCAGCAGGAGTTCGACGGTGCCGCGGTCGAAGAGGTCGGTGCTGTACTCCAGCATGCCGCCGATGCCGGCGGGCTTGCCGTCCTCGCCGGTCAGCTCCTCGACGTAGAACGACAGGTCGCACTTGGCCACCGGCAGCGCGAACGGCACCGGCTCGACGCGCACCCCGGGCAGCTCCGGGCGCGGGTGCGGGAAGCTCTGCAGCGCGAGCAGCACCTGGAAGAGCGGGTGACGGCTCATGGAGCGGGCCGGGTTCACCGCCTCCACCAGCCGTTCGAACGGCACGTGCTGATGGGTGTAGGCGGCCAGGCCGGTCTCCCGCACCCGGGCGAGCAGTTCGGTGAAGGCGGGGTCGCCGGAGGTGTCGGTGCGCAGCACCAGGTTGTTGATGAACAGGCCGACCATGGGCTCGGTGGCCTCGTCGGTCCGGCCCGCGACGGGGCTGCCGATCGGAATGTCCTCGCCCGCGCCGAGCCGGGTCAGCAGGGCGGCCAGCCCCGCCTGGAGCACCATGAACAGGCTGCACCCGTGCTCCTGGGCGAGGCCGCGCAGCGCGGTGTGCAGCTCGGCCCCGAGCGCCACGGGGACGGTGTCGCCGCGGTAACTGCTACGAACCGGCCGCGGCCGGTCGGCGGGGATGTCCAGCTGGTCGGGCAGCCCGGCCAGGGCGGCGGTCCAGTGGTCGAGTTCCCGGGCCAGCAGCGAGCCGGGCCCCTCCCCCAGCACCTCGCGCTGCCACAGGGTGTAGTCGGCGTACTGCGCGGGCAGCGGCTCCCAGCGCGGCGCGGCGCCGGAGGTGCGGGCGCGGTAGGCGTGCGCCAGGTCCTCCATGAGCGGGGCGTGCGACCAGCCGTCGGTCGCGATGTGGTGCAGGGTCAGCAGCAGGAGGTGGCGGTCCTCGCCGGTGCTGAACAGATGGGCGTGCAGCGGGGTCTCGCCGGCGAGGTCGAAGCCGCGCAGGCTCTCGGCCGTCATCGCCCCGGGCAGCTCCTCCGCGGTGACGGTGGAGGTGCGCAGCTCGATGCCGGCCGCGTCGCGGACGTCCTGGTACGGCTCCCCGTCGTCGGCGGGGAAGACGGTGCGCAGCGCCTCGTGGCGGCCTGCGACGTCGGCGAGGGCGCGGCGCAGGGCGTCGGTGTCCAGCGATCCGTCGAGCCGGTGGGCGAGCGGGATGTGGTAGGTCGCGGAGGGCACGTCCTCCATGCGGCTGAGGAACCACAGCCGCCGCTGGGCGTACGAGAGCGGGACCCGGGCCGGGCGCCGGGCGGCCCGGCGCAGCGGCGGGGTCTCCTCGGCGGCGGCGCCGTGCGACTCCGTCCAGCGGGCCAGCGCCGCCGGGGTGGGCGCCTCGAACAGGCTGCGGACGTCCACCGCGGCCCCGAGGGCGGTGCGGACCCGGCTCACCAGCCGGGTGGCGAGCAGCGAGTGGCCGCCGAGACCGAAGAAGTCCTCGTCGGCGCCGACCGCCTCCAGCCCCAGCACCTCGGCGAAGAGGGCGCACAGCAGCTCCTCGCGCGGGGTGCGCGCGAGGCGCCCGATGCGGGTGCGGGCGCCGGAGGGCGCGGGCAGGGCCTTGCGGTCCAGCTTGCCGTTGGGGGTGAGCGGGAACTCCTCCAGCACCACGACGGCGGACGGGACCATGTACTCCGGCAGCGAGCGGGACAGCCGGGCGCGCACCCGGGCCGGGTCCGCCGCGCAGCCGGGCTCGGGCACCAGGTAGCCGATGAGCCGCCGGTCGCCGGGCCGGTCCTCGCGGATGGTCACCGCGGCCTGGGCGACGCCCTCCAGCGCGCCGAACGCGGTCTCGATCTCGCCGAGTTCGATCCGCACGCCGCGGATCTTCACCTGGCTGTCCACCCGGCCCGCGTACTCGACGGCGCCGTCCTCCCGGCGCCGGGCCAGGTCACCGGTGCGGTACATCCGGGATCCCGGCTCCCCGAAGGGGTTGGGCAGGAAGGACTCGGCGGTGCGGCCGGGGCGGCCCAGATAGCCGTGGGCCAGCTGGACACCGGCCAGATAGAGCTCGCCGGTCTCCCCCGGAGCGGTCTCCCGCAGCTGCGCGTCCAGCACGTACACCTGGGTGTTCCACACCGGCCGGCCGATGGGCACGGTGGTGGCGCCCGGCTCGGGGACGCACTCCCAGTAGGTGACGTCCACCGACGCCTCGGTGGGCCCGTAGAGGTTGTGCAGTCCGGCGGTGTCACCCAGCAGCGTGCGGAACCGCTCGGCGAGTTCCAGCGGCAGCGCCTCGCCGGAGCAGATGACCCGGCGCAGGCTGGTGCACTGCGCGGCGGTGGGCTCCTCGGTGAAGAGCTGGAGCATGGAGGGCACGAAGTGGATCGTGGTGATCCGCTCCGCGCGGATGATCTCGCTGAGGTAGCCGGGGTCGCGGTGCCCCTCGGGCCTGGCCATGACCAGCGCCGCGCCGTAGGAGACGGGCCAGAAGAACTCCCAGACGGAGACGTCGAAACCGGAGGGGGTCTTCTGGAGCACCCGGTCGTCCTTGCCGAGCCGGTACTCGGCCTGCATCCAGCTCAGCCGGTTGACGATGCCGCGGTGCGGGACGACGACACCCTTGGGGTGCCCGGTGGAGCCGGAGGTGTAGATGACGTACGCCGCGTCCTCGCCGTGCACCGGGCGGGCCGGGGCGAACGGCACGGAGGGCTGCGCGGCCAGCAGCCCGCGCGTCTCGTCGGTGTCGAGCACGACGGTGCGCAGGCCCTCGGGGCGCGCGCCGGCCGGGATCAGCTCCTCGGCCGCGGTGTGGCTGAGGACCAGCGCGGGGGCGGAGTTCTCCAGCAGATAGGCGATGCGCTCGGCCGGGTAGCCGGGGTCGACCGGCAGATACGCCGCGCCGGCCTTGACCACGGCCAGCAGCGCGACCTGCAGTTCGGTGGAGCGGGGCACGGTGACCGCGACGATCGAGCCCGGCCCGACGCCCGCCCCGGCGAGGAGGTGGGCCAGCCGGTCGGTGCGCTCGTCCAGCTCGGCGTAGCTCAGCCGCTCGCGTTCGTGGACCAGCGCGAGACGTTCGGGAGTGCGGGCGACCTGTGCCGCGAAGAGCCCCGGCAGGGTGGTGGAGGCGTCCGGCAGTCGCACCGTGGTGTCATTCCATTTCACCGTAAATATCCTCCACAGCCCAAGAGTTCACAACGTATAGCGATCGGTACGTCTTCAGCGGATCCGGGCCTGGCCGCTAGCGGTCATGGCCCGCACCGGACAGCCCGTAGCTGCGGGCGGTGCGCTCCCGGAGCGCGAACGGGGTGGTCGCGTCGACCGAGACCCGGCCGGGCGGCCGGCTCCCGCCCCGGGCGCGGGCCCACTCCTCGGTGCCGGACGGGTCCATGGGGACCGGCCCGGACTCGTCCCGGGAGACGGTGTCGAGGGCGAGGTTCGCCCGGGTGGTGAGGGCCCACAGCAGGTCCTCCGGGCAGGAGATCCGCACGTCGTCGTCGGTGACGACCACCAGCTTCAGGAAGGAGTGCTGCGCCAGCAGCGACCGGGCGATCCGGGCCGGGGCGGCGTCCCCCTCCGCGCTCTCCTTGCGCACCGCGACGGCCAGCAGCAGCATCCCGCCGCCCGCCGCGGCCTGGTGGAGCTCGCGCACGCCCGCGCCGGGGACGTCCGGCAGCGACAGCCCCGCCGAGAGGGCCCCCGCGGTGCCCAGGATGTGCGACTGTTCCCGGCCCGGCCCGATGACGGCCTGGTAGACGGGGTCCCGGCGGTGGGTGACGGCGGTGACGGTCAGCACCGGCAGCCCGGCGCGGGAGCGCCCGTCGTAGCCCAGGAACTCCGGGAGCGACCAGCCGCTGCCGGTGACCGTCTCGTCGGCGAGCGTGCCGTCGAGGTACCCCTCCAGCACGATCTCCGACTCCGCCAGCACCGACGCCCCGTCCTGGGTGAGCGCCGGCGCGAGGGCCACCGGCGCGCCGGCGAGGGCGCCCGCGACGGCGAGCTTGTCGAGGCCGGACGGCAGGAAGCGGGTGCCCAGGGCGGAGGCCACCATGGCGGCGGGCGGCACCCCGATGCTGACGGTGACCGGCAGCCGGCGGCCGGAGCCGACGGCCCGTTCGTACAGGGCCCCGAGCTGCCGCCCCGGCACCATCCAGACCGTGAGCCGGGTGCGGTCCAGCACCAGCATCCGGTGCGAGGACAGCGCGGTCTCCCCCGTCTCCGGGTCCTCGGCGCGGACCAGCGCGGCGGTGAGGTACGGCCCGGCGTCCCGCGGGGTGGCGGTGAGCACCGGCAGCCGGCGCAGATCCACCCGGTCGCCGGTGGTCACCCGCTCCCGGCAGGCCGGTTCCGCGACCCGCACCGGAGGGAGCGCCCGCGCCGTGAGCCGCCGGGCGCGCTCGGGCGTGATGCGGTCCGGCAGGCCCGGCAGCCAGCGGCGGAGCCGGTCCTCCGCGCCGTACAGGCCGAGCAGCACCGGCCCCTCGGCCCCCTCGACGGCGGTGTGCAGCACCGCGGGTTCGGAGCGGGAGACGCCGACGGCCGGCACCCCGCCGTGGCGGCGGGCGAAGCGGCCCGCCACCTCGGCACGGGCCAGCGGCGCCGTCTCCCGCAGCAGGGCCCCGGGCTCGCGGGCGGCCAGCTCGGCGAGGGCGGCGCGCAGCGACAGGCCGGGAGGGGTGGCGGGCGGCTCGGCGCCCGCCACCACCGCACCGGGACGCGCCGCTTCGACGGAAGACACCGCGTCGGAACACACCGCGTCGGGACGCGCCGTCTCCTCGGACAGCGCCGCCACCGGACGCATCGCGTCCGCAGGCCCCACGCCATGGACCGGCCTCACCGCGTCCTGGGGTCTCCCGACCTCCGCCGGGCTCACCGCATCCTCGAAGTTCACGACCTCCTCCCGCCTCACCGCGCGCCCTCCAGCTCCGCCGCCCAGCCCGGCACGTCGTCCGCCAGCAGCAGCCCCGTGCCGATCAGCAGCGCCCGGTAGCCGGCGCCGAGCAGCCCCCGCGCCTCCTCCGGGGTCCGGATGCCGCTCGCGCTGACCGGCACCGGGGTCCCGGTGGCCAGCACCGCGGGCAGCAGTGCGTGGCTGCGCTCCGGGCCCTCCGGGCCCCGCTCGCGCCGCCGGATGTCCTTGTTGTTGACGGCGACCACGCACCGCTCGCCGTGGACCACGGCGGCGGCCTCCCGTTCGTCGCTCACCTCCACGAAGGGGGTGAGGCCGTGCTCCAGACAGCTCTCGATGAGCCGCGGCAGCACGGATTTCGGCAGCACGGTGGCGGTGAGCAGCGCGGCGGACGCACCGCGCGCGGCGACGTCGGCGAGCTGCCGCTCCTTGGTGAGGAAGTCCTTGACCAGCACCGGGAGTCCGGTGGCCGCGACCACCTCGTCCAGCAGTCCGGGGGTGCCGCCGAACCACGATCCGGTGACGGCCGAGAGGGCCGGGGCGCCCAGCGCCTCGTACTCCCGGACCAGTTGCGCGACCGTCCGGCCGCGGAAGAGGTCGTCGCCGTCGGCGGACCGGCGTTTGATCTCCGTCAGGACCGGCACCCGGGAGGTGAGCAGGGCCTCGCCGAAGCGCCCAACGGTCGGCGCGCTCATGCCGTGACCTCGTCCCGTACCCGGCCCAGCCGCTGCCACCAGGCGGTGCGGATGGCGTCCACCCGGCGCAGGGTGAGCGAGCCGCCCGGGCCGCGCAGCGCGCTGTCCAGGTCGATCCCGAGCATCCCGGGGTGCCGCAGCACCCGGTCGTACCGTTCGACGCCCTCCTCCGAGAGCCCGCCGGCCAGCAGGAACGGGCGGCCGACCCGCTCCAGCGCCCCGGTGAGCGCGGCCGGGTCCAGCGGCCGGCCGGTGGAGCCGATCCGGCCGTCCGGGCCGACGGAGTCGAAGAGGAAGGAATCCGCCCCGGCCTGCTCGTACGCGCCGATCAGCGGCTCCTCCAGCACCTTGCCGTCCCGGGCGTGCAGCACCTTCACCAGGTGGACCCCGGGCAGCGCGGCCCGGATCCGGCGCACCGTGCCGGGCATCGGATAGCCGTGCAGCTGCACCCGGCGCACACCGGAAGCGGCGACCGCGGCGCGCAGCGCCTCGGGGTCCTCCTCCAGCGTGACCAGCACCGGGTCGAGGTGCAGCTGAACTGCGCGGGCGGCCAGCGGTACCAGCCGCTCCAGCGGCAGCTCGGACCTGCCGCCCGGAACGCCGTGCCAGAGCCCGACCTGCTCGACCGGGAACTTCGACAGCCGGCGCAGCTCGTGGTCGGTCACCAGCCCGCACACCTTCAGCAGCACGGTCTCAGCCCTCCGCTCCGCCGGGGACGGGCAGCTGCGCGAGGGAGCGGTCGACCGCGTCCGCGTCGAAGCCGTCGTCCGTGAGCTCCCCGGCGAGGTGGCGCTCGTACGCGGCGAGGTCGAAGTGGCCGTGGCCGGACAGGCCGAACAGGATCACCTGCGAGCGGCCCTCTTCGCGGCAGCGCAGCGCCTCGTCCACGGCGACGCGCACCGCGTGCGTCGACTCCGGCGCGGGCACGATCCCCTCGCTGCGGGCGAAGGCGAGCCCGGCCTCGAAGCAGGCGGTCTGCGGCACCGCGCGCGCCTCCATCAGCCCCTCGTCGAGCGCCCGGCTGACCAGCGGCGAGATGCCGTGGTAGCGCAGGCCGCCGGCGTGGATGGCCGGCGGGACGAAGGAGTGGCCGAGGGTGTGCATCTTCATCAGCGGGGTGAAGCCGCCGGTGTCGCCGAAGTCGTAGGCGACCCGCCCGCGGGTCAGCGTCGGGCAGGCCTCCGGCTCGGCGGCGATGACCCGCACCGCCTGGCCGCCGCGGAGCTGTTGGCCGAGGAACGGGAAGGCGAGCCCGCCGAGGTTGCTGCCGCCGCCGGCGCAGCCGATCACGATGTCCGGGTAGTCCTCCGCCATGTCCAGCTGGGCCATGGCCTCCTGGCCGATGACCGTCTGGTGCAGCACGACGTTGTTGAGGACGCTGCCGCCCGCGTAGTTGGTGCCCGGGTCGTTCATCGCCAGCTCCAGCGCCTCGGAGGTGGCGATGCCGAGGCTGCCGGGGCAGTCCGGGTCCCCGTCGAGGATCTTCCGGCCGATCTCCGTCTCGGTGGACGGGCTGGGCAGGCAGGTGGCGCCGTACGCGTGCATCAGGGCCCGGCGCTGCGGCTTCTGGTGGTAGCTGACCCGCACCATGAAGACCTTGACCTCGAGGTCGAACAGCGCACCGGCCAGGGCGAGCGAGGAGCCCCACTGCCCGGCGCCGGTCTCGGTCGCCAGCCGCCGGATCCCGGCCGCCTTGTTGTAGAAGGCCTGGGGCACGGCGGTCGACGGCTTGTGGCTGCCGGCCGGGCTGCCGCCCTCGTACTTGTAGTAGATCCGCGCCGGGGTGCCGAGCTTCTCCTCCAGCCGGCGGGCCCGGAACAGCGGGGACGGCCGCCACTGGGCGTAGATCTGCCGGACCTCGTCGGGGATCTCGATCTCCCGCTCGGTGGACAGCTCCTGCTCGGCGACCTCCTTGGGCATGATCCCGGTCAGGTCGTCGACGGTCGCGGGCTGCCCCGTGCCCGGGTGCAGCAGCGGCTCCAGACCGGGCAGATCGGCGGCGATGTTGTACCAGTGCTCCGGTATGCGCACATCGCTGAGCAGGTACTTCACGGATTTCACGGCGGTGGTCCTCTCGGTCTTTCCGGGTGTGTGCGCTCAGCGCGGTGCGGGGGCGGAGCGGGCGTCCGCCTCCAGGGAGCCGGGCACGAAGCGCGCCGCCGCGGGCCCGGTGAAGATCCCCGGGTGCTCCCGGCGCAGCCCGTCGAGCACCCGGTCGTACGGGAGGTCGTCGAACTCCCCGTGCTCCTGCAGGAACTCCATGTGGGCCCGGCCGTTCTCGTCGTAGGGGTGGTGCAGGCTGTCGTCCCGGCCGTCGAACTCCAGCGGGCTGATGCCGTACAGCCGGCACAGCAGCCGGTTGAAGACCGGGGTCGCCCGGATCCAGCGGCCCAGGTGGAGGGAGGTGAGGGCGTGGTAGTGGAAGACCTCGCCGCCGATGAACTCCCGTACCGCCTCCGAGGAGAGGTGGTTGCGCACATCGGTGAGCACGATCCGGGCCGGTATGTCCACGGCCCGCAGCGCGGAGACGTAGAGCACCGACTTGTGCAGGCACATCCCCTTGCCGGCCTTGAGCACCTGTGAGGCGGTGAGCCCCTCGCGGGAGAGGTCGGCGCCGTAGATCTCGTAGCGGATCCGGTCGCGCACGGCGTAGTAGAGCTTCACCGCGCGGTCGCGGGGGTCCTGGCCGCCGTCGGGCAGCACATCCTCGACGAACCGCCGGATCTCCGGGGAGTCGTGGTCGAGGAAGGCGGTGCTGCTGAGCGAGGGTGCGAACTCCATGCGGGAACCCCGTCCGGTCGGAAGGTGGAGGCCGTGGCCTGCGGATGCGGTCACAGGCCCAGGGCGGCGGCGATGCGGGAGGACTGGATCTCGGAGGTGCCCGAGTAGATCGTCCCGCCGACCGCGTTGCGCAGCTCCTGCTCCAGGCCGTACTCGGCGGTGTAGCCGTTGCCGCCGAAGACCTGTACGGCGCTGAGCGCGGAGGCCAGGTTCGCCTCGCTGACGACGCGCTTGGCGATCGCCAGGTCGGTGGTGACCGACTGCCCCGCGGTGAGCTTCTGCGCGGTGTCGTAGAGCCACTTGGAGGCGGTCTCCACGCCGATCTTCATGTCAACGATCTTGTGGGAGACGGCCTGGAAGTCGCCTATCGGCTGCCCGAAGGCGGTGCGCTTCCGGGCGTACTCGACACAGCGCTCCATGCGCTGCCGCATCTCGCCCAGCACGACCGCGAAGGAGCAGAGGATCTCCCACTTCATGACGTGGTCGAGGATCAGGAAACCGGTGCCGGGCCGCCCGACCAGCGCGGACGCGGGCACCCGGCAGTCGTCGAGGAACAGCTCGCACAGCGGGGAGGACTTCAGCCCCATCTTGGCGATCGGCGTGCCGAACTCCAGCCCAGGGGTGTCCCGTTCCACGGCGAACACGCTGAGCCCCAGCGGGCCCGCCGTGGGATCCGTCCGGGCGTAGACCATGACCAGCCCGGCCACCGGCCCGTTGCTGACGAACGCCTTGGAGCCGCGCAGCACATAGCCGTCGCCGTCGCGCACCGCGCTGGTGCGCATGTTCAGCGCGTCCGAGCCGACGTCCGGTTCGCTGATGGCATGGGCGCCGATCAGCGAACCGTCGCAGACCTTCGGGAGGTACCGCCGCTTGGTCTCCGCGGAGCCGAAGCGCTGCAACGGCACCCCGGTGGAGGCCAGATGGGTGGTGACGGAGAAGTTCAGCCCGCCGTTGCGGCAGCCGTACCCCAGCCCCTCCAGCATGTACATGGTGGTGAGCAGCGACTGCCCGAGCCCGCCCCACTCCTCGTCGAACGGCAGCCCCAGCAGTCCGCTGTCCGCCGCCGCGGCCCAGGGCCCGCGCGGGAATTCGGCGTCCGCGTCGTAGCGCAGATGCTCCTCGCCCAGGCGGGCGAACCACGGCGTGAGACCTTCGCGCAGCTCGCGCTGCTCCCTGGTCCATTCGATCACTGCTGCTCCTGTGGTGGGGGCCGTCGGTGCTGCCGGGCCGGCCGCGTGCTCAGTAGTGGGAGGCGGCGTCGTCGCCGAGGGAGTGCCGCTCGTCGCCGCGCAGCGCCGGGGAGAAGACGCAGATCAGCCGCAGATCCTCCTCCGGATGGGCGATCAGCCAGTGCGCGTCGTTCCGGTCGAGGGCGTAGAGGGTGCCGGGGCTCACCGGCGTGCTGTTGCCCGCCATGTCGACGACCTCGCCGCGGCCCGAGATGCAGTAGCAGGCCTCGAAGTGGTTCTTGTACTCCAGCAGGGACTTGGTGCCCGCGCTGACCAGGGTGTCGGTGACGGTGTAGCCCATGCCGTCGTCCGCGACGAGGAACCGGCGGCTCAGGCCGTTCCCCCACTCGACGCAGGGCACTTCCTCAAGCTGACGGACAATCATGCGTTCCTCCCGTTGGTGCTCGGCGACGCGGCGTCCGGTGCCGCGGATCGCAGCAGATCTCGTACGAAGTGCTCGGCCGCGGCCACCGGGTCCCGCCCGGCCAGCAGCGCCTCCTCCAGCCGGCCCACCAGGGCGGTGCCGACGATCGCGGCGTCCGCGCCCAGCCGGCCCATCGCCCGCACGTCGGCGGCGGTACGGACCCCGAAGCCGACCGCGACCGGGGCGACGCCCGGCCGGGCGAGACCGGCCAGGACGGGCCGCAGGGCCTCCGGGTCGGGGGCGGCGGATCCGGAACGCCCGTAGTGGGCGACGAGGTACAGATAGGCGGAGGCCGACCGCGCGGCCTCCTCCCGCACCGCGGGTGGGGACGAGGCGTAGCAGGTCGCCACGGTCGGCAGGCCCGCCTCCCGCGCCGCCTCCGCGCAGCGGGGACGGGCCAAGGGGGGAGCGCCGTGGACGAGAACGGCGTCCGCCCCGGCCTCCCGCACCTGCCGCATGAACGGCTCCGGCCCCGCCGGGCGCACGGTGTGCCGCCAGTCGGCGAGCAGCGCGACCCGGGTGTGCCGCAGCCAGGGGCGCACCCGCGCCAGCATTCCCAGGGCGGCCGCCAGGTCCGTGCCGCGGTCCAGGGCCCGGCGGGCGGAGCGCCGGATGACGGGCCCGTCGGTGACCGAGTCCGGGAAGGGCACGGCCAGTTCGAGGCAGTCGACGCCCAGCCCGTCCAGCCGGAGCAGCAGTTCCTCGAAGCGTTCCGGCGGGCCCGGATCGCCCGCGTTCAGGAAGACCGCCAGCCCGGGGTCGCCGGGGCCCCGGCCGGGGAAGAACGGGCGCGGCGCGGGCGGCGCGGCGCGGGTGTCAGCCATGGACCATCACCGCCGGGGGCGCGGCACGGTGCGCCCGCAGCCGCTCCACCAGATCCACCGCGGCCCCGGAGGCCATGGCGTCCCGGGCCGCGTCCAGGGCCGTGGACCACTCGGCGTACGCGCCGGAGGCGACGGCCGCGGCGGCCGCGTTCAGCCGGATGGACTCCACGGCGGCGCGCGGTCCCCGGCCCGCGAGCAGTTCCCGCAGCTGGGGGCCGGGCGGGGTGCCCTCGGCGGCCGGCGCCAGATCGGCCAGGGTGCCGGGCCCGAAGTCGGCCCCCTCCGGGGCGAGCACCCGCGGGGCGCCGCCGTCCACGCCGATCCGGTTCTCCGCGAAGCTCACCAGCTCGTCCACGCCGAGCCCGTTGTGCACCAGCCACAGCTGCCGCCCGCCGACCGCCCGCAGCGCGGCCAGCTCGGTGAGGACGGGCAGCACCCGCGGGTCCGCGACCCCGGTCAGCTGCGCGGTGACCGGCAGCCGGGGCAGGAACGGCCCCAGGGTGTTCACCGCCCGGCCCACCTGCTTGATCCCGAACGGCATGATGCCGCGGGCCAGCAGGGTCAGCTCGCGCGGGTAGACGAACGGCCCGGCGAACACCACGCCGTACCGCTCCAGCATGTCCTCGCACTCCGGGTACGAACCGGCGAGCGGGACGCCGAGCCGCTCCAGGATGTCCACCGAGCCGTAGCGGCTGGTGTAGCCGCGTGAGCCGGACTTCACCACCCGGGCCCCGGCGGCGGCCGCGACCAGACAGGCCGCGGTGGAGAGGTTGAAGGTGGGCGGCCCGCCGCCGGTGCCCACCACGTTCACGGTGCCGGACCAGGAGCCGCCGGCCCGCGGGGCGCGGGCGTCCAGCGACCGGAGCAGGGCGTCGAGCGTGCCGGCGTCCGGCAGCGCCGTCGACAGGGAGGCCAGCACCGCGAGCGCCTCGCCCTGCGCCGTCGCGCCCGACTCCAGCCGGTCCCAGAAGTCCGTCCACGGCTCCGCCCCGGTCACCGGCTCGTGTGCGGTGAGCGCGGGCAGCAGCCGGGACCGGGTCACCGCCCCTCCGGTGTCAGCGCCTTCGGGGCGCAGAAGGCGTCTATCGCCGCGACCGTACGGAAGTTGTCCGGCGCGATGTCCAGGGTGTCCATGTCCAGACCGAAGGTGCTCTCCAGCCAGCTCACCAGGGTGAGCAGCCCGAGGCTGTCGATGACACCGCTCGCCAGCAGGTCGTAGTCGTCGGCCAGTTCGTCCGGAGTGATGTCGAGTGCGTACTCGTCGATCAGGAAACGCTTGATCTGTTCGGTGCGGGTCATGGCCTCTCCCCTTGCAATGCGTGTTCGTACGTGTGCGGTACGCGGTGTGCGTCAGTCCCGGGCCGGGGCCGGGACGGGACGGGGCACCAGCGCGCGGTCGACCTTTCCGGTCGAGGTACGGGGCAGCGGGGCCTCGGCCCACGCGACCGTGGACGGGACCGCCGCCCGCGGCAGCCGCTGCGCCAGGTACTGGCGCAGCGTCAGGTTGTTGAGCCGGGATCCGTCGGCGCGGCGCACCACGGCGTGGAGCCGCTTGCCGGCCTGCTCGTCCGGCAGCGCGAGCACCGCGGCCTCGACGATCTCCTGGTGCGCGGAGAGCGCCGCCTCCACCTCCGCGGTGTTGATCCGGACACCGCGGACCTTGACGACGAAGTCCCGGCGGCCCTCCAGGGTCAGCGTCCCGTCCTCGTGGCGCCGCACCAGGTCACCGGTGCGGTACCAGGGCACCGGACCGTCGTCCGGACCGGCGACGAACGGGCTCTCCGCGGGGCCCGCGACCAGGTATCCGGTCGCCTGGAAGGGGGTGCGGACGACGAGTTCGCCGCGCCCCGGCCCCTCGACCACCGTCCCGTCGTCGGCCCGCACCCAGGCCTCGGCCCCCGGCACCGGCTCCCGGCCGAGCGGCAGCGAGCCGTACGGCATCGGGCCGGCGGGGTCGATCTCGTGCACGAAGCTGTCGTTGGTCTCGGTGCAGCCGTAGACGTTGTGGAAACGGGCCCCGGGAAAGAGCTCCGGCAGGGCGGCGAACGCCCGCGGCGCCATCGCCTCCCCGGTGACCAGCACATGCCGCACCGAGCCGAAGTGCGCCCCGGAGCGGGCGAGCAGGTCGTACAGCAGCGGCACGCCCTGGACCAGGTCCACCGGGCGGGCCTGGAGCGTCTCCCGCAGATGGGCCGGGTTGCCGGCGAGCCCCTGGTCGACGAGGGACACGCAGCCGCCGCTGCCCAGCGTCGCCCAGATGTCGAGCAGACACAGATCGAAGTTGAGCGGCGCGTGGCTGAGCACGGTGCTCTCCGGCGTGAGGCCGAAGTGCTCCGCCGCCCAGCCGGTGAACCGGTCCACCGCGCCGAAGGACAGGGGTACGACCTTGGGCAGCCCGGTGGATCCCGAGGTCGTCAGCAGCAGCGCGGTGTCCCCCGGGTCCCCGTCGCGGGCCGCGGGCTCACCGGCACCGGAGGGCACGGCCGCACCCGCGACCAGCACCTCCGGATCGGGCAGCCGCTCCGCGCCGGCCGCGGAGAGCAGCGCGGTCAGCGCCTCCTCCCCCAGCTCGGGCGAGACCAGCAGCAGCGGCCGGCGCACCAGCAGAGCGCCGAGCACCACCGCCACCGCCGCGGGCGACTTGGCAGCCACCAGCGCCGCCGGGCGGACGGTGTCCGCGGCCGGCTCCCGGCCGTCCCGGGGCCCGAGCCCGGCCGCCGCGGTGGCGGCCAGACCCAGGAGCTCCCGGTACGTCGTCGTCCTGCCGTGCCCGAGCAGGGCGGGCGCGTGTGGGTTCAGCCGACCGTGCCGGAGCACGCGTCGGGACAGTGAAATCTCCATCGTGGGTCCTTCTCGGCACGGCGTGCGACGCGAATGACGGATTCCGAATTCACCGCGGAACGCAAAAGCGAAGAGTTCTCACGGAATTCGAACGGCCTTTTCTCCGCGCCTGCGGAGCGACCGGGAAGACTTTCGGACAACCGAGTTCCCGCCGGGGGAACTCAGCCCCACTCGAAGTCGTTCTCCGCCAAAAGCGCATCGGCCTGCGCCGCAACCTGTGACATCCCCTGTGCCGAGGCCGCACCGGCCGGACCCACGCCGACGATCAGCACGACACATCCCCCGACGACTCCGCGCACCACGCGTCTTGCCGCGCTCTTGGTGCCGCGTCCCCCCGCAGTCGTGTGCACTCCAACCACCCCCGGTTAATCCAACATTGAACGAAACATCCGCCGGAGCGGAGTTTCCCTGACAAAGAGACTCTCCTGGCCGACAGCCCCGCGTAAAGTGAAAGTGCCTGGCCGCAGGCTGCCATGGCGCACAGCGGACAGCGGCCCCGCTCCTTCCGCTTAGCCTCTGGAAAGGGGTTGCTGTGGACCTGGGTAAGGACAGAACCTCACTGGCTCGTCTCTACCGCAGCATGCTGAATGAACCCACCCTGGGCATGGAGGAAGTTCGCCGACGTACGGGGCTCGACGAAGAGGAATTCGCCGAGGCCACCCGGCTGCTCCAGGAGATCGGCGTGCTCTCCGACGACGGCTCGGGCCGCGTGACGACCGTGTCCGTGGAGAAAGCGCTCGCCAGACTCACCCTGCGTGCCGAGGAGTCGGCCGAGGGCTGGCTGGCGGAGTCCGTACGGCTCCGCAAGGCCATCCGGCTGCTCTCCACCGAACTCGCCGACCAGTACCACAGCCAGGCCAGTCTGGCCTCCGCCGAACTGATCATCGGCATGGAGAACATCTCGGCGTCCCTGGAGAGCACCTCCGAGGTCGCCGAACACGAAGTCCTCAGCATGCACCCCGGCCCCGTGGTCGAGAGACGCACGCCCGCCCGCATCGCCCGCAACGCCCGGGCCATCGAACGCGGCGTCGTCATGCGGACCATCCACCTGGCGTCGACCTCCCGGACTCCCCACGGAGTCCGTTACTTACGCGAACTGGAGGAGATCGGCGCCGAGGTGCGGCTGGCCACCACCATCCCGTTCCGGCTGATCGTCGTCGACAACTCGATCGCCTTCACCCCCGCCCCGGGCATCGAGGGCCAGACCGCCGCACTGGTCACCCGAGGCCCCCTCATCACCCACCTGCTGCGCCTGGTCTTCGAACACTGCTGGCACAGCGCGGCCCTCCTCTCCGCCGACGCCCCCGCACCACCGGCCGACACCCCGCTCGACGCCCAGCAGGCCTCGGTCCTGCGCCTGCTCAACGCGGGCTTGAAGGACGAGGCCATCGCCCGCGAACTCGGCGTCTCCATCCGCACCCTGCGCCGCATCACCGCCGACCTCATGGACAAACTGGGCGCCACCAGCCGCTTCCAGGCCGGCGTACGAGCCCAACAACTCGGCTGGCTCGTCTGACCCCACACCCCCCATAGAGCCACACGAGCCCGAGGGCCACCAGGGCGGAGGAACTACCAGAGAACTGGCGCCACCGAACCAACCGAGCACAAGGGCACGACGCCACGGGCCGGTTCTGCACGCAAGGGGTGCGGCCAAGCCGACTCGATGACCCCAGATGCACGGCGCCACCGAACCGACTGAACACGGCGGCGCGCCACGACGGCCCACCGGCCGGGACGTCCGCGGGTGGTGCCGCAGGGCCGGGTGAGCGCAAGGGGGTGGGGGCGCAGGGGTGGCGATGGCAGGGCGCGGTGCCGCAGGGCTGGGTGGACGTCAGGGGGTGGGGGCGCAGGGGTGG
>NZ_JBYITE010000017.1:0-124725 GCF_057709105.1 Streptomyces sp. bgisy100
TTCCGGCTGTCGGGTCAGTCCGGGATGCCCGGGAAGGTGAGCGCCGCACGTTGCTGGCGGAGCAGCGTGCGGTTCGGGACCAGCCGCAGATAGCTGTCGCGGGCCAGCCGGCGCAGCGGGTTCTCCAGCTGCTCCATATCGCTCGTCGCGATGGAGGCGTTCACGACGGCCCGGGTCCGCTCCCGGCGCCGGTCCTCGTACGTCCGCAGGGCGGCGGGGAGGTCGGTCGCTCCGGCGAGGGTCCTGGCCAGGACCACGGCGTCCTCCATCGCCATCGCCGCGCCCTGCCCGAGGCTGGTGGGCATCGGGTGGGCCGCGTCGCCGAGCAGCGTCACCGGGCCCTCCCCCCAGCGGTCCTGGAACGTGCGGTAGCGGGAACCCACGGCCAGGATGTCCTCCGGCGGGGTGGCCCGGACCGCTGCCTGGGTCTCCTCGGCCCAGCCGGAGTAGGCGCTCAGGATCTCGTCCTGGTCCCCCTGCCAGTTCAGGGACCGGGACGGGGGCATGTTCTTCGTACCCCACCAGTAGACGCGGCCGTGCCCGATGTCGATCAGACCGAACCGCTGTCCGCTGCCCCAGTAGTGGACGACGCCCCCGGTGGACAGCCGCGGATGGCTGAAGGGCACGATCCCCAGCCAGCAGACGTAGCCGCCGTCCCGGGCCTCCTCGGGGCCGACGATCCCGCGACGCACGACGGAGTGGAACCCGTCGGCGCCGACCACGACGTCGCCCCGGGCCGTGGTGCCGTCCTCGAAGTGGACGGTGCCGTCCGGTTCGACGCGGGTGGCGGCCGAACCGAGGACGATCGGGGTGTCGCCCGCCGCCTCCAGCAGCGCCTGCTGCAGATCCGTGCGGCTGATGCACACGGTGGGCACGCCCAGTTCGGCGCCGATCTCGGGCAGCGGCAGCCGCCGGATCAGCCGGCCGCGGGGGCTGCGGACGTCGAACGACGTCACGGCCTGGCCCCGTTTGGTCAGGTGGAGATCGATGCCGAGGGTGTCCAGCGCGGCCATGGCATTGCTCGTCACCGACAGCCCGGAGCCCGCGGCGCGCAGCTCCGTGGCCCGCTCGTGGACCACGGCCTCCATGCCGAGTCTGCGGAGCGCGATGGCGAGCGTCAGTCCGCCGATCCCGGCACCGATGATCAGGACCTTGGTGGGTCGGTTCTCCGGCATGGTGTCAGTTCTCCTTCGAAGCATCGGCCGGAGCCGTGCGGATGATGCGGGCAACGGTCCGGGACACGTGCCCGACATGGGGTTCTTCCATGATCGTGAGGTGATCGCCGGGTACGCCGATGACGTCGAGGCCGCCGCCCGCCAGGGCTCCCCAGCCGTTCGCCGGGTCCCGGTGCCGACTGCCCGCGGCACCGTGCATCGCGGCGAGGACCTCGGGCAGCGGCTCGGTCGCGCGGATCAGGGTGAGCTCATGGGCGGAGGGTTCCGGCCGGTAGGCGAGCGTGGCGTTCCAGTTCGCCTCGTACACGCGGAACAGCCGGCCGATCACGGCTCCCGAGCTGCCCGCCGGCAGCACTCCGGCCTCGGTGGCGCGCCGGGCGATGTAGGCGAACCTGCCGTCCAGGGAGGTGATGTCGTCCGGGATCTCCTCGACCGGCGAGGCGCCGCCGCGCTCCAGCCAGAGCAGCTCCCAGAAGAACCAGCCCAGCAGGGCGTCCTCGGTGTACTGGTTCCGCTGCTCGGTGTCGACCGCGGTGGTGTCGAGCAGGATCAGCCGGGAGACCTCCTCGCCCGCCTCCCGCAGCTGCCGGGCGATCTCGAACGCGGCGAAGCCGCCGAAGGACCAGCCACTGATCGTGTACGGGCCGTGCGGCTGTATCCGGCGCAGCGCGGACACGTAGGAGGCGGCGATCTCCTCCATGCTCCGCAGCGGTTCGGTCCCCGGGTCCGCCCCCGCGGCCTGCAGCGCGTACAGCGGCTGGTCGTCCGGCAGGTACTGGGCGAAGGGCAGATAGCAGAGCACGTTGCCGCCCATCGGATGCACCATGAACAGCGGCGGCCTGTCTCCCTGCGGGCGGATCGCCACCAGCGGGTCGAACGGCGCGGGGGCGCCGCCGGAGACCGCGGAGCGCACCTCGGCGGCCAGTTCGGCGACGGTGGGTGCGGCGATCAGCCGGCCCAGCGGGATGCCGACGCCGTAGCGCTGCTCCACCGAGACGACCAGGCGCATCGCGGTGAGCGAGGTTCCGCCGAGGTCGAAGAAGTTGTCGTGCACGCCGAGTCCGGTCACCTGGAGGAGGTCGCCGAGCATCTCGGCGATCACCCGCTCGTGCTCGTCGCGCGGCGCGGTCGTGGTGCCGGAGCCGGCCGTCCCGGTGAGCGGAATCCGCCCCAGTGCGGCGTCGTCGCGCTTGCCGCTGGGCGTCAGCGGCAGGCGTTCCAGCCACTGGAAGTGCGACGGAACCATGTACTCCGGCAGCACGCTCCGCAGGTGCCGGGCGAGGTCGCCGAGGTCCACGGACGCCGGGTCCCCGACGAGGAACGCACTGAGGAAGGCATCGTCCGCGCCGCGCCGCCGGGCGACGACGGCTGCCTCCCGCAGCCCCGGGCAGCCGTCGGCGAACGCGGTGACGGCCAGTTCCACCTCGGCCGGTTCGACCCGGAAGCCGCGGACCTTCACCTGGGTGTCGGCGCGGCCCACGCACACGATGTCGCCACCGGGCAGCACCATGCCGAGGTCCCCCGTCCGGTAGACGAGGGCGGGGCGGCCGAAGGGATGGTCGAGGAATCGTTCCTTCGTCAGGTCCGGCCGGCCCGCGTAGCCCTGGGCCAGACAGCTGCCGCCGAGGTACACCTCCCCGCGGACCCCGGGCGGCACCGGGCGCAGCCGGGCGTCGAGCACATACGCCTCGACACCGTCGATGGGGGTACCGATCGGGGGCAGCGCCGGGAACGCGGACGGGTCGCCGGTCATGGTGAAGCGGGTGGCGACATGGGTCTCCGTCGGGCCGTACTGGTTCTCCAGCACCACCCCCGGCAGCCGGCGGCACAGCCGGCGGATCTCCTCGGTGACGCGTAGCTGCTCGCCCGAGGAGATCAGCACCCGCAGCCGGGACGGGACGAGGCCGAGGCCGTCCGCCGCCTCGGCGAGCTGCTGGAGCGCGACGTAGGGCATGAACACCCGCTCCACGCCCTGCTCGTCGAGGAAACGCAGCAGTGCGGGCATGTCCCGGCGGACGTCGTCCGGCACCAGGTGCAGGGTGCCGCCCGAGCAGAGCGTGGAGAAGATCTCCTGGAAGGACACGTCGAAGCTCAGCGGGGCGTACTGCAGGGTGCCGCCGCCGACGGCGCCGCTGGCGGTCCGGGCCTGCCACGCCACGAGGTTGGCCAGCGCCCGGTGGGGCATCGACACGCCCTTGGGCTCCCCGGTGGAGCCGGAGGTGAACAGCAGATACGCGGGGTCCTCCGGATCGATCACGGGCGGTTCCGCCTCGTCGGCGCCGGGGCCCGGTTCGGTCACGGACTCCGCGGGGAGCAGCAGCGCCGGGTCACCGATCAGGCCGGCGTACCGGGCATGGGCGATGACGCGGAACGGCCCGGCCTGCTCGATCATGCTCCGGAGACGCTTCTCGGGATACCCGGTGTCCAGGGGCACCACCGTCGTCCCGGCGCGTAGCGCCCCGAGGATCGCCGCGATCGTTCCGGGGGAGCGGTCCATGGCGATGCCGGTCCGGGCACCGTGCGGGGCGCCGAGTGCTCGCAGCTTTCCGGCCACGGCCGCCGCCGCGGCGGACAGCTGTGCGTAGCTCCATCGCTCCCCGCCCATGACCAGGGCGGTCGCCCCGGGGGTACGGGCGGTCTGCCGGTCGAACAAGGTCACCACGGTGTCCCGGGGATCGTCCAGCGGGGCCGGGGCGGGCCGCGGTTCCTCGGCGAGGAAGGACTGGTCGGGCGCCTCGTCGGGCCGGTCCACCAGCCGCTGCAGGGTCCGGACGTAGAGGTCGGCGTAGAGGTCGGCCTGCTCGGGGGTGAAGGTCCGTCCGTCGCAGTCGATGCGCAGCCGCACCCGGTGGTCCACCGGGTCGGTGACGGCGTTGACCAGCAGCGTGAAGTTGGTCTCCTCCCAGGTGCGGAAGCCGGTCAGCTCGATGCCGTCCAGCCCCAGGACCGGGGCGAGCTGCTGGAAGTGCACATAGTTGAAGGCGGTCTCGATCACCGTGCCGCCGCCGAGGTCCTCCTGGACGGCGCTCAGCGGGTAGTGCCGGTAGGGGTGGCTCTCCCGCTCCTGCCGCAGGGCCTCGCGCGCGATGTCGAGCCGGCTCTCCGCGGCGGTACTGATCCTGATGGGCAGGGTGTTCAGGAACAGTCCGGCGATGCGCTCCGCCCCCGCCCGCTCCGGACGGCCGTGGGAGACCAGCCCGGTGGTCACCTCCGCGGTGCCGGTGAGCGTGCCCAGGGTCAGTCCGTGCGCGGCGAACAGCACCGACTTCACCGACAGCGCCCGCTCCTGCGCCAGTGCCCGCAGCCGGGTTCCGGTCTCCGCCGGCAGTTCGACCAGCCGCACGATCGTTTCCTCGCCGCCGTCCGCGGGCTGGTGCGGCCGGAAGGCGTCGATCTGGACGGGGGTGCGTCCGTCCAGCTTCGCCCGCCAGTACTGCCGGCTCTCCTCGTGCTCCAGGGCCCGCCGCTCGGCGAGGACGTGGTGCGCGGCCGAGGGGAGCGGGGTGTCCGGGACGGGGCCGGTGGGCAGCCCGAGCCCGTGCGCGTAGTCCTCGAGCAGTTCCCCGAGGAGGTTGGCCACGCTGCCGCCGTCCAGCAGCGCATGGTGGAAGCTGAGGACCAGGTCGACGGCGGACGGCCGGACATGGGCACGGAACAGATACAGCGGTGCCCGCTCGAAGGCGTAGTCGTGGAAGCGGCGGTGCCGGATGTGCTCCTCGATCCGGGACTCCGCCTCCGCGGCACCGTACGCCCGCAGGTCGGCGACCTCCAGGCCGCCCCGCACCGTGGGCCGGACGATCTGCAGCGGTTCACCGGTCAGGTCGAAGTGGGCGCGCAGCACCGGGTGGCGGGCCACCAGCCGGTCGAACGCCCGGCGGAACGCGGCTTCGTCCCAGGCCATGCGGAGGGTGTACCGGAAGACGTCCTTGTAGACGGCCGAACTCTCCTGGCGCCGGCTGTGATAGATCAGGCCCAGCTGGAGCCGGGTGAGGGGATAGGCGTCCTCCGCATCGCCGAGCCGGGCCCGGTCCACACCGGAGACCAGGGCGAACGGGGCGAGACCGGGTTCGGGTGCCGGCTCCGCGGTGTCGGCCGAGGCGCCCAGACCGGCGACGGTGGGGCTCCGCACCAGGTCGCCCAGGGCGAAGGTCACCCCCCGCCGCTCGGCCAGGGCGCGGATCCGGAGCATCAGGATCGAGTCGCCGCCCAGTGCGTAGTAGTCGTCGTGCACCCCGACGCGCTCCACGCCCAGCACCTCGGCCCAGACCTCGGCGAGCACCGTCTCCACCGGGGTGCGCGGCTCCTGGTGCCCGGCCGCTCCGCCGGAGGTGCCGGGAGCGGGCAGGGCCCGGCGGTCGGCCTTGCCGTTGGGGGTGAGCGGGATCCGGCCGATCCGCAGGAAGTGCGACGGGATCATGAACGGTGGCAGGGACCGGGCGAGATGAGTGCGGAGCCCGGCCACAGGGAGGTCGGAGCCGGCGGTGTAATAGCCCACCAGCTGGGTTCCGGCCGCCGCCGTGGCGCGGTCCACCACCAGGGCTTCGTGCACCCCGGGGGCGGTCAGGAGCGCGTTGGTGACCTCGCCGAGCTCCACCCGGTTCCCCCGGATCTTGACCTGTCCGTCCAGCCGGCCCAGGTACTCCAGCTCGCCGTCGGCCAGCAGACGCACCAGGTCACCGGTGCGGTACAGCCGGCCGCCCGGGGTGAACGGGTCGTCGACGAACTTCTCCCGGGTGAGGTCCGGACGGTCCAGATAGCCGCGGGCCACGCCGACGCCGCCGATGCACAACTCGCCCGGTACGCCGGACGGCTGGAGGTGGTCGTCCGGGCCCAGGACGTACAGCTGGATGTTGTCGATGGGCCGGCCGATCGGTACGCGGCCGACCGGACGGTCCGGGTCGGTGGGACAGCTGTGGTACGACACGTCCACGGTGGCCTCGGTCGGGCCGTAGAGGTTCACCAGTGCCGGGCGCGGCGAACGGCCCTGGGTGAACACCCGGTTGAAGCGGTCGACCTGCGCTGTCGCGAGCGCCTCACCGCTGCAGAAGACGAACCGCAGCGAGCGGGCCGCCTCCTCCGCCCGCTCCGGCGACTCCTGGAGCAGGTCGAGGAACGGGCCGAGCATGGAGGGGACGAAGTGCAGGGCACTGACCCGGTGATCGCGAACGGCCCGCAGCATCTGCTCGGGGTCCTTCTCACCACCGGGCGGCAGCAGCACCAGTCCGGCGCCCTCGACGGCCCACCAGAACAGCTCCCACACCGAGACGTCGAACGAGACCGGGGTCTTCTGCAGCAGCATGTCCCCTTCTCCGAGCGGATGCTGCCGCTGCATCCAGGCGAGGCGGTTGACCACCGACCGGTGCTCGACCATGACGCCCTTGGGCCTGCCGGTCGAACCGGAGGTGTAGATGACATAGGCGAGGTCGCGCGAGGTGGCGACCGGTTCGAGCGGGCCGGCCGGCCCGTGCAGCAGGTCGGCCGGCCGGCGGACCGCCGTCCCCGCCACGTCCGGTGCCCGGTCCACGTCGTCGGCCAGCACGATCCGGGCCCCGCTGTCCTCCAGCAGGAAGCGGATGCGGTCCGCCGGATAGCCGGGGTCCACCGGTACGTACGCACCACCGGATTTGAGGATGCCGAACAGCGCCACCAGCAGCTGCGGTCCGCGCTCCATGAGCAGGGCGACCCGGTCGCCCGGCCGCACCCCGTCGGCCCGCAGGGCCCGCGCCACCTGATTGGCCCGGGCATCGAGTTCGCCGTAGGTCAGCGACGCGCCGCTGCCGGCGGCGACGACGGCGACCCGGTCCGGGTGCCGGGCCGCCTGCGCCTCGAACAGGGAGGACAAGGTGGCCTCGTCGGCGAACGGGACGACGGGCCCCCGGCTGTGCTCCGCCAGCAGGTCCCGGCGCTCCGCGGGGGTGAGCATCGGCACCGCCGACACCGGCTCGTCCAGCCGGCCGACGCCCTCGGTGAGCAGGACCTTCAGATGCCGGGCCACGGCCTCCACGGGGAGGTCTGCGTCGAAGACGTCGCAGGCGTAGTCCAGATCGACCTGGACATGGTCGACGTCGTCGAACGCGATGGCATAGACGGCCAGGGCGTCCTGATCGTGCGACGGAGCCTGCAGGGTCAGTGCACGGGTGATTCCGGGGAGCCGGGAGGCCCGCGGATACCGCATATAGGAGAACGTGACGTCGGACAACTGCCGTGTTCCGGCGGGAAGCCCGGGAATGTCCCGCAGCACGTCCCCGAGAGCCGTCCGCTCGTGCCGGCGGATGGCCGATGTCGCCTGCCGGACGTCGGCGACGAGATCACGCACCGACTGCCCGCCCTCCGTCCGGATCCGCAGCGGAAGGGTATTCGCGAAGTGGCCCAGAACGTCCTGGTGATGCTCTTCGGGACGGTTCAGGAAGGGGACGCCGATCGTCACTTCCTCGGCGCGGTGGATCCGGGAGAGACAGGTGCCGAGCATGGCGGCGATATAGGCGAAGGGTGACAGGCCGGCCGCCCGGATCTGTGCGATCAGGGGACCTTCCAGCAGGAACGAGTGGCGTGCCCGCTGCGCGGAACCGTCGACGGCCCGGTGGGCGAACAGCGCCGGAGTTACGTCGGCCAGCCTGCTGCGATGGAATTCCCGGTCGCGGGTGCACTCCGCGGAGGCGCGGTAGGCGCGTTCCTCCTGTGCGAATTCGAGATAGGAGGAGGAGTCGCCGGAGGATTCCTCGCCGCGCCGAATCCTCGCATAGTCCGCGAAGATCTGATGGGACAACTGGTTGAGAGTCCAGCCATCGGCGACGATGTGATGTGCCTTGAGGTGCAGGTGCGTCACCGAAGGGCTTTCCAGCAGCAGCGACACCTCCACCATGGGGCTGCGCCGGAGCGGAAGAGGCCGCTGGAGAGTGCGTTCCCTCCATGCGGCGCAGGAAGCGGCCGGGTCGGATTCTCCCGAGAGATCGAGGACGCGGAGCTTCGGGCCTTCGGAAACGGACCATTGACACGGTGTTCCGTCGTGTTCGTCGAAGCGTAAACGAAATGTGTCGTGGCGTTGCAGTACCTGTTCCACAGCTGTGACGAGAGTCGCGCGATCGAGTTCGCCTTCGACGCGCTCATGGAGAACGCAGTTGAACTGGGGCGAGTCCTCGTGCTGGGAACCGGCCGTCCACACATCTCTCTGGTAAGCCGTCAGGGATGTCGTCGACATCAGGGGGGAGAGCCTTCCGGTCAGGAATCGGGGTCGTACCATCGTCAGCGACTCATCGAGACCGGCTTATTGTGCAGATCACAGGGTGATCTAGATCATGCTGCCGTGCAGGGTGAACAGAGACACCGTCACATCTCGTCTCCATGGCTGGAATTGGACATGTCGATACCCCGGTCCGGGGTTGGTGCCCGGTGCGGCCATGCGGCGCCCGGGGGCGGCGGGTGAACCCACCGCCCCCGGGCAGGCCGGACGGGAGCGTCCGGTGCGGTCAGGTGGGAAGGCCGCCCATCAGTGCGGTGAAGGAGGCGGGGTCGGCGTCGAAACCCCGCATGGACCGGCGGAGTGTCCATGCGCCGGATTCGTCACGGCTGAATTCGGCCACGGTCGCCGCTGTGGCGCCGGAAACCCCGGCGAAGTCGTCCGTCAGCAACTCGTGATGGTCCTCGACGATCCGCACGCCGGTGCTCTCGATGTCACCGAAGGTCTTCCGGCCCTCGCTCTGCTGAATGGCCACCCCCACGACGACCCGGGTGTACACGGGGGCCAGTCGGTCGAGTTCGAGCGTCATCACCTCGTCGAACCCGAATCCCTGGCCGGTCCGGCTGTCCCGGTTGAGCGTGATGGTGCCGTCGGGCGAACGGCTGTCGAAATGCACCAGGTACGCGGGCTCGCCGGGCGGGTTCTCCGTGGAGTAGGTCGCGGCGACGATGTCGAGGTCATTGTCCGGCGCACCCGCGGGGCTGGGGTCCCATTTGAGCGTGACCTCGACCTTCCTGAGCCCTTTGTTGAGACTGTTCACCAGACTTCCCTTCCTCGGAACCGCGCCGATGTGGAATGTGTCCGCGGGGTGCCGCAGCGTCGCGGACCGGTGGCCGTACCCGACCGCCGGCAGAGCTCGAGCCTGCTGGGGAACGGCTCCCCCCCACGGGATCCCCTCTGTAACTGCCAGGTGTTGCAACCCGGTTACCCATGGTGCCATGCGGCAGGCCGCCTGCCGGGGTGCTCGCGCGCTACCGGCTCCGCGGCCGGTGCCCGGGGCGGGAGGCGCCCGGGACCGCCGGGGGCGTACGGGGTCACCGGACCCGGCCGGGGAGTGATGCAGGGCACGTCGCGGGCCGTACGATGGCGCGGTGCTGGTCAAGTGGATTCGCTGCACCGTGGTGGACCGCCGCGGTTTCGAGCGGGGGCAGCGGAAGTGGGCGGGGCTGCTCGGCGAGCCGGGCTTCCGGGGGCAGGGCGGCGGGTGGAGCCGGGCGCGCCCCGGTGTGGCGCACCTCTTCGCCTTCTGGGAGAGCCGGGCGTTCTACGACTCCTTCATGGCGCGGTCGCACGACCGTCTCGCGGCGGCCCAGTCGGGGACGTTCAAGGACGCCCATATACGGCTCTTCGAGCACCGGTTCGATGTGAAGGTCGGTTTTCGGCCGGTCTTCTCCGACGCGGATGTGGCGCGGGTGGCGCACTGCCGCGTCCGTCCCGAACGGGTGGAGCACTTCACGCTCATGCAGGAGAAGGTGTGGAACCCGGCGATGGCCGGATCCCCCGGGATGCTGCGCGGCCTCTTCGGCGAGGCGCCGGGGAGCGAGTTCCTGGTGCTGTCCCTGTGGGACTCCGCCGCCGAGCACGGGAAGTACCGCACGGAGCGGGTGGAGCGGCTCGCCCTGCGGACGCAGATCGAGGCCGATGTCTCCGCGCTCGCCGGTGACGTCGTGGCGCTGGAGCCCTCCTGGTCGGTGTGACGGGACCGTGCCGCGGCCCGGGCCGGAACACCCTCCGGGAAACCGGTACCACCTCCGGGAACCACCTTCCGGGAACCGGTACCACCTCCGGGAACCACGCTCCGGGGGCCGGTACCACCTCCGGGCGCGGCTCAGGTGCGGCTCCCGGCCGGGGCCCGTCTGCGGCCGGATGACCCCCGAGGCTCCCGGAGCCGGTAGCGGGGGCGACGACGGGCGCGCCGGGCGTGCGCCGGGCCACCACGTCGGCGCCCGACGGGCTCGGCCGCCCCACGGGCTCGGTGCCCGGCCCGGTGCGGAGCGCCCGCGGTGCCCCGGAGCCGATGCCGACGGCGCGGAACGACCGGCTCCCCGCCGCCCCACCGGGCGTGAGGGGCGGCCCCCGGAGGACGGATCTATGGTGGCCGCATGGCACGGCCCCGGCGCATCGTCCTCCTCCGGCACGGAGAGTCGGAGGGCAATACCGACGACACGGTCTACGAGCGCGAGCCCGATCATGCGCTCCACCTGACGGAGACCGGGTGGCGGCAGGCCACGGAGGCCGGCCGGCGGCTGCGGGAGGTCTTCGGGGAGGAGCGGGTGAGCGCCTATGTGTCGCCGTACCGGCGGACGCACCAGACCTTCCGCGCGCTCGGTCTCGACCCCCGGAGGGTACGGATCCGGGAGGAGCCGCGGCTGCGGGAGCAGGACTGGGGCAACTGGCAGGACGCCGAGGACGTGCGGCTCCAGAAGATCTACCGGGACGCGTACGGGCACTTCTTCTACCGCTTCGCCCAGGGGGAGTCGGGGGCGGACGTCTACGACCGGGTCGGGGCCTTCCTGGAGAGCCTGCACCGCAGCTTCGAGGACCCCGACCATCCGCCGAATGTGCTGCTCGTCACCCATGGACTGACCATGCGGCTGTTCTGCATGCGCTGGTTCCACTGGACGGTGGCCGAATTCGAGTCACTGTCGAACCCGGGGAACGCCGACAGCCGGACGCTGATCCTCGGCACAGGCGGCCGCTACCACCTGGACCGGCCGTTCGAGCGCTGGTGCACCCCCGAGTCGTACGGCGCCACCGGCTAGAGTGTCGGAGCGATGAGCGCTGACCCTTCTCCGTTGCGACGCTGTGAGCGTGCCCTGGCCGGCCTGCGTGGGCTGGCTGTCGGTGATGCACTGGGCTCCCAGTTCTTCGTGCCGTCGAACTACCCCGCGCTGAAGCGGCGCGCGCTGCCGCCGGGTGTCTGGCAGTGGACCGACGACACCGAGATGGCCTGCTCGGTGGTGGCGGTCCTCGCCGAACACGGCCGCATCGATCAGGACGCGCTCGCCCGTTCCTTCGCCGAGCACCACGACTTCGACCGCGGCTACGGGCCCGCGGTGAACCGGATGCTCCGGCTCATCCGGGAGGGCGGCGACTGGCGCGAACTCGCGTCCGCCCTGTTCAACGGCCAGGGGTCGTGGGGCAACGGCGCCGCGATGCGGATCGCCCCGCTGGGCGCCTGGTACGCGGGCGACGCGGAGCAGGCCACGCATCAGGCGGAGATCTCCGCGTACACCACCCACCAGCACCGTGAGGCCGTCGCCGGGGCGATGGCGGTCGCGGCCGCCGCGGCCCTGGTGGCTGCCCCCGAGGGCTGCGGCAGCCCCGAATCCCTGCTCAGCGGGGTGATCGAACTCGTTCCGCGCAGCGCCGTGCAGGCGGGACTGCGCCGTGCTCTGGACATGCTGGACTACGGCGACGCCGGGACGGTCGCCGCGGTGCTCGGTTCCGGCCGCCGCACCAGCGCCCACGACACCGTGCCGTTCTCGCTCTGGGCGGCCGCCCGCCACCTCGGGGACTTCGAGGCGGCGTTCTGGACAACGGCGCAGGTGGGCGGGGATGTGGACACCACCTGCGCGATCGTGGGCGGCGTGGTCGCGGCCGCGGCGGACGGCGCGCCGCCGGCCGAGTGGCGGGACCGCACCGAGCCGTTGCCCGGCTGGGCTCCGGACGCCACCGGCTGACGGCCGAGCGGTCTCTCTGGGGCGCCTCCGCTCGGTTCTCTCGCTGACGGAAGCCGTGGCCTTGATCACGCGACCCGCGTCGCGACCCGCCGACCCGCCGACCCGCATCGCGACCCGCATCACGGCACGGGCGCCCGTCTCTCGGCCGCGCCGACGCGTCTCGGCCGGTGGCTCGAATCCGTGCCGTGACCGCAGACCGCATCCCGGTGGTGCCGTCCGGATCCGGCCAAGCTGCCGTAGGGATACGCCCCGTGCCGACGAGCGCGGGAACGTGGCCGCTGCCGCCCGACGGCGAGGCGGCCGGGGGGTGTACTTCGGGTGGCACCGTGGGGCCGTGGCCGGGGCGCCGTGATCGGATACCGGCGCGAACGACACGAAGAGCGAGCCGCTTCACCGACGGCGCGTGACCGTCATCTCCGGGCCGGTCCACGGCCCTTGGGCATCGCACCGTTCGCCGCGCGCCGCGCACCGTTCGCCGCGCACCGTTCGCCGCGCGCCGCGCACCCGCCTCGGGCCGTGCTTGCCCCCACCCCGGCCCCGCGGCGGACACTCCCGGTCCGAACCTGGCTCCGTGTTCGCGAAAGCGACTGCTGTCCCGTCGTTCGGTGCGCAGAACCGGACCGTCCGCAGGGGCTGCATGTGTCTGCCCGACAAGGAATCTGATCCACAGGGGAGGCCAACGGGTGCGGAATTGCGGGGCGGACGGCAATGCTCCGGAAATCTTCGCGGAGGGGTTGCCGGTACCGGCAGGTGATCATTCCACCCGGGCGGCGGGAGTGTGCGCAAGCGAACGTGCCGGTACGGGGAAGCCGGCCCCGGAGCGGGCGCCCCGGGGCCGGTCCCGAGGTGACCGATCCCCGCCTGCCGCAAGCCCGGCCGGGCGGCGTAATCTGACTGCGCCATGCCGTACGAACCGCCTACCCACAGCGTCGAGCGCTCACTCCGCGCGACGACCGGTGCCAAAGTCGTCGCGGGCGTCGACGAGGTCGGGCGCGGCGCCTGGGCCGGTCCGGTCACGGTGTGCGCCGCGGTCACCGGCCTCCGCCGACCGCCCGAGGGGCTGACCGATTCCAAGCTGCTCACCCCCAAGCGCCGCACCGCACTGGCCGGGGTCCTGGAGGGGTGGGTCACGTCCTACGCCCTGGGGCACGCCACGCCGCAGGAGATCGACCGCACGGGAATGACCGCCGCACTGCGGCTCGCCGCCGTGCGGGCCCTGGAGCTGCTGCCGGTCCGTCCCGACGCGGTCATCCTCGACGGCAAGCACAATTACCTGGGCGCGCCCTGGACGGTCCGTACGGTCATCAAGGGCGACCAGTCCTGCATCGCCGTGTCCGCGGCCTCGGTGATCGCCAAGGTGCGCCGGGATGCGATGATGGCCGAACTGGGCCTGGGCTGCCCCGACTTCGAGTTCGTCGACAACGCGGGCTACCCGTCGCCCGTGCACCGTGCCGCGCTGCAGGAGCTGGGCCCCACGGAACATCACCGCATGTCCTGGGCCTACCTGGATGGGCTGCCGCGCTGGCGGCATCTCAAACAGGAGCGGATCGGGACGGAAGCGGCGGCCCTGGAATCCGGGGGGCAGCTCGGCTTCGACTTCTGAGCGGCCAATCCGCGACCACCCCCGCTGATGCGTTTCGCACCGGCGTTTGATAGACATCAGCCCATGCCTCTCATCCCCGAGGAGCCTCAGATTCACGAGAGTGTCCCGGGTCCCCGCGCAACTCCGGCCCCCGGCCGTGCCGCGTCGACCCCCCGTCCCGTCCCTGGCCCCGGCCCCCGGCCCGCAACGTCGCGGCCCGGCCGTCCCGGTCCCCAGCGAGGCCCGTCCGCCACGCCGTCGCAGCGCGGCCCGCGTGACGCGGCCAAGTCCAAGGCGCCCGCCGCCTCGACCCCCCAGATCCAGCTGATCCCCGCTTCCGCGGAGGGCGCGCTGGACGCGGCCGAGGAAGCGGTGGATCTGCTGCTGGACTCCGGACGTGCGCCGCACGACATCCTCGTGCTGACCACCGGTGACCAGCACCCGTGGGCCGCGCACGAACTGTCCTTCGGCGAAGCGTCCTACTGGGCGCAGCACGACGCCGGCGACGACGTCTTCTACCTGGACGCCGCCGCCACCGAGCGCGCTGCCGGCCGCCCCGTCGTGGTGGTCGCGGTCAACGGTGGCCCGGACGACGCCGCCGCCCGTGCCCTGCCCGCCGCCATGACCAGAGCCGGAGTGCTGCTGATCGTCTGCGGTGATCCCCAGCGGATCAACGCGCTCGTCGGCGCTGGCGCCTGAGCGCACTGCCGGCCGTCGGAACGCACACCGCGCCCGATGGTCGGACGCGGTGCGCCGGACGACCGGATGCGCTGTGCCCGGCCGTTGGGCCGGGCCCCGCGCAGCGGGTCGCCCGGACACACCGGCCTTGCCGGTGCGTTCCTCCGGTCAGTCGCTCCGGTGGGTCGCTCCGGTGGGTCCTCCGGCCGGGGCGGCAGCTGCACGACGGCTCCCGCCGAAGTCCGTCAGCGGAGGGCGGGTGGGAGGTGACCTTCCCGCTCGTCAACGGACGGCGGGTGGGAGATGCCCCTCGTTCGTCAGTGGACAGCGCTGGGACGTGCCCATTCCACACCGGGGTGGGCCCATTCCGCTGCCGTGTCCGCGATGTGCCGCGGGCGGGCGGACGCACCGTTCCGGTGATCCGGTCCGCCGCGGTTCTCCTCCGAGGGGGAGGCCGCGTGCGGTCGTCGGCCGCCGCGCCCCTCGCCGAACACCTGCCAGCCGCCGCTCGTCAGGGTGATGTACGACCCGCAGCGCAGACCGTGCAGCGTGCACGCGTCGCGCAGCCCCCACATCCACGCGCCGTCCTCCTCCGTCCAGCCGGGGTCTCCGTCCCGGCAGTGGAGGAGCACGGCCGTGCGCACGGGCACCCGGCGCCTGAGGTCGTGCGGGACGATCCGGCGCAGTTGCGCCAGCAGCGCGTTGCGGAGCACCCACCCGTCGGCCGCGGCCGACGGATGGGTGAACGACGCGCTGGCACTGACCCGTTCGTCCGTGCCGAGCACCGCCACCACGGCTGTCGAAGGAGTCGGGCCGTGGCGGGAGTGCAGTCCGGTGACGACCTCGCGGGGGTTGCGCAGCAACGGGATTCCCGCCGCGGCCCACTCCGCGGGCTCGAGGATCCGCCCCGACCTGGACGGGGAGGCCGTCGCGCCGCCGAAGGGCGCGGCAGGAGGAGGAGCGAAGCCGGAGGTCACGGTCCTCCCTCGGTCTGCGCCGCCCGCAGCTCGGGCGGAGTCTGTCGCGGAGCGAACCGCGGCACGGCAGGCCGGGGCACGACGAACCCGGGTGCGGCCGGTGCGCGGATCGCTGCCAATTCTTCCGGGCGGACTGGCCTGCGGCAATGAGCAATCCGCCCGGCCGACCGTTAACTGCCGTTCTGCCGCGTATATTTCGGCCACCGCGCCCGTGGTTACCCCTGTACGGCGAGGACCAGCGGAAACACCTCCTCCGCTCCGGCCCTGCGCAACAGCCGCGCGGCGACCGCGAGCGTCCACCCGGTGTCGGCGAGGTCGTCCACCAGCAGCACCGGACCCGCGGCTCGCGCCAACTCCTCGGACAACGCCGGGGGTACGGTCAGCGCACCGTGCAGCGCCCGGAGCCGCTGAGCGCTGTTGGACCGCGGAACCCGGGGGTCCGCCTCCCCGTCCGTGTACGCCACGGATCCCAGCAGCGGCATCCGGCCGACGGCGGCGATGCGTTCCCCGAGCGTCCGGATCAGCTGGGGGCGTGACCGGGAGGCGAGCGTGACCACCCCGACCGGCCTGGCCGGGGCGCCGGCCGTCCCGGAGGCCCAACCGCCGGGTCCCCTCGCCCAGTCGGCCAGCACGGTGACCACGGCGTCGGCCACATCGTCGGGCACCGGCCCGTCCTGCCCCTGAGGGGAGAGCAACGGCCGCAACCGGTTGCCCCAGCCGATGTCGGAGAGCCGCCCGAGGGCCCGCCCGGGGGCGGCCTGTTCCGCGGTGGGGATCCGGCCCTTGAGCTCCACGCCGATGGCGGGAAGGCCGGTGGGCCACATCCGGCGCGGCTCCACCTCGACACCCGGCCTGCCGAGCTCACCCCGCGCCGCCTCCAGGGACGCGGCCGACACCTCGGGGCCCAGGCGCGCTCCCGCGCAGTTGTCGCAGCGCCCGCACGCGGCCGCCGACTCGTCGTCCAGCTGCCGCCGCAGGAATTCCATCCGGCAGTCGCCGGTGCCGGCGTACTCCCGCATCGCCTGCTGTTCGGCCTCACGCTGCCGGGCCACCCAGGCGTAGCGTTCCGCGTCGTAGGTCCACGGCCGGCCGGTCGCCGTCCAGCCACCGCGCACCCGCCGCACCGCGCCGTCCACGTCCAGCACCTTGAGCATCGTCTCCAGCCGCGACCGCCGCAGTTCCACCTGCGGTTCGAGCGCGGGAAGCGAGAGCGGCCGCCCGGCCTGGGCCAGCACGTCGAGTGTGCGGCGGACCTGCTCCTCGCCCGGGAAGGCGAGCGAGGCGAAGTACCGCCAGATCGCCTCGTCCTCACGGCCGGGCAGGAGCAGTACCTCGGCGTGCTCCACCCCGCGGCCGGCGCGCCCCACCTGCTGGTAGTAGGCGATGGGGGAGGAAGGGGACCCCAGGTGCACGACGAATCCCAGGTCCGGCTTGTCGAATCCCATACCGAGGGCGGAGGTGGCGACCAGGGCTTTGACCCGGTTGGCGAGCAGGTCGGCCTCGGCCGCCCGCCGGTCGGCGTCCTCGGTCTTCCCGGAGTACGACGCGACGGCGTGACCCCGCTGCCGCAGGAACGCCGTCACTTCCTCGGCTGCCGCGACGGTCAGGGTGTAGATGATCCCGGACCCGGGGAGGTCGTCGAGGTGGTCGGCCAGCCAGGCCAGCCGGTGAGCGGCGTCCGGCAGCCGCAGAACGCCGAGGCTGAGACTCTCCCGGTCGAGCGGCCCGCGCAGCACGAGGGCCTCCGGGGCTCCTTCGCCGGTGCCGAGCTGGTCGGCGACGTCCGCCGTGACGCGGGCGTTGGCGGTCGCGGTCGTGGCGAGCACGGGGACACCGGGCGGCAGGTCGGCCAGCATGGTCCGCAGCCGGCGGTAGTCGGGCCGGAAGTCGTGCCCCCAGTCGGAGATGCAGTGTGCCTCGTCGACCACGAGCAGTCCGGTGCCCGCCGCGAGCTTGGGGAGGACCTGGTCGCGGAAGTCGGGATTGTTCAGCCGCTCGGGACTGACCAGCAGCACGTCCACCTCGCCGGCGGCCACTTCCGCCTGGACGGCGTCCCACTCCTCGGTGTTCGCCGAATTGATGGTGCGCGCCCGGATACCGGCCCGCTCGGCCGCTTCGATCTGGTTCCGCATGAGGGCGAGCAGCGGTGAAACGATCACCGTGGGACCGCTTCCGCGGGCCCGCAGCAGAGCGGTGGCCACGAAGTACACGGCCGACTTGCCCCACCCCGTGCGCTGCACGACCAGCGCGCGGCGGCGGTCCGCGACCAGCGCTTCGATCGCCTTCCACTGGTCTTCGCGCAGGGTGGCCGCGCCGGAGGGATCCGCGACGAGGCGGGCGAGTACGGCGTCGGCGGCCGACCGGAGGTCTTCGTTGGTCATGCCCCCATGCAACCCGATACCGCCGACATCGCGCGAACGGGGCGGAGGGCCTGTGGACAACCCTGTCCACAGCATGCGTACGACAAGATGCCCGGAGTTATCCACAGGGGTGGTGGGTGCCACGTCCTCGCGGCACCGTCGTGGCATGACTGAGCACACCGAACCGCCCCAGCCGTCCCCCGAAGACCGGATCACCCTCCGCAGTCCCGCCGAACTCGCCGACGCCCTGCCGTACTTGCTTGGCTTCCATCCCGACGACAGCATCGTGATGGTCGCGCTGCACGGCGCCCACGGCCGGTTCGGCGGCCGTCTGCGGCTCGGCATCCCCGGAGGTCCCGACGAGTGGCCGGAGGTCGCGCGGCAGCTCGCGGAGTGCCTGGTGAGCGGCAGCGCCAAGCGCGGCTCCCGGCCCGAGGGGATTCTCGTCTTCCTCTGCCAGGACCCCTCGGGGGAGGAGGCGGCGCAGGAGGTGATGGAGCGGCTGCGGCCGCTGGCCCAGAGCCTGCGTACGGCCTGCGGAGAGCTGGATGTTCCCGTGCCGGAGGCGCTGTGCATCTCCGGGGGCCGCTTCTGGTCCTACTGCTGCCCGGACGTCCGGTGCTGTCCGGCGCAGGGCAGCCCGCTGACCTTGCCCGGTACGTCGGTCATGGCGGCGGCGGCCACCTTCGCCGGGATCCAGGTGCGCGGCTCGCTGCGCGAGATGGAGGCCAGGCTGGCTCCTCGTACGGGGCCGGCCGCGAGGGCGCAGGAGGAGGTGCTGGACGCGGTCGCGACGGAGCTGGTCCCCAGGATCCTCGGGGGTGTCGCCCGGGAGACGGTCTGCGAGGAGACGCTGGCGCTCATCCGCCGGCTCCTGGGCCGGTTCGCCGGGGTGTCACCGGTCGGCACCCACCATGACGCCGACGTCCGTGACGACGCCCTGGTCACCGATGAGGAGGCCGCAGCGATCGTCGTGGGGCTGCAGGACCGGACGACTCGCGACCGGGCCGCGGAGTGGATGGAAGCCCCGGACGTGGACTCCGCCCTGCGCCTCTGGCGGTCAGTCGCCCGGCGGTGCGTCGGCGCCTATCGCGATCACGCGGCTGCCCCGCTGACGCTCGCGGGGTGGGTGGCCTGGGCCGCCGGGGACGAGCCCACCGCCCGGGTGGCCCTGGGCATGGCGCTGCGGGCCGACCCCGACTATGTGTTCGCCAAGCTGCTGCACCAGGGAGCGAACGAAGGGCTCGACCCGGAGCTGCTCCGCCGCTGCCTCCGCAAGGAGCGGGCCGCCCGCAGCGACCGCGGGTCCGGCCCCTCGGCCTGTGACGCCCCGGGCCGCGCGCCCGACCGGGGACCGGGCCGGCGGGGCGGCCGGGGGTCGCGGGGTGGCACCCGGCCGCCCGTGCAGGCGAACCGCAGCCGTACCCGCCGACGGACCGGCCGCCGCGGCGCCCGGAGCAGCGGATGAGCCCGCTCGTCGACAGCGCCGGGGGCGGGGAAGGGGGTGGTGACCCACCGGGCACACGTGTGGCCTGAAGTGCCTGCCGAAGGGCCTGTTTATCGTCAGGCAGACGACTATGATCGCCGCATGTCGCCCTACGACCCGTCGGCCTTTCCGCCCTTCGCAGTCACTGTCGACCTGGTCGTGCTCACGGTGCGACGGCATGCGCTCTGTGCGCTGGCCGTCCGCCGCGGGGAGCCGCCGTACCAGGGGCGTTGGGCGCTGCCGGGCGGCTTCGTGCGGGGCGACGAGGATCTCGCGGCGGCCGCGGCCCGCGAGCTGTCCGAGGAGACCGGGCTGTTGGCGCACGATCCCTCCGGGCCCACGGCGGTGAACGGGGCCCACCTCGAGCAGCTCGCCACCTACGGCGAGCCGAAGCGGGACCCCCGGATGCGGGTCGTCAGTGTGGCGCACCTGGTGCTGGCCCCCGACCTGCCCGCCCCGCGTCCGGGCGGTGACGCGCACAGTGTGCGGTGGGCTCCCGTGGAGGATCTTCTCGGGCCGGAGGGCGGCTTCACCCGGGACGGGGAGGAGGTGGCCCCGCTCGCCTTCGATCACGCCCGGATCCTGGCGGACGGTGTGGAGCGCGCCCGGTCGAAGATCGAGTACTCGTCCCTGGCGACCGCGTTCTGCCCCCAGGAGTTCACCGTCGGCGAGCTGCGCCGGGTCTACGAGGCCGTGTGGGGCGTCGCCCTCGACCCGCGCAACTTCCACCGCAAGGTGACCGGCACCCCCGGTTTCCTCGTGCCCACGGGCGGCACGACGACCCGTCAGGGCGGACGCCCCGCCCAGCTGTTCCGGGCGGGCGGCGCGACGCTCCTCAACCCGCCCATGCTCCGGCCCGAGGTCTGAGCGCGCGTCAGCTCCGTTGGGCCGCCCGGGGAGAGGAGGTACCCGGTCGGCGGTCATCGGCAGCGTGCCGCATGGAAAATAGGACATGTCGCGTTATCTTGCTCCGGTACCTGCCGCACTTGCCGAGGAGCGGTCTCCCCGTCCCGCGAGAGAAGCGATGATCCAGGCCATCGGACTGACCAGCGCACCCCGACGCAGTGAACCGCCCGCCGTCGAGGAACTGACCTTCGAGGCCCGCCCCGGACACGTCACCGTTCTGCTCGGTGCCGACGGTGCGGGCAAGACCACTGCCCTGCGGCTCATGCTGCAACTCCGCCCCGGCCGCGGGGTCGCCCTCTTCGAGGGGCGTCCGCTGGACCACATGGCGCACCCGTCCCGCGAGGTCGGGGTGCTGCTCGGGGACGTCCCCGGTCACCCCGCGCGGACGGTCGGAAACCATCTGCGCATGCTGGCGGCCGCGGCCGGTGTCCCCACCGAGCGGGCCGATGAGGTGCTCGGGGCCGTCGGCCTCGGCGGCCTCACCGAACAGCGCCTCGGCTCGCTCTCCCGCGGCATGGACCGCCGGCTCGGTCTGGCGGCAGCACTGATCGGCGACCCCCACACGCTCGTCCTCGACGAGCCCACCAAGGGGCTGTCGTCCCGCGAGACGGCCTGGCTGCACGGACTGCTCCGCGACCACGCGGCCGGGAGCGGCACCGTCCTGGTGGCACTGGACGACCCCAAGGAGGCCGCGCGCCTCGCCGACCGCGTGGTCACCCTGGACGGCGGCCGCGTCGTCGCCGACCAGCCCGTGGCCGAGTTCGCCCGGACCCGTCTGCGTCCACGGGTCGCGGTCCGCACCCCGCACGCCGCCCGGCTCTCCGCCCTGCTGGCCGACGAGATCCACTCCGGGAATCCGGCGGTGGAGGTCGTCCGCGAGGGCGGGAGCCGGATCTCCGTCTACGGCAGCAGCTGTGCGGACGTGGGGGAGGCCGCCTTCCGGCACGGCATCCTCGTGCATCAGCTGGCGGACGAGGTCGGGGACATGGGCCCGACCGCGGTCCCCGACGGGCCGGACGGCGGCTCTGCCTCCGCCGCTGCCGGGCATCTGCTCGACGACGCCACCATCCCGATCCCGCGGATGTCGCCGCCCGGCCCGGTCTGGCCGGTGCGCTACGAACTGCGGCGCGCGGGCGGTGTGCGGACCGGCTGGCTGGCCGCCGCCGCCGCACTCGTCGCGGCGCTGCTCGTCGCCCTGCCCCTGGCCCGCGCCGGGGACACCTCGGCGGCGCGGCTGCTCACCGGCTGGCCCGAGGAACTGCCGCTGCCGCCCGCCGCGTTCGGCGCCGGACTGCTCGGGGCTCTCGCCTTCGGTCAGGAGTTCCGCTATCCGGCGCTCGCCCACGGCCACAGCCCGGTGCCCAGGCGGCTCGGTCTGCTGGGTGCCAAGCTCCTGGTCTGCACTGCCGTCGCCACCGTGCTCGGGGCGGTGTCGGTGGCCGTCAACGGCCTGGTGCTGCGGCTGGTCTTCGGGCCCGGTGCCGTGGGCCTCCCGCCCGACTGGCCGGTGGCGGCCCTGGGCTGGACCGGGCTCGTCATGGGCTGCGCCTGGGCCGGGCTGCTGGCCGCCGGGCTGTTCCGGTCGACGCTGATGGGGCTGGTCGCCGTCCTGTCGGTGCCCATGCTCGTCGTGCCCGCGGTGCAGCACTTGCTGGAAGGTCCGGCGGTCCACGCCTTCCAGGGGCTGTCCGGCCTGTTCCGCGCCGGTTCTCTGGTGCAGTGGCCCTCCGGGGTGGACCCGTGGGTCTCCGGCGCCGTGCGGCTCGGTTCCCAACCGGTCGGACAGGCGATGGCGTTGTCCCTCGGCGCGCTGCTCTGCGCCTACCTGATCGTGGTGTTGAGGGGGAGAACCCGCTGGTGGCCGTGATCTCGGGCGCGCCGGGCGCGAACTGCCCGGACCCCGGCGGAGCGAGCCCGTTTGCTTCCGATTAGGCGTCAATTATGAGGTGATGGGCGATCACCCTTTCGTGTGCTTTTCACCAAAGACCTCAAGGGTGCCCGGAGCGTCGCCGACAAAGGATGCGTGAGTACCCTTGCGCACACCATGATGACCGCGGCTCGCCCCGTCGACTCCGGCCTCCCCGGTCCGGGCGAGCTTGACCGCTACCCCTACGGCGACGCTCCCGGCACCGAGCGCCCCGCCGCCCCGTCCTGGGAGGGGACCGACCCGGAGATGGGGAGAGTCGGCCGCCGTGCCGCCGGCAGCCGGGGCCGAGGGCTGCACGGACAACTCGTCCAGCAGCTCGGCCAAATGATCGTTTCGGGCGACCTGGGCGCCGACCGCCCGCTCGTCCCCGAGGAGATCGGCCAGCGCTTCGAGGTCTCCCGGACCGTCGTCCGCGAGTCGCTCCGCGTCCTCGAGGCCAAGGGCCTCGTCAGCGCCCGCCCGAACGTCGGGACCCGGGTCCGCCCGGTGAGCGACTGGAACCTGCTCGACCCGGACATCATCGAGTGGCGGGCGTTCGGCCCGCAGCGCGACGACCAGCGCCGGGAGCTGTGCGAGCTGCGCTGGACGATCGAGCCGCTCGCCGCCCGGCTCGCCGCCGGCCACGGCCGTGAGGACGTCCAGCAGCGGCTCGCCGACATGGTCGAGATCATGGGCCACTCCCTGGCCCAGGGCGACTCCCTCACGTTCTCCCGCGCCGACACCGAGTTCCACGCACTGCTGCTGCAGCTCGCGGGCAACCGCATGCTCGAGCACCTGTCGGGCATCGTCGGGTCCGCCCTCCACGTCTCCGGCGGCCCCGCCACCGGCTGCGACCGGCCCAGCGAGACCTCGGTCGGGAACCACGCACGCATCGTCGAGGCCCTCGGCGCCGGCGACGCCGCCGGAGCGGAGGCGGCGATGCGCCAGCTGCTCACCGTGCACCTCGAGGTGGAGCGCGTGGTGCCCGCACCGCGTGAGCACTGACCGCGGGAGCGGCGGGCGGCCTGCCGCCGGATCCCGCCCGGGGATCCGGCGGCCTCGACCGGGGCGGCCGCAGGTCAGCCGCCCCATCCGTGCCCGTCGCGGGCATGTGCCGGGTATGACCGGTTCGAAACCGGTGCACGATGTGACTCGGGCCACGCGGATTGGGCGTAACACTCTTCGGAGCAGTGCGATGACCTAAGAGGTGACAGTCGCTGAGGGAATACGGATGTCGTTCGCGACGCTGTGTTGCTCTGCGGTTCCGCCCGCGTCGTCGGTCCATCCCCGCCGACGGTCGTCGGCTCCGGTCTGTTGTGGACCGAGCCGGAAGCCGTTTCCATCGTTCCGAGAGGTTGTTCGTGTCGGCCAGCACATCCCGTACGCTCCCGCCGGAGATCGCCGAATCCGAGTCTGTCATGGCGCTCATCGAGCGGGGAAAGGCTGATGGGCAGATCGCCGGCGACGACGTGCGTCGGGCCTTCGAGGCTGACCAGATTCCGCCAACCCAGTGGAAGAACGTTCTGCGCAGCCTCAACCAGATCCTCGACGAGGAGGGTGTGACGCTGATGGTCAGTGCCGCGGAGGCGCCCAAGCGCACCCGTAAGAGCGTCGCAGCGAAGAGCCCGGCCAAGCGCACCGCCACCAAGACCGTCGCCTCCAAGACGGCCGCGGCCAAGAAGGCCGCCGCCCCCACCGAGCCCGCCGTCTCGCGCTCCGCGGCCTCCGCCGAGGACGAGTCGACGGCCGCGCCCGCCAAGAAGGCGGCCGCGAAGAAGACCGCGGCCAAGAAGACGGTCGCGAAGAAGACCGCCGCCAAGAAGACGGTGGCCAAGAAGACCGCCGCCAAGAAGGAAGCCGACGAGCTGCTCGACGTCGACGACGTGGTGGAGGAGCCGGCGGCGCCCGGCAAGCCCGCCGCCGAGGGCGCCGAGGGCGAGCCGGAGAACGCGGGCTTCGTCCTGTCCGACGAGGACGAGGACGACGCTCCCGCCCAGCAGGTCGCCGCCGCCGGTGCCACCGCGGACCCGGTCAAGGACTACCTCAAGCAGATCGGCAAGGTCCCGCTGCTCAACGCGGAGCAGGAGGTCGAGCTCGCCAAGCGCATCGAGGCCGGTCTCTTCGCCGAGGACAAGCTGTCGAACTCCGACAAGCTCGCCCCGAAGCTCAAGCGCGAGCTGGAGATCATCGCCGAGGACGGCCGCCGCGCCAAGAACCACCTGCTCGAGGCGAACCTCCGCCTCGTGGTGTCGCTGGCCAAGCGCTACACGGGCCGCGGCATGCTCTTCCTGGATCTCATCCAGGAGGGCAACCTCGGTCTGATCCGTGCGGTCGAGAAGTTCGACTACACCAAGGGCTACAAGTTCTCCACGTATGCCACCTGGTGGATCCGTCAGGCGATCACCCGGGCCATGGCCGACCAGGCCCGCACCATCCGTATCCCGGTGCACATGGTCGAGGTCATCAACAAGCTCGCGCGCGTCCAGCGCCAGATGCTCCAGGACCTCGGCCGCGAGCCGACCCCGGAGGAGCTGGCCAAGGAGCTCGACATGACCCCGGAGAAGGTCATCGAGGTCCAGAAGTACGGCCGCGAGCCCATCTCCCTGCACACCCCGCTGGGCGAGGACGGCGACAGCGAGTTCGGTGACCTCATCGAGGACTCCGAGGCCGTCGTCCCGGCCGACGCGGTGAGCTTCACACTCCTCCAGGAGCAGCTGCACTCGGTCCTCGACACGCTCAGCGAGCGCGAGGCGGGAGTCGTGTCCATGCGGTTCGGGCTCACCGACGGCCAGCCGAAGACGCTGGACGAGATCGGCAAGGTCTACGGCGTGACGCGTGAGCGCATCCGGCAGATCGAGTCCAAGACCATGTCGAAGCTGCGCCACCCGTCCCGCTCGCAGGTGCTGCGCGACTACCTCGACTGATCGGTACGCCGTAGCGCGAAGGCCCGGAACCCTTAGCGGGGTTCCGGGCCTTCGTGCTTCCTGAATGCGTCCGTCCGGGTGCGGACCGTGTCCGTTTGGGTCACCCTGGGTGTGCACATGGCGCCACAGAGTCAGGAGTGAGTATGCCTTCCATCCCCCGCGCGCTGTTGGGTGCGCTGGCGCTGACGTCCGTCGCCGTCGGTCCCTCCCTGGTGGCGCCCACTCCCGCCACCGCGGACAGCGTGATCATAGGAGGCCGGCAGGTTCCGGTGAACCAGAGTCCCTGGGCGGTGGCGCTCGCCAGCCGGGACCGCTTCGGCAGCAGCAGGTCGGGACAGTTCTGCGGCGCCGTCGTCGTCGGCCGGACGACGGTGCTCACCGCGGCGCACTGCATGAGCCGCGAGGTGCTCGGGACCGACCGGAGCGCCGTGCGCGACCTCCAGGTGATCGCCGGGCGGGACGATCTGCGGGGCCGTGCGGGGCAGGAGATCGCGGTCCGCGACGTCTGGGTCAACCCCGCCTACAACCCCACGACCAATGCCGGCGACGTCGCGGTGCTCACCCTGGCCTCGGCGCTGCCGCAGAGCTACGTCGCGCCCATGGCGCCCGCCGGGGACGGCGCGTACCGGCCCGGTACCCAGGCCACGGTGTACGGCTGGGGCGACACCACCGGGCGCGGCACCTACTCCTCGACGCTGCATGCCGCCGGTGTGGCGGTGCTGGACGACGCGGTGTGCCGGAACGCCTATCCAGGGACGCAGGACGGCCGCTACGAAGCCGACTCCATGGTGTGCGCCGGAGAGCCCGGGGGCGGGCGTGACGCCTGCCAGGGGGACAGTGGAGGGCCGCTCATGGCCCATGGGCGGCTGATCGGCCTGGTCTCGTGGGGGAGCGGGTGCGGGGAGGCCGGTCAGCCCGGCGTCTACACCAGGGTCTCGGCCGTCGCCGGCCTGGTCGCGGCGCGGTCCTGACGGCCGGTCGGGCCGGTCCGTGCCGGGCGCGGCGGACAGAGAAACGGGCGGTTACCCCTGTTGTCAGGGGTAACCGCCCGCCGACCGGCCCTGGGCCGGCACTGGCTCGTCGTTGTGCGAAGCGTCAGCGTTCCTCGTCGGGGGCCGAAGCCGGAGCGGTGAGACGCTCCGTCTCGTCCTGTATTTCCGCGGCGATCTTCTTGAGTTCCGGCTCGAACTTGCGTCCGTGGTGGGCGCAGAAGAGCAGTTCACCGCCGCTCATCAGGACGACGCGCAGGTAGGCCTGGGCGCCGCAGCGGTCGCAGCGGTCAGCGGCCGTCAGCGGGCTCGCGGGGGTCAGAACAGTAGTCACGTCGCCTCTTCTCTAGCTCGACGAGCTGTCGTACCAGGGTCAACATCCAACCAGGCCGAAAACGTTCCCGCTCGTGCCTTACCTTGGAAAGTTCCTTCCGGGGTGATTCGGATGCTGCCGGTTGGCGGCGAATGAGCCGTAGTGCTCGGGGCTTACGTATTCATCGCGCTTGTCGTGGTTTGTCCGCCCGGCTGGATTGCCGGTTGTTCATGAGGACGTGCCCGGAGCCTAAATGGTTCATGCCTGGAAGGGAACGTGATGTACGCGTCACCCGAATGAGGTATCGAACGTACGAACGAAATGGGGCTAGCATGGACTTTCTCACGGGTGGCGGCGCAAAGGCTCTATCAGGCCTCGGTACCCTCTGACGGGCGACCAAGCCACCACCGAGTCCCCCAGTGGACTCACCAGAAATTCAGCGAGGAGCGAACCGCGTGACCGCCGAGACGTCCGTGCCGTCCACTGCGCTGCTGACGGGAGCAGACCGAGACGGTTCCAACTACACAGCGCGGCACCTGCTCGTCCTGGAGGGCCTGGAGGCGGTGCGCAAGCGGCCCGGCATGTACATCGGCTCGACCGACAGCCGGGGCCTCATGCACTGCCTCTGGGAGATCATCGACAACTCCGTCGACGAAGCCCTCGGCGGTCACTGCGACCGCATCGAAGTGATCCTCCATGACGACGGGTCGGTCGAGGTCCGGGACAACGGCCGCGGCATCCCGGTCGACGTCGAGCCGAAGACCGGCCTCTCCGGCGTCGAGGTGGTGATGACCAAGCTGCACGCGGGCGGCAAGTTCGGCGGCGGCTCGTACGCGGCCTCCGGCGGCCTGCACGGCGTCGGCGCCTCGGTCGTCAACGCGCTCTCCTCGCGCCTGGACGTCGAGGTCGACCGCGCGGGCCACACCCACGCCATCAGCTTCCGGCGCGGCGTCCCGGGGATCTTCACCGAGTCCGGCACCGACGCCCCCTTCGACCCCTCCAGCGGCCTCCTCAAGGCCAAGAAGGTGCCGAAGAACCGGCGCGGGACCCGCGTCCGCTACTGGGCGGACCGCCAGATCTTCCTCAAGGACGCCAAGCTCTCGCTGGACACCCTGTACGCCCGGGCCCGGCAGACGGCGTTCCTGGTGCCCGGCCTGACCATCCTCGTCCGCGACGAGCGGACGGCCGGCGGGCCGGAGGGCTCCGAGGCGCCGACCGAGGAGACCTTCCGGTACGACGGCGGCATCAGCGAGTTCTGCGAGTACCTCGCCCAGGACAAGGCCGTCTGCGACGTCCTCCGGCTGAGCGGCCAGGGCACCTTCAAGGAGACGGTGCCGGTGCTGGACGACCGGGGCCACATGACGCCCACCGAGGTCACCCGGGAGCTGGGGGTCGACATCGCGCTGCGCTGGGGCACCGGCTACGACACGACGATCAAGTCGTTCGTGAACATCATCGCGACCCCCAAGGGCGGCACCCACGTCTCGGGCTTCGAGCGCTCCATCACCAAGACCGTCAACGAGGCGCTGCGTTCCAACAAGATCCTCCGCGTCGCCGAGGACGACGTCGTCAAGGACGACGCCATGGAGGGGCTCACCGCGGTCGTCACCGTCCGGCTGGCCGAGCCGCAGTTCGAGGGGCAGACCAAGGAGGTGCTCGGCACCTCGGCCGCGTCCCGGATCGTCGCGCAGGTCGTGGCCAAGGAGCTCAAGGCCTTCCTGACCTCGACCAAGCGGGACCACAAGGCGCAGGCCCGGTCGGTGCTGGAGAAGGTGGTCGCCGCCGCCCGCACGCGGATCGCGGCCCGTCAGCACAAGGAGGCGCAGCGCCGGAAGACGGCGCTGGAGTCCTCCTCGCTCCCGGCGAAGCTCGCCGACTGCCGCAGCGACGACGTCGAGCGCAGCGAGCTGTTCATCGTGGAGGGGGACTCGGCCCTCGGCACCGCCAAGCTGGCCCGGAACTCCGAGTTCCAGGCGCTGCTGCCGATCCGGGGAAAGATCCTCAACGTTCAGAAGTCGTCCGTCTCGGACATGCTCAAGAACGCCGAGTGCGGAGCGATCATCCAGGTCATAGGAGCCGGGTCCGGCCGGACCTTCGACATCGACCAGGCCCGCTACGGCAAGATCGTGCTGCTGGTCGACGCCGATGTGGACGGGGCCCACATCCGCTGTCTGCTGCTGACCCTGTTCCAGCGCTACATGCGCCCGATGGTCGAGGCGGGGCGGGTGTTCGCCGCGGTGCCGCCGCTGCACCGGGTCGAGCTGACGCACCCCAAGAAGGGGCAGGACAAGTACGTCTACACGTACTCGGACAACGAACTGCGCTCCACGCTGCTGGAGTTCCAGCGCAAGGGCATCAAGTTCAAGGAGTCCATCCAGCGGTACAAGGGCCTCGGTGAGATGGACGCGGACCAGCTGGCGGAGACCACCATGGACCCGCGGCACCGGACGCTGCGCCGGATCAACATCGGCGACCTGGAGTCGGCCGAGCAGATCTTCGACCTGCTCATGGGCAACGAGGTGGCGCCGCGCAAGGAGTTCATCTCGAGCTCGGCGGCCACGCTGGACCGCTCGCGCATCGACACCTGAGCACCCTTCCCGCAGTTCACGGCCGTCGCCCGGTGGGAGTCCCGGGCGGCGGCCGTCCGCGTACGAGTGACCCCGCCGTCCAGGGCTTCCCCCGACCGCCGCGTGCCGGGATGCCGGGCGTGCTTTCGTGGGGCCGGGGCGCGGGTGCGGGACGCAGCGCGGCCGGGACGGGGGCGGACGGTCTCGGGTGGGGCCCGGGTGCGCCCGGCCGGCGGCGTCGTCGCAGGGCGGCGCTCCTCGGTCGGCCGGTGTGACCTGGGACGTCGTGGACCGGTGGGGCCGCCGAGGACATCCGTCACCTGATGGGGTGAAGGTCCGGGATTGTGCAGGCCCGGATGTTCCCGCTCTGTCCATCCTTGGGAGGCGTGGCCAACGAGGCCGCGGATCAAGGAGAGTTCGGGTGGAGAAGCACGACGGGCGTGAATCCGGAACGATCCGGCTGGACGACCCCTGGTACGACGTGATCGCCTCGGGCTGGGGCGAGTCCGCCGACGAGAGCGCGCCGCCGGAAGCACCGGTTCCCGCACCTGCCCCGCCACCGGAGACGCCGCCGGAGACGCCACCGGCCGCGTCCGGTGAGGCGGCCCCGCGGCAGGCGGCGGCCGGGCCGGAGTCCACCGCCGACATCTATCTGGAAGTACAGCGGAGCGCGGCCTTCCAGGAAGTGCGCAGCCGGTACCGCCGGTTCGTCCTGCCCGCCTGTGCGGCCTTCCTCGCCTGGTACTTCGCCTATGTGATCGCCGCCACCACAGCCCCCGGGCTGATGGGGCGGCCGGTGGTGGGCGCGCTGAACGTCGCCATGGTGGCCGGGCTCGCCCAGTTCGCCACCACATTCCTGCTGACCTTTGCCTATGCCCGCCATGCGCGGCTGCGGCGGGACAAGCCGGCGCTGGACCTGCGGTGGATCGTCTTCGAGCAGAACAGGCAGCAGGACATGGCGCGGGAGCAGGACCGTTGACCGGACAGGGCACGACGACCTCGGTGATGACCGCGAGCGATGTGACCACCCAGACCCTGACGGTGGAACAGCAGACGCTCGCTCTGGTGCTGTTCAGCGCGTTCGTCGCGCTGACCCTGGCGATCACCACCTGGGTCAGCCGCAAACGCCAGGGATCGGCGGAGGAGTTCTACACCGGAGGGCGCCTCTTCACGCCCATGGAGAACGGGTTCGCGATCGCCGGCGACTACATGTCGGCCGCCTCGTTCCTGGGGATCTCCGGGCTGATCGCCCTCTTCGGCTACGACGGCATGCTCTACTCCGTCGGCTTCTTCGTGGCGTGGCTGGTGGTCCTGCTCCTGATCGCCGAACTCGTCCGCAACTGCGGCCGGTTCACCCTGGCCGACGTCGTGGCGGCGCGGATGCGGGAGCGCCCCGTCCGGATCGCCGTGGGAACCTCCTCGATCACGGTCTCCGTGCTGTACCTCGTCGCGCAGATGGTGGGTGCGGGCAGTCTGGTGGCGCTGCTGCTGGGCGGCTCCGGGCCGCACGCCCGCGCCTGGACGGTGGTCGGCGTCGGGGCGCTGATGGTCGTCTACGTGGCCTTCGGCGGCATGCGGGCCACCACCTGGATCCAGATCGTCAAGGCCGTGCTGCTGATGGGCGGGACGATCGGGCTCACCGTCTTCGTGCTGGTGCGCTTCGACTTCGATCTCGGCGCCCTGCTGACCACCGCCGCGGACCGCAGCGGGCACGGCAGCGACTTCCTCGCCCCGGGGCTGAAGTACGGCGGCGACTGGACCGCCCGGCTGGACTTCATCAGCCTCGGCCTCGCGCTCGTCCTGGGCACCGCCGGGCTGCCGCACATCCTCTCCCGCTTCTACACGGTGCCGACCGCGCGGGCCGCGCGCCGGTCGGCCGTCTGGTCCATCGTGCTGATCGGCGGCTTCTACCTGATGACGATCGTGCTCGGCTTCGGCGCCGCGGCCGTCGTCGGGCCCGATGTCGTGCACGCCTCCAACCCGGCCGGGAACACCGCCCTTCCGCTGCTCGCCCTCGACCTGGGCGGCGGTCAGGGGTCCACCGGGGGCACGGTGCTGTTCGCCGTCGTCGCCGCGGTGGCCTTCGCCACCATCCTCGCGGTGGTGGCGGGTATCACCCTCGCCTCCTCGGCGTCGGTGGCCCACGACCTGTACGCGTCGCTGCGCCGCAACGTCACGAAGCAGCGCAGTGAGGTCGCCGTGGCCCGGGTCGCCACGGTCGGCATCGGTGCGGTGGCGATCGCGCTGGGGCTTCTCGCGCAGGACCTCAATGTGGCGTTCCTGGTCGGCCTGGCCTTCGCCGTCGCGGCCTCGGCCAACCTTCCGGCGCTGCTCTACTCCCTCTTCTGGAGCCGGTTCACCACCCGTGGGGCGGTGTGGTCCGTGTACGGCGGACTGGCCCCGGCCGTGGTGCTGGTGGTGCTCTCACCGGTGGTCTCCGGCAGCCCCGAGTCGATCTTCCCGGGCATGGACTTCCACCTCTTCCCGCTGCAGAACCCGGGGCTGGTCTCGGTGCCGTTGGGCTTCCTCGCGGGCTGGCTCGGGACGGTCACCTCGGCCGAGGCCGCCGAGCCGGCCAAGCACGCGGAGACCGAGGTCCGGGCCCTCACCGGTGCGGGGGCCGCGTAGCGCCTGTGTACCGGAGCCGGTCCGCCCGGTGTGCCCTCGGGGCCCGTCCTGCCGGATCGTGCCGTGCTGTTCGCGCGGCGCGGTCCCTGGGGCGGGCCCCGCTCCGCCGCTCGGGCGGTGCGGCGGTCGCCTCAGCCGGGCCGGTGCCAGGTGTAGCGGTGCTCGGGGCGTCCCGTCTCGCCGTACTTGAGGTTCATCCGCACCCGGCCGGCGCGTTCCAGCAGCTTCAGATACCGCTGGGCGGTCTGCCGGCTGAGGCCGCACCGGTCGGCGACCTCCTGGGCGGACAGCGGGCCCGACGCGCCCCGCAGTACCTCCCGTACGCGGTCGGCGGTCAGCGCGGAGTGGCCCTTGGGCAGTTCGGCGGGGGTGGCGGAGGCCGCGCCGAACGCGCCGAAGATCCGGTCCACTTGTTCCTGCTCGGCGTCCCCGCCGTCGGCGAGAGCGCGCCGTAGATCCGCGTAGGCGTCGAGTCTGGTGCGGAGCCCGGCGAAGGTGAACGGCTTCACCAGGTACTGCAGCGCGCCGAGGCGCATGGCGTCCTGGACCGTGGAAATGTCCCGGGCGGCCGTCACCATGATCACGTCGGTGTGGCGGCCGAGGTCGCGCAGCCTGCGCACCAGCGCCAGGCCGGTCTCGTCCGGGAGGTAGTGGTCGAGCAGCACCAGGTCGACCTCGTGCCGCTGGAGGAAGGCGAGGGCCTCGGCGGCCGTGTGGGCCGTCCCGGCGACCCGGAAGCCGGCCACCTTCCGCACGTAGGCCGCGTTGATCTCCGCGACCCGCAGGTCGTCGTCCACCACCAGCACGTCGATCATCGTGTCTCCCCCGCCGCCGTGAGCCCGGCCTCGTCCGGCCCGGGCCGGTCCAGCGCCGTCGCCAGGGCCTCGGGCAGGACCACGGTGAACTCTGCCCCGCCGCCCTCCCGGCCCGCCACTGTGGCGCTGCCTCCCTGCCGCTCGGCCAGCCGGCGCACCAGGGCGAGCCCGATGCCGCGCCCGCCGTGCGGCGGGGGCTCCTTGGTGGACCAGCCCTCGGTGAAGATCAGTTCGCGGTGTTCCGGCGGGACGCCGGGACCGCGGTCGCCGACACGCAGGATCGCGGTGCGGCCCTCCGCCCGCAATTCCACCTCGACCTCGGGCCGGGGCGTCCCGGCCGTGGCGTCCAGCGCGTTGTCCACGAGGTTCCCCAGCACGGTCACCAGGCCCCGCGGATCCACCACGCGGTCCGGGAAGCTGGTGCGGGGGCCGATCCGGAGCGAGGCGCCGCGCTCGGCCGCCACCGTGGCCTTGCCGACCAGCAGGGCGGCCAGCAGTGGGTCGCGCACCTGCTCGGCGACCTGTTCCGCGGTGGCCCGGTGCACGCCGACGGCCTCGGTCACGAACTCCACGGCCTCGTCGTGCAGGCCGAGCTCCAGCAGCCCCAGCAGCGTGTGCAGCCGGTTGGCGTGCTCATGGTCCTGAGCGCGCAGCGCGTCGATCAGCCCGTGGGTGCCGTCCAGCTCCCGCCCGAGCCGCTCCAGTTCGGTGCGGTCCCGCAGGGTGGCCACGGCTCCGCCGTCGTCGGTGGGCATCCGGTTGGCCACGAGCACCCGGTTGCCGCTGACGGTGAGCAGATCCTCGCCGGTCACCCGCCCGGCCAGCACATCGGTCGTCCGCCCCGGGCCGAGCGCCTCGTCCAGCGGGCGCCCGGTGTCCCGGGCGTCCAGGCCCAGCAGGCGCTGGGCCTCGTCGTTCAGCAGCCGGATCCTGCCCCGGGCGTCGAGGGCGACGACGCCCTCGCGGATGCCGTGGAGCATCGCCTCGCGCTCGGCGAGCAGCGCGGAGATGTCGGAGAAGGCCAGGTCGTGGGTGCGGCGCTGGAGTCTGCGGGACACCACGTAGGAGGCGAGGGCGGCGACGGCGAGGGCTCCGCCCGCGTACACCAGCAGGCCGGGGACGACGGCCAGCAGCCGGTCGCGCACGCTCTCGTAGGCGATGCCGACCGAGACGGCGCCGACGATCCCGCCCTCGCCGTCGCGCAGCGGCACCTTGCCGCGGGCCGAGCGGCCGAGGGTGCCGTTGTCGATCTGCATGACCTCGTGGCCCGCGAGTGCCCGGCTGGGGTCGGTGGAGACGTGCCGGCCGATCCGGTCCGGCGACGGGTGCGACCAGCGGACACCGTGGTCGTCCATGATCACGACGTACTCCGCGCCGGTGGAGCGGCGGATGCGCTCGGCCTCGCCCTGCACCGGACCGTACGGGGTGGGCCGGGTCGTCCCGACCGCGTCCGCCAGCCCGGGGCGGGCCGCCGTGGTCTGGGCTATCGCCAGGGCGCGGCGCATCGCCTGGTCGTCGAGCTGGGCGCTGAGCGGGGCGAGGAAGAGCCCGGTGGCGAGGGCGGTGACGCCGGCGGCGATGACGAGCTGGGTGAGCAGCACCTGGGAGAAGACACGACGGGGCCATCCGATCCGCATCCGTCCGCCTCCGCTCCATCGCTCGTGCACCACGCGCCGCCGGGGTGCGGAAGGCCCTCCTCCGCTTCGGTCGTGTGAACGAAGGGTAGGCGGCCGACGCGGCAGCCGGGGCCCGTCGCGCCGCTCCCGCGGAGAGGGGACGGTGCCTGAGCTGTTCTAGCGCGAGCAAAAGGCGCAGAACAGGGACCGGACGGCGGGAGCGTCAGCCGGTTGCGCGGGGCAGGGCGCGGACGGCCAGGACATCCATGCGCGCGGGCGAGCCCGGCACGGCTCCGCAGCTCTCCGGACGCGGCGGTTCCGCGGCCGACCGGGCCACGTCCACCTGCCAGCTCCGGCCGTCGGTGTGGGCCACGGTCACGGTCCAGTGGGGCGGTGGCCCTCCGGGCCGGGCCTGCGTCCGGACGACGTCCAGCGCGTCCTCCCGGTCCTCACCGGTGAGCTGCCGGACGGCGAGGTCCGCGGCCTGCCCGGGCCGGTCCCAGGCCGAGCGGCCGCGCGAGCCCGTGGTGACGATCCGGCCCAGCCGCGCGGCCTCCAGCGCGCCCTTGGCGGTGTGCGCGGTGGCCCGCCCGTAGGCGTAGCCGTAAGGGAGCAGCACGAAGGTGGGGGCGAAGCGGTGCCCGCCGATGTGGGTGACCTCCCAGACGCTCTCGTCCCCGTCCGTCGCCAGCTCGGCGGCGAGCGGGCGGCCGAGCAGCGCGCAGCACCGGTCGCGCTTGCCGTTGGTGCAGACCAGGGCGAGCGGCCCGCCCTCGTACGCCTCCCAGAGGCCCCGGTGGTGGCCGGCGCCGAGGGCGGCGAAGTCGAGGTCCAGGAGCTGCTCGGGGCCGCCGGCGCCCGACCCGGGCCCGAGCTCGGCGGTCCGGATCCAGGACCGGCCGGGCCGTGTGTGCGCGACATAGACCCGGCGCGGGGCGGGGCCGTGGGGGTCGGCGTGCGGGCCGGGGCGCCGGATCAGCGCGACCCGTACGCCGGTGCCCTGGGCGGCCCGCTCCAGGGCGCGCCCGAGCTCCGGATCGAGGTGGCTGGAGGTGGCGGCCTTGGCGCCCCACGGGCCCGGCTGCTCGATGAGCAGCCAGGTGGGGGCGGTGGCCGCGGTGGCCTCCACGGGCTCGGCCAGATCCCGCGAGGCGGTCGTACAGGCATTCACAGCAGGTGAGCCTAATCCCGGGCCGGTCCGAGGCCGTTCTCCGGCGCTTCCGGGGGCTTTGTGGAGCCCGAACGGTGAGCTCCGGCGGAACGGGGCGGACGGTCGGCGCACCGGGCGGCAGGCGGGCGTACAGAAGCGACGGCGGGGGCGCGGGGAGGGGCCGTGCGCGGTCCCCCGGGCGGATGCCCGTCCCGGACCGCCCGATACGATCGCTGCCGTCCCGTGCCCTGCTCCCGCCCGCATCATGGAGGCCGAGTCCGTGGCCAAGAAGCAGATCCCGGTCATCGTGCTCGCCGGTTTCCTGGGGTCCGGCAAGACGACGATGCTCAACCATCTGCTGCGCAACAGCAGGGGGAACCGGATCGGCGCCGTCGTCAACGACTTCGGCAGCGTCGGGATCGACGCCATGACGGTGGCCGGGCAGGTCGACGCGATGGTCTCCCTGGGCAACGGCTGCCTCTGCTGCGCGGTCGACACCAGCGATCTGGACGGCATCCTGGACCGTCTCGCGCGCCCCGCGGCCCGGCTCGACGCCATCGTCATCGAGGCGAGCGGTCTGGCCGAGCCGGAGACCATGGTCAGGATGATCCTCTCCAGCACGAACCGGCACATCGTCTACGGCGGGCTGATCGAGGTGGTGGACGCCGCCGAGTTCGCGGAAACCCGGGCCCGGCACCCGGAGATCGACCGGCATCTGGGCGTCGCCGATCTGGTGGTGCTGAACAAGACCGACCGGATCGACACGGAGGAGCAGGAGCGGCTCCTCGGTGTGCTCGCGGAACTCAGCCCCGGGCGGCCGGTCGTCGCGGCCTCCCACGGCCGGCTGGATCCGGAACTCCTCTTCGAGCGCCGGGCGGAGCGGGAGGAGGCGGTGCGACAGCTGTCCTTCGACGAGCTGTGCGGCGCGGACGACGAGCACGGGGAGCATCTGCACGCCGCCTACGACAGCGTCGCGTTCAGCTCGCCCGAACCCCTGGACCCGCGGCGGTTCATGGAGTTCCTGGACAGCCGGCCGAAGGGGCTCTACCGCATCAAGGGGTTCGTCCACTTCGGGGTGGACGGGCACCGGCAGAAGTTCTCCCTGCACGCCGTCGGCGACTTCCTGCGCTTCAACCCGTCGCCCTGGGCGCGCGGGGAGCGCCGGACGACGCATCTGGTGCTGATCGGCTCCGGCATCGACGCCGAGGCGCTGCGCGGGGGCCTGGAGGCGTGTGTACAGGCCGAGTCGGCTGGGACCGAGCCGGGCGGGACGGGGCTGGACGGGACCGAGCCGGACGGGACCGGGGCGCGCAGCATGTGGGGCGTGCTCCGCTACGTCCAGGAGTAGCGCGGGCTTTCTGCTTCTTTCCGCCGGGGCCCCGGAGCGGCGAGTCCGTCGTCATGGTGCCCCCGGCCGGGCGGGGCCGTCGACGCAGCCCCAGGCGACGTGGCCCCCAGGCCGGGCACGTCCGCCGTCGTGGTGGTCCCGGGCAGCTCCCGTCCCGTCGGCGGCTCATGCGCTCAGTGGCTCGGGAGCCGAGGACGGGACGCCCCCGGACCGCGCCCCGTCGGGCCCGGTCCGGGGGAGTGGAACGTCTACACCGGTCCCGCCACCACGGCCACCGCCTTGGGCAGCGGCAGCCCCGAGCCGTCGCGCCGCGGATCCGGCTCGGGCAGGTCCGCCGGTGTGCCGGTGGCGGTGGCCGCGCGGGCCGGAGTCGTCCCCACCCAGGCCAGGACGAGGCCGTCCTCGCCCTTCAGGAAGCGGTGACAGCGCACCCCGCCGGTGGCCCGGCCCTTGCGCGGGTACTGGTCGAACGGCGTCAGCTTCGCCGAGCTCTGCGCGGGGCCGCCGAGGGTGCCCCGGGCACCCGCGACCGTGAACACCGCGGCGTCCGCCGCCGGGTCCACCGCGGCGAACGAGATCACCTTCGCGTCCGCCCCGAGCTTGATGCCCGCCATGCCGCCCGCCGCGCGGCCCTGCGGCCGCACCTGGGCGGCCGGGTAGCGCAGCAGTTGGGCCTCGTCGGTGACGAAGACCAGGTCCTCCTCGCCGGTGCGCAGCTCGACGGCGCCGACGATCCGGTCGCCCTCGCGGAGCGAGATGACCTCCAACTCCTCCTTGTGGGCCGGGTAGTCCGGCACCACGCGCTTCACCACACCCTGTTGCGTGCCGAGCGCGAGGCCGGGCGAGGACTCGTCCAGCGTGGTCAGGCAGACCAGCGTCTCGTCCGCCTCCAGCGTCAGGAACTCCGCGATCGGAGCGCCGCCCGCGAGGTTCGGGGCGCCGGAGGTGTCCGGCAGCATCGGCAGGTCGATCACCGGGAGCCGCAGCAGCCGGCCCGCCGAGGTCACCGCGCCCACGTCCGCACGGGCCGTGGCCGGGACCGCGGACACGATCACATCGTGCTTGACGCGCTTGCCGCCCGGATCCCCGAGCGGTTCGGCGCCGGCCGTGCGTGCCAGCAGCCCGGTGGAGGACAGCAGCACCCGGCACGGGTCGTCGGCGACCTCCAGCGGCACCGCCGTGACCGGCGCGCCCGCCGACTCCAGCAGCACCGTCCGCCGGTCGGTGTCGAACTTCTTCGCCACCTGGCCCAGTTCGGCCGAGACCAGCTTGCGCAGCTCCGCGTCCGACTCCAGGATCCGGGTGAGCTTCTCGATCTCCTCGCCCAGCCTGTCGCGCTCGGACTCCAGCTCCAGCCGGTCGAACTTGGTGAGCCGGCGCAGCGGGGTGTCCAGGATGTACTGGGTCTGGATGTCGCTGAGCGAGAAGCGGGCCATCAGGCTCTGCTTGGCCTCCGCGGAGTTCTCACTCGACCGGATGATCCTGATGACCTCGTCGATGTCGATCAGCGCGATCAGCAGGCCCTCGACCAGGTGCAGCCGGTCGCGGCGCTTGGTGCGCCGGAACTCGCTGCGCCGCCGGACCACCTCGAAGCGGTGGTCCAGATAGACCTCCAGCAGCTCCTTGAGGCCCAGGGTCAGCGGCTGGCCGTCCACCAGCGCCACGTTGTTGATGCCGAAGGACTCCTCCATCGGCGTCAGCTTGTAGAGCTGCTCCAGCACGGCCTCGGGGTTGAAGCCGTTCTTGATCTCGATCACCAGGCGCAGCCCGTGCGCCCGGTCGGTGAGGTCCTTGACGTCCGCGATGCCCTGGAGCTTCTTCGAGCCGACCAGGTCCTTGATCTTGGAGATCACCTTCTCCGGGCCCACCGTGAAGGGGAGTTCCGTGACGACCAGGCCCTTGCGCCGGGCGGTGACGTCCTCCACCGAGACGGTCGCGCGGATCTTGAAGCTGCCGCGGCCCGTCTCGTAGGCGTCGCGGATGCCGTTCAGCCCCACGATCCGGCCGCCGGTCGGCAGGTCCGGCCCCGGGACGTGCTTCATCAGCGTCTCGAGGTCCGCGCCCGGGTGCTTGATCAGGTGACGGGCGGCGGCGATCACTTCGCCCAGGTTGTGCGGCGGCATGTTGGTCGCCATGCCGACCGCGATCCCGGACGCGCCGTTGACCAGCAGGTTCGGATAGGCGGCCGGCAGGGTGACCGGTTCCTGCTCCTGGCCGTCGTAGTTCGGCGCGAAGTCGACGGTGTCCTCGTCGATCGACTCGGTCATCAGGGAGGTCGCCGAGGCCATCCGGCACTCGGTGTAACGCATCGCGGCCGGTGGGTCGTCGTTCCCCAGCGAACCGAAGTTGCCGTGCCCGTCGACCAGCGGCAGCCGCATCGAGAAGGACTGCGCCATGCGCACCAGGGCGTCGTAGATCGACGCGTCGCCGTGCGGGTGGAGCTTACCCATCACCTCGCCGACGACCCGCGCGCACTTCACGTACCCGCGCTCCGGGCGCAGGCCCATCTCGTTCATCTGGTAGACGATGCGCCGGTGCACGGGCTTCATCCCGTCGCGGGCGTCGGGGAGCGCGCGCGAGTAGATGACCGAGTAGGCGTACTCCAGGAAGGAGCCCTGCATCTCGTCCACGACGTCGATGTCGAGGATGCGCTCCTCGAAGTCGTCGGGCGGCGGGGTCTTCGTACTGCGGCGGGCCATCTCGGCTGCTGCTCCTTAGAAACTGCCTGAGCGGGTGCTGACGCGGACCATTGTGGACCCCGCGACCGACAGCGCGTTCCACGACCCGTCCGGGGCGCGGCGGCTCCCGGCCCGCTGCGGGGGGGCGTGCGCCCCGGCGGGCCGGCCGGGGAACCCAGCGCGTCACGGCGCCGGCCGGTGCACCGTACGTTGGACACCAGGAATGGAACATCAGCGTCCGGTTACCCGACACGCGCCGATCGCGGAAGCGTAGCCGCCCGGCCGTCCGGGAACTTCGCCAGGCGTCACCGCGCTTGCATACAGTGGCAGCATTTCTCCCCCCAGCGATCGAAGGGACGTACATGCCGATGGGTCACACGGCAACGCAACAGGCCGGCTCCGGCGGCCTGACAGCGACCGAGCACCGCCTGGCCAACGGCCTGCGGGTGGTGCTCTCCGAGGACCACCTCACCCCGGTCGCCGCGGTGTGCCTCTGGTACGACGTCGGGTCGCGCCACGAGGTCAAGGGCCGTACGGGTCTGGCTCACCTCTTCGAGCACCTGATGTTCCAGGGCTCGTCGAGCGTCCCGGGCAACGGCCACTTCGAGCTGGTGCAGGGCGCCGGCGGCTCCCTGAACGGCACCACCAGCTTCGAGCGGACCAACTACTTCGAGACCATGCCCACCCACCAGCTGGAGCTCGCGCTCTGGCTGGAGGCCGACCGCATGGGCAGCCTCCTCACCGCGCTGGACGAGGAGAGCATGGAGAACCAGCGCGACGTCGTCAAGAACGAGCGGCGCCAGCGCTACGACAACGTCCCGTACGGCACCGCCTTCGAGAAGCTGACCGCCATGGTCTACCCCGAGGGCCACCCGTACCACCACACCCCCATCGGCTCGATGGCCGACCTGGACGCGGCCTCGCTGGAGGACGCGCGGAACTTCTTCCGCACGTACTACGCGCCGAACAACGCGGTGCTCTCCGTCGTCGGCGACATCGACCCGGAGCAGACGCTCGCCTGGATCGAGAAGTACTTCGGCACCATCCCCGGCCACGACGGCAAGCAGCCGCCGCGTGACGGCTCGCTGCCCGACGTGCTGGGCGGGCAGCTGCGCGAGGTCGTCGAGGAGGAGGTGCCCGCCCGTGCCCTGATGGCCGCCTACCGGCTGCCGCACGACGGGACCCGGGAGGCCGACGCCGCCGACCTGGCGCTGACCGTGCTCGGCGGCGGTGAGTCCTCGCGGCTGCACAACCGGTTGGTCCGCCGCGACCGCACGGCCGTCGCCGCGGGCTTCGGCCTGCTCCGGCTGGCCGGGGCGCCGTCGCTGGGCTGGCTGGACGTGAAGACCTCCGGCGGCGTCGAGGTGCCGGCCATCGAGGCCGCCGTCGACGAGGAGCTGGCCCGCTTCGCCGCGGAGGGGCCCACCCCCGAGGAGATGGAGCGCGCCCAGGCCCAGCTGGAGCGCGAGTGGCTGGACCAGCTCGCCACCGTCGGCGGCCGCGCCGACCAGCTGTGCCGCTACGCCGTGCTGTTCGGCGACCCGCAGCTGGCGCTGACCGCCGTCCAGCGGGTCCTGGACATCACCGCCGAGGAGGTGCAGGCCGTGGCCGCCGCCCGGCTGCGCCCGGACAACCGCGCGGTCCTCGTCTACGAGCCGACCGCCCCCGCCGACGACGACACCGCCGCCGGCACCCCCGCCGACGGCACCGCAGACGAGGAGGCGGACCGGTGACCGACGCCACCATGACCTTCCACCCCCAGCCGCAGGGCGGCATCGCCAAGCCGTGGGCCTTCCCGGCCCCCGAGCGCGCCACCCTGCCCAACGGCCTCACCGTGCTGCACTGCCACCGGCCGGGCCAGCAGGTGGTGGCCGTCGACATCAACCTCGACGCCCCGCTGGACGCCGAGCCCGAGGGGCTGGACGGGGTCGCCACGATCATGGCCCGGGCCCTGTCCGAGGGCACCGACAAGCACACGGCCGAGGAGTTCGCCGCCGAGCTGGAGCGCTGCGGCGCCACGCTCGACGCGCACGCCGACCACCCCGGCGTCCGGGTCTCCCTGGAGGTCCCCGCCTCCCGGCTGGCCAAGGCGCTCGGGCTGCTCGCCGACGCACTGCGCGCCCCGGCGTTCCCCGACGGCGAGATCGAGCGGCTCGTCGCCAACCGGCTGGACGAGATCCCGCACGAGCAGGCCAACCCGGCCCGCCGCGCGGCCAAGGAGCTCTCCAAGGAGCTCTTCCCGGCCTCGTCCCGGATGTCCCGCCCCCGGCAGGGCACCGAGGAGACCGTCGCACGCATCGACGCCGCGGCCGTCCGGGCCTTCTACGAGGCCCACGTCCGGCCCGCCACCGCCACCGCGGTGGTCGTCGGCGACCTGGCCGGCACCGACCTCGCCGCGGTGCTCGGCGACACCCTGGGCGCCTGGACCGGCGGCCCCGCCGAGCTGCGCCCGGTACCGCCGGTGACCGCCGACGACACCGGCCGCGTGGTGATCGTGGACCGGCCCGGCGCCGTCCAGACCCAGCTGCTGATCGGCCGGATCGGCCCGGACCGGCACGACCGGGTGTGGTCGGCCCAGGTGCTCGGGATCTACTGCCTCGGCGGCACCCTCACCTCCCGGCTCGACCGGGTGCTGCGGGAGGAGAAGGGCTACACCTACGGCGTGCGGTCCTTCGGCCAGGTCCTGCGCTCCGGTCCCGACGGCACCGGCGCCTCGCTGCTGGCCATCAGCGGCTCGGTGGACACCGCCTCCACCGGCCCCGCCCTGGACGACGCCTGGAAGGTGCTGCGCACTCTCGCCGCCGAGGGCCTGACCGACGCCGAGCGGGACGTCGCCGTGCAGAACCTCGTCGGGGTCGCGCCCCTGAAGTACGAGACGGCAGCGGCCGTCGCCGGCACCCTCGCCGACCAGGTGGAGCAGCACCTGCCGGACGACTACCAGGCACAGCTCTACGCCCGGCTCGCCGAGACCGGCACCGTGGAGGCGACGGCGGCGGCCGTCAGCGCCTTCCCGGTGGACCGGCTGGTCACCGTGCTCGTGGGCGACGCCTCGCAGATCGAGGAGCCGGTGCGGGCGCTCGGCATCGGCGAGGTGAAGGTGGTCGGCGGCTGAGCCGCCCGGCCCGGCGGCGGGGCGGGCCCGTCCCCAACTCGTGAGTCCGCCGGTCCCGTTGTGGCGTCAGGCGCCCCAAAGGGCTTGTCCCCCGGGGCGGCTGACGCCGCGTCGGTCCGTTCCGGCGGGCCGTGACACGACAGCGAACCCCGGTGCCGGGTACGGCACCGGGGTTCGGTCGTATGCCCGTTTTGTTGGTGAGGGTGAGTGTTCTCCTGTGGTGTGCGCAACAAAGATCGGCATTTCTTTGGCGATTGAAAGATGTCCCGTTTAGCGTCGGTGCGGCTGTTCGGTCGGACACCGGCCGCACCCGCGGCACCGGACAGTCATCGCCGAGTCCCCGTACGGCGCGAGCCAGGGGAGCCGGGGACCCGTGCGCAGTCCCTGGGGTGAATCGGACGCCTCTCCGGAGGGGTCCGTAGGAGACCTTCCTGCTCCGAACCCGTCAGCTAACCCGGTAGGCGAGAAGGAAGGAAAGGAGTACGCCGCCCCATGGCGTTCACCCGTGCCACCGGGAAACACCGCCGTCCGAGCCGCATGGCCCGCTCCGGCGCGAACATCGCAGGCATAGCCACGCTCACCGCCGCCGGCGCCGTCACCTCGGTCGCTTCGCCCGCGCTCGCCGCGCCCGGGGAGACCCCGGCGCCCGAGGAGACCGGGCTGCGTCAGGCGATCGTCGCCGGGGACACCCTCGCCGACACGATCGACGCCCAGGCGAAGGCCCAGCAGGAGGCCGCCGACGCGGCCGCCGCCAAGGCCAAGGCCGAGGCCGAGGCCAAGAAGCGGGCCGCCGAGGCCCGGCGCGAGGCCGCCGCCAAGGCCGAGAAGGCGCGCGAGGCCAAGGAGCGGGCCGCCCGCGAGGCCGAGCGCAAGCGTCTGAACACCTTCGTCCTCCCCGTCGAGGGCAGCAGCGTCTCCACCGGATACCAGGCATCCGGCGGCGCCTGGTCCTCCGGCAGCCACACCGGCATCGACTTCCACGCCTCTGTCGGCACCTCCGTCCACGCCGTCGGCGCGGGCGAGGTCGTCGAGGCCGGCTGGGGCGGCGCCTACGGCAACAACGTGGTGATCAAGATGAAGGACGGCACGTACACCCAGTACGGCCACCTGTCGTCCATCGGCGTCTCCGTGGGCGAGACGGTCACCCCGGGGAAGCAGATCGGCCTGTCCGGCAACACCGGCAACACCACTGGCCCGCACCTGCACTTCGAGGCCCGTACCTCGCCCGACTACGGCTCGGACATGGACCCGGTCGCCTACCTCCGGTCGCACGGCCTCAGCCTCTGAAGTCCCCGACCGCCGCCGGCCGCAAGGCAGCGCCGATCCCGCACCTCCAGCGGGGCAACGCCGGTCCGGCCTGTCCGAAAGTCAGCGCCGGTCCGGCCGTACGCGTCGGAAACGCCTCCGCATTGCCATAGAGTTCCTGAACGGGGCGGCAGCGAATTGTGCTTCGCCCTTCACCTTTCACAGGAGGTCGGGCCATGCGGGGGCGACGGTGAACGGAAATGCGCTGCCGACGGCCGGTAAGGGAATTCCGGCGCACGCGGTGTGCCAGGCGATCCGGGAAGACATCGTCTCCGGTGCGCACCCGCCCGGCAGCCGGCTCACCGAGGAGGTGCTGGCCCGCCGCTACGGCGTCTCCCGGGTGCCGGTCCGGGAGGCCCTGTGCACGCTGGAGTCCGAGGGGTTCGTGACCACGCGCCGGCACGCCGGTGCCTGTGTCGCCGAGCCCACCGCGCAGGAGGCGGCCGACCTCCTCGACATGCGGGTGCTGCTGGAACCGCTGGGCGCCGCCCGCGCCGCCCAGCGCCGCACCGAGGCCCATCTCAAGGTGCTGCGCGGACTGGTCCGGCTGGGCCAGGAGCGGGCCCGCCGGGGGCACACCGCGGATCTGCGGCCGCTCGGCGACTGGTTCCACGAGACCCTCGCCCAGGCGTCCGGCAGCCCCAGCCTGGCCTCGCTGCTCACCCAGGTCCGCCGCAAGGTCACCTGGGTGTACGCGGCCCATCCGCCGGTCCGCAGGGCCGAGTCCTGGCAGGAGTACGGCGCGGTCACCGACGCGGTGGCGCGGCGTGACGCGGACCGGGCCCGCACGCTGATGGCCGCGCACGCCGAACGTTCCCTGGCGGCCTACCGGCTGCGCCGGCCCTTTCCGGTGAGAAATCCGAAACAGCCCGTCAACACGCTGAGCGCGGGGAATTAACAGAATTCCGGTAACGGCGGGCGGGAATTCGGTCCGCACATTTGCGTCGAACGGGAACGGGAACGGGAGCGGAAAAAGGACAGGGCCGCGGCGTCCCTCCGAAAGGTTCACCACGGCCCGGCCGTGCACGGCATTTCCCCGGCGGTCCGCACGGTGGCGGCCCGCACGTGGGCAGTCTGCTCGGTGTCCCTTCCCGCGGCGGTTGCGCGCCGGACACCCGCAGGACCCGCCCGCCGGGGGCGGGCCGGGCGCAAGGAGCCCTCAGACGGTCTCCGGGAGCTCCTCCAGCCCCTCGGCGACCAGCTTCGCCAGCCGGTCGAGAGCGGCCTCGGCACCGTCGGCCTCGGAGGAGAGGACGATCTCCTCGCCGCCCTGGGCACCCAGTCCCAGCACGGCCAGCATCGAAGCGGCGTTGACCGGGGTGCCGTCGGGCTTGGCGATCGTCACGGGGACGCCGGAGGCGTTCGCCGCGCGAACGAAGATCGAAGCGGGCCGGGCATGCAGGCCCTCGGCCCAGCCGACAGTGACGCGGCGCTCAACCATGGTGTTGCCCTTCGGGTCGTGGCGGTCTTCAGATGGGACAGTTGTCTAGACCAGACGCGGCCAGTCTCTCACGGCACTTCCGGTGCTCACCGCGGCCCTGCGCCCGTAGGCTTGGGCCATGGAACTGCCGTCGGAGCACGCCTACCCGACCCACTGGGAAGCCGACGTCGTGCTGCGTGACGGCGGCACCGCACAGATCCGGCCCATCACTCCCGATGACGCCCAGCGCCTGGTGAGCTTCTACGAGCAGGTCTCGGACGAGTCGAAGTACTACCGCTTCTTCGCACCGTACCCCCGGCTCTCCGATCGCGATGTGCGCCGGTTCACCCACCACGACTACGTGGACCGGGTCGGCCTGGCGGCGACGGTGGGCGGGGAATTCATCGCCACCGTCCGGTACGACCGGATCGACGAGCGGGGCATGGCGGCGTCCGCCCCCGCCGACGAGGCCGAGGTCGCCTTCCTCGTACAGGACGCCCACCAGGGCCGGGGCGTGGCCTCCGCACTGCTGGAGCACATCGGCGCGGTCGCCCGCGAGCGCGGCATCCGCCGGTTCGCCGCCGAGGTGCTGCCCGCCAACACCAAGATGATCAAGGTGTTCACCGACGCCGGGTACACCCAGAAGCGCAGCTTCGAGGACGGGGTGGTGCGGCTCGAGTTCGGTCTCGAACCCACCGACCGGTCGCTCGCCGTGCAGCGCGGCCGGGAGCAGCGGGCCGAGGCCCGTTCGGTGCAGCGGCTGCTCGGCCCGGGCTCCGTCGCCGTCATCGGAACCGGGCGGCGGCCCGGCGGCGTCGGCCGCTCGGTGCTGCGCAACCTCCTCGACGGGGGCTTCACCGGCCGCGCCTACGCCGTGAACCGCGCCTTCCCGGACGGCACGACGGAGCTGGAGGGCGTCCCCGCCTGCCGCTCGGTGACGGACATCGGCGAGCCGGTGGACCTCGCCGTCGTCGCCGTACCCGCCGAGCACGTGCCGGCGGTGGTCGCCGACTGCGGCGAGCACGGGGTGCAGGGGCTGGTGGTCGTCTCCTCCGGTTACGCGGAGAGCGGGCCGGAGGGGCGCGACCGGCAGCGCGAACTCGTGCGGCAGGCACGCTCGTACGGCATGCGGATCATCGGGCCCAACGCCTTCGGCGTCCTCAACACCGACCCCGGGGTACGCCTCAACGCCTCCCTCTCGCCCGAGCTGCCCCCCGCGGGGCGGCTCGGCCTCTTCACCCAGTCCGGCGCGATCGGCATCGCCCTCCTCTCCGGCCTGCACCGGCGCGGCGGCGGCCACGTCGGGATCTCCACCTTCGTCTCCTCCGGCAACCGGGCCGACGTCTCCGGCAACGACTTCCTCCAGTACTGGCACGACGACCCGAACACCGATGTGGCGCTGATGTACCTGGAGTCCATCGGCAACCCGCGGAAGTTCACCCGGCTCGCCCGGCGCACGGCCATGGTCAAGCCCGTGGTCGTCGTCAAGGGCGCCCGGCACAGCGGCAGCGCGCCCACCGGGCATGCCGTCCCCACCACCCGGATCCCGGACGGCACCGTCTCCGCGCTGCTCCGGCAGGCCGGGGTGATCCGGGTCGACACCGTCACCGAACTGGCCGACGCCGGGCTGCTGCTCGCCGGGCAGCCGCTGCCCGAGGGGCCCCGGGTCGCGATCCTGGGCAACTCCGAGTCGCTGGGCCTGCTCACCTACGACGCCTGTCTGACCGAGCGGCTCCGCCCCCTCCCGCCGCGCGACCTCACCACGGGCGCCACCCCGGACGACTTCCGCGCGGCGCTCTCCGCCGCGCTGGCCGACGACCTCTGCGACGCCGTCGTGGTCACCGCCATCCCCTGGGTCGGCGACGACGGCCCCCCGGACGGCGGGTACGGCGGCCGGGCGCTGGCCGCGGCGCTGCGCGAGGCGGTCGCCGCGAGCCCCGTCCGCAAGCCGGTGACCGTGGTCCACCTGGAGATCGACGAACTCGTCGGCGCGCTGGGGGCGCCGCCGGCCGCGCCGCCCGAGGGCGAGCCGGACGGCGCCCGCATCCCCGCCTACCCCGCCGCGGAGCGGGCCGTCCGGGCCCTCGCCGAGGCCGTCCGGTACGCCCAGTGGCGGCGGCACGCGGCCGAGACCGGCCGGGTGCCGGAGTACGACGACATCCAGGAGGCCGAGGCCGGGGCCGACATCGATCTGCTGCTCGGCGCCGGTACGGGCGGCCCGGCCGCCACGGAGCGGTCCGGCGGCACGGCGATGCCCCGCAGCACGCCCCTGGGCCCCGCCGACGCGGAACGGCTGCTCGCCCGCTACGGCATCGCCGTGCGGCGCACCCTGCCCGCCCCCGACCCGGACACCGCCGCCGCTGCCGCCGCCCGCCTCGGCTACCCGGTGGCCCTCAAGACCACCGCCCCGCACCTGCGGCACCGCGCCGACCTCGGGGGAGTCCGGCTGGACCTCACCAGCGAGAAGGAGCTGCGCCGCGCCCATCAGGAGCTGACGGACTCCCTCGGCAAGGCCGACGAGCTGTGGCCCGTCGTCCAGGCCATGGCCCCGCGCGGGGTGGACACGGTCGTCCGGGCCGCCATCGACCCGTCCGCCGGTGCCGTGCTCTCCTTCGGCCTCGCCGGAGCCCCCTCGGAGCTGCTCGGCGACACCGCCCACCGGCTCGTCCCGGTGACCGACCGGGACGCCGCCGAGCTCATCCGGTCCATCCGGACCGCCCCTCTCCTCTTCGGCTGGCGGGGCTCGCAGCCGGTGGACACCGACGCGCTGGAGGAGCTGCTGCTGCGGGTCTCCCGGCTCGTGGACGACCACCCCGAGGTCGTGGCCGTCGACCTGGAGCCGGTGGTGGTCGCCCCGCACGGGCTCACCGTGCTCGGCGCCTCGGTGCGGCTCGCCCCGCGCCCGGCCTCCCCGGACCTCGGCCCGCGCCGCCTCCCCGCGTACTAGCCCCCGCCGGCCGGAGACCTCGCGCGGTACCGCAGGCCGCCCGCCCCGCCTGACGCCCGGGACCACCGGCCCCCGCTCCCACGGGGTGTCCTCCCGCCGGGAGCGAGCGGGCACCGGCCCGGCGCCCGGCCGTCCGCCGCCCGGCAGGGGGAGGGTCCGGTGCCCCGTTCGCCCCTTAGGATGGGGGTCATGGCGAAGACCGGTACGACGACCCAGGGGCTGCGCGCGGCGATCGAGCGCAGCGGCTACTACCCGGCCCTCGTGGCCGAGGCGGTGGAGGCCGCCGTGGGCGGTGAGCCGGTCACGTCCTACCTGGTCCACCAGGAGACCACCTTCGACGCGAACGAGGTCCGCCGCCATGTGACGGTGCTCGTCCTCACGGGCACCCGCTTCATCGTCAGCCACACCGACGAGCAGGCCGCCGACGGCACGTCCCCGTCGCCGTACGCCACCACCTCCACCGAGTCCGTCCGGATCGACCGGATCTCCTCGGTCGTGCTGAGCCGGGTCGTGGCCAACCCGGAGTCCTACACTCCGGGAGCCCTGCCCCGCGAGGTGGTGCTCACCATCGGCTGGGGCGCCGTCAGCCGGCTCGACCTCGAGCCCGCGGCCTGCGGTGACCCCAACTGCGAGGCGGACCACGGCTACACCGGTTCCTCCACCGCGGACGACCTCAGCCTCCGGGTCAGCGAGGCCGGCGACGGCCCGGACTCGGTGCGGCAGACCCTGGCGTTCGCCCAGGCCCTGTCCGAGGCCACCGTGGCGTCCGGCCGCTGATGGTCCAGCCCGCCACCGCCGGCTCCGCCTGGCCGGAGCCCGCGCCCCTCGACCCGCGCACCGCCCCCGTCCCCGACTACGGCAGCGGCACGCTCGCGGAGCTGCTGCCCACCCTCGCCGCCGGCCAGGGCGTTCCGGGGCTGGACGCCGGGCTGGCGCTGGAGCCCGCCGACCGGGTCTGCGTCTTCCTCGTCGACGGTCTCGGCTGGGAGCTGCTGAAGGCCCACCCCGACGAGGCGCCCTTCCTGACCGGCCTGCTGGCGAGCTCGCGCGGCGGCACCGGAGCCCCGATAGCCGCCGGCTTCCCGTCCACCACGGCGACCTCGCTGGCCTCCGTCGGCACGGGTCTGCCGCCCGGCGAGCACGGACTGCCGGGGTACACCGTGCTCGATCCGGACACCGGCGCCCTGATGAACCAGCTGCGCTGGCGGCCCTGGACCGACCCGCACCTGTGGCAGCCGTACCCGACGGTCTTCCAACTCGCCGACGCTGCCGGGGTGCACACCTGCCAGGTCTCGGCGCCGGACTTCCAGCACACCCCGCTGACGAAGATCGCGCTCAGCGGCGGCAGTTTCCACGGGCGGCTCACCGGTGAGGACCGGATGGACTTCGCCGCGGCCCAGCTCGGGGCCGCGGACCGCTCGCTGGTCTACACGTACTACAGCGAAGTCGACGGCAAGGGGCACCGCTTCGGGGTGGACTCCGACGCCTGGCGCGGCCAGCTCATGTACGTGGACCGGCTCGCGCAGCGGCTCGCCGAACAGCTTCCCCCGCGTTCCGTCCTCTACGTCACCGCCGACCACGGCATGATCGACCTCCCGTTCGACCCGGACTCCCGGATCGACTTCGACGAGGACTGGGAGCTGCGTGCCGGAGTCGCCGTGCTGGGCGGTGAGGGCCGTGCCCGGCACCTCTACGCCGTGCCCGGCGCGGCCGGCGACGTGGCTGCCGTCTGGCGCGAGGTCGTGGGGGACCGGATGTGGGTGGCGACCCGCGAAGAGGCCATCGACGCCGGGTGGTTCGGCCCGCACGTGGACGACCGGGTCCGCGGCCGGATCGGCGATGTGGTCGCCGCGGCCTGCGACGACGTCGCCATCGTGGCCTCGGAGACCGAGCCGAACGAATCGGCCATGGTCGGCCTGCACGGCTCGATGACGGCCGTGGAACAGCTCGTGCCGCTCCTCGAAGTCCGTACCTGATCCCTTCCGCGGGCCCCGCCCGCCGTCCGCCCGCTCCCGCGCGCCACCGAAAGGCCCTGCCACTCCCATGCCCGAGCTGGTGTTCTTCTCCGGAACCATGGACTGCGGAAAGAGCACCCTCGCTCTGCAGATCGAGCACAACCGCTCGGCCCGGGGCCTGAAGGGCATGATCTTCACCCGGGACGACCGGGCCGGCGAGGGCAAGCTCTCCTCCCGCCTCGGCCTGGTCACGGACGCGGTCGAGGCCGGGACCGGGTTCGACTTCTACGTCCATCTCGTCGGCCACCTCTCGGCCGGCGGCCGGGCGGACTACGTCATCGCGGACGAGGCGCAGTTCCTGGAGCCCGAGCAGATAGACCAGCTCGCCCGGGTCGTCGACGACCTCGAACTCGACGTGTTCGCCTTCGGGATCACCACCGACTTCCGCAGCAAGCTCTTCCCCGGCTCGCAGCGGCTGGTGGAGCTCGCCGACCGCATCGAGGTCCTCCAGGTCGAGTCGCTGTGCTGGTGCGGAGCCCGCGCCACGCACAACGCCCGTACCGTGGGCGGCCGGATGGTCGTGGAGGGCGCCCAAGTGGTCATCGGGGATGTCAGCCACGGGGAGGACGAGGTGGGGTACGAGGTGCTGTGCCGGCGCCACCACCGGCGCCGGATGACCTCGGCCGCGGCGCGGGCGGCCGCGCTCTCCCCGGATGTGCTGCCGGTGGATGGCGTGGATGCGGTGGACGCCGTGGGTGCCGTCCGGCGGTAGGACACGCCCCGTCCGGCGCCTGCCCGTTCCGGCCCTGGGGCGTCCCCGCGGCGGGCGTTGCCGTTCCGTGGCCGTCGGGCGGGGAGGACCCTAGCTCTGCACCGCGCGGACCCAGGCCGTCAGCCCCGCGAGGAATCCCGCCCGCTCCACGGGCGACAGCCCCTCCAGGGCCCGCAGCAGTGGCTCGACCCGCCGGACGACGAAGGTCTCCAGCGCCGGGCGGTACTCCTCGGCCAGGGACACCAGCACCCGGCGGCGGTTCGCCGGGTCCTCGCCCCGGACCACGATCCCGGCCCGGCTCAGCCCGCCGACCAGCTCGCTGGCGGTGGGCAGCGACACATGGAGCCGGCGGGCGATGTCGCCGACGGTCAGTGGCGGGCCGGCCAGCAGATGGGGCAGCACGGCGCCGTGACGCGGCGTCAGCCGATGGGTCTCCATCGCCTCGCGGAGCATCTCCGGCATGAGGTCCCGGACGACGGCTCCGCGGTAGAAGGGCTCCAACAGCGGTACGAGAGCCACGACTTCGATCTCCTCGGCGGTCGGCCTCCGGCCCGCCTTCCGCTCACTGAGCTCCTGACGCATACTGCGCAGTGTAGATGGTTTGGATATCCAAACTGTTTGGACTTTCGAAGGGTGCTGCGCATGCCGTCGATCAGCTACAGCGATGCCGTCAACGATGCCCTGGAACGGATGAACGACCTCGGCTACGAGCGGGGGCAGGGGGTCGACCTCGCCAACCACGGCCCGATGGGGGCCGAGGCGCTCGCCCTGCTCGGGCAGGAGGACGAGGTCGCGCGCTGGGTGGGGCGCTACCGCCGCGCCATGGAGCACCACGAACCCCCGGCCGCCCGCTTCGCCCTGGATCCCGCGGACGAGTCCTCCTGGCGTCCGGCGCTCGGGGACTTCGGCCGGGCCGGCGACTGGGAGCTGCTCTTCGCCCGCGAACTGACCGAAGCGCACTGGCGGGACGTCCTCGTCCGCTGGTGGCCCCGGCTGCTTCCGGGGCTGTTCGCCGGACTGACGCATGGCCTCATCCGCACCGCCCACGCGGTCCGCGCCCTCTCCGCGGCCGGCCGGCCGACCCGGCTGCAGCGGGACGAGCTCGCGCGCGGGCTGGCGTACTGGGCCGCCCGCCACTCCGTGCTGCCCGGCAGTCCCCGGCTCACCGGCCACCGCGAGCTGTCCGCCGCCGTGGCGGAACTGCCCCGGGTGCCGCAGGAGGGCGGGCTGGGACCGGGCACCGTCCGCGCCCGGCTGGACGGCCTCTCCGGCCTTCCGGGCTACCACGAGGCGCTGGAGTGGCCGGCCGCGGAGCACGCCCCGCGGCTGCTCGGCGAGATGACGCTGCAGTTCGCCGATGTCTATCTCGGCCATCCCGAGGTGTATCCGGTGCCGCTGATCCACGGCGTCACCGCCCCGGCCGCGGCGCGCATCGTGCTGCCGCACCTGCCCTGCGAACTGCACGGGCCCACCCTGGCCCGGTTGTGGCAGGTGCAGGCCACCCTCCTGCTCGCGTTCACCACCGACCGGCGGGGGGAGGGCACGGCCGCCTGGCGCTCGGAGGTTCCGGAGCCGCCCCCGATCGCCGAACTGGGGGCGCGGGCGGCCGAGCACGGCGACGAGCACGTCATCAAGTTCACCGAGGCGTGCCTGCGCGAATACGCCCTGCGGCCCGACCCGCGCTACCCGGCCGCCGCCTTCGCCGCACAGCGGCGCATCACCCCGCTGGACGCCGGCGGCGGGGTCGGCGGAGTGCGGCCCGGCACGCCGTAACCCCGGCGGGCACCGGAGCTACGGGACGCTCACGCACCGGGCTGCCGCAGCGCAACGCTGCCGTGGCCCGGCAGCGACGGATCCACTGACGCTTGCGCCCCGGCCGGTACGGGATGGCCAGGCGCGCGCCGTCAGTACGGGATGGCCAGGTGCGCACCGTCAGTACGGGATGGCCAGGCGCGCGCCGTCAGTACAGGGTGACCAGGCGCGCGGCCACGCAGGGGTCCTCGTTGCGGTAGCCGAGGCGGGTGTAGAGGCGGTCGGCGGGCGCGTTGTCGGCGAGCTGCCACAGGGTGCAGAAGCCGTCCCGGCGCACGGCGTGGCGGGTCAGCCACGAGGTCAGCGCCGCGCCGAGGCCCTGGCCGCGCACCCGGGTGTCGGTCGCCACGGACGCCATGAGCGGGGCGCCGCTGTCCCGCAGGCTGCTCATGGCACCGCAGGCCACCAGCCGTCCGTCGGCCTCGCGGATACCGGCCCACAGCCGGACGTCCGAGGAGCCGGGGCCGGTCGAGTGCGCGGGGCTGTGCTCGTTGAGGAAGGCGAGCAGCTCGTCGTGGTGGCTCTCGTCGAGCGTGACCACCCGGTGCTCGGCCGGGTGGACGGCGGGTTCCTCCACGGTCCAGCGGAAGATCCACTCGATGACGTCGGTCACCGCGAGATGGCGGCCGACCAGCCGGTCGGTGCCCCGGGGCCCGGTGAACTCCCGCACCCGGTCGGGCAGCTCATGGGCGGCGCGCAGCACCAGCCCGGCGGCGGCATCCGGTTCGCCGACGCTCCACACGTGCCCCCGGGCATCGTCGAGCCAGGCGGCCGCGCCGCTGCCGGACCAGCTGATCCGCCCGTCGGACCGCTGCCGGGCGGCACCGAACCGCAACAGGGCGGAACCGGCCTGGAGCTCCAGGCCCTGGTCGAACAGATCCGTGGACCGGGGAACAAGAGTGGTTGCCTGCATCGCTCCTGACCAAGGACGTAGGGGCACGACGGAGCCGGGCGCGCGCGGGCACGGCCGGATCCGCTGTTCTGGGTATGGGGGAGCCCCGGCGGCGGCGCGCGGGCGCGCCCGGCCGAGCGGGACGGCCTACTGTGGCACACCGCCCCTGGCCCGGAGCAAATCCGGAGGAGGGGCCTCCGGCCCGTTACCCGGAGTTGTCCCGGAGGCGGTCGCGAGGACATCGGGGGAGCCGCCGCGACGGCGGCCCGGACGGATCCCGGAGCCCCGCCGTGCCCGGGCTCCGCGCCGTCGCCCGTCCCGGTCGCGACCACCGGACGTACCGTCCTCGGACCACTGAGGGTTGTCCCGGAAACCCCGAAGTTCCGGCGATTCACGTGATGTATGTCTCTATAGTGCTCCCCAGGTTCGGCGCCGGCCCCGGGGCGGGCGCCGTTGGGGGACGGGGAGTCGCGTATGGACGAGCAACTGGACGCCGCGCTGGCACAACTGGTGATCCGGGACCGGCTGCGGCGACGGGGACTCCGGTTCTCCCGGCGGTCCGGCGGGGCCCTGGTCCTCCAGCTCGAAGGCCCGGAGAGCACCGTGCGGCCCTGGCCCGAGCAGTACCACTCCCGCTACCGGGGCGTGCTGCCGGTCAACAGCCCCGGCGGCGTTCCCGCCGAGAACGCGGGGGAGAAGGAGCTCGTCGCCGCGCTGCTCGCCGTGGCCCAGGGCTGCGGCTACGACGGCCGCCCGGCCTACCGGCTGCCCCTGGTGTTCCCCCGCTTCGCCGCCGCCTTCGCCGCGCTCTACGTCTGGGAGCCGGTGCCCGGCCACACCGAGGCCGAGCAGGTCGACGAGCTGGCGCACATGGTCCGGCAGGCCATCGCCAAGGAGCGCCGGCACGTCCTGACGGAGTTACGCCGGCGCTTCCAGGGGCTGCCCCGGCCGGAGAACGCCCCGCAGCAGGTGAACTGGCTGGTGTCGCTGGGCGGCTGGGCCGTCGACGCTCTGCGGTTCCCGCACTACCGGACCGTCCGCTGGTACCGGCGCAAGCGGTTCGGCGCCCTGGAACTGCGCACCTCGCGCGAGGTGTTCCGGGAACTGCACAAGCGGCGCGGCACCCCGCCGGCCGACAAGCGGCTGCTGCTGGTCGAGGCGCTGCTCGCGGACATCGACGCGCACTACGGCCTCTTCCGCCGCCTCAACCGGGCCCGCCGCCCGGTGATCCTGCTGCCGGACGTGGACACCGCCCCCGACCGGCGGGCCATCCGGGACACCCTGCTCGCCGCGTACGACGGCCGCTCCCGCGAGCTGCGGGTGTACCCGGTGGTGGTGGCCACCTCGGCGCCGGGCGCCGCCCCCTCGCCGCAGGTGCCGAACGAGCCGGTCCCAGCGAGCGGGCTGCGGCACGCCGTCCCCGCCCTGTTCCACGCCCGGGAGACGGCCGCCGAGGAGCGGCGGCTGGGCCGGGACGTACCGCTGCCCGGACGGCTCCTCCAGGTCACCGCGGGCCCCGGCCGGACCGCCGGACACCCGGGGGCGCCGGCGGCCGCACGGCGCTACGGCCGGCTGGGACCGGTCACCGTCGCCGGCCTCGTGCTGGCCGTGCTCGCGGGGCTGGGCCGGGGCGGGTCCCTCCTCCTCGGGCCGGAGGGCCCCGAGAGCTGCGGCGAAGGTCTGCAGGTGCACGGCAAGGACTGCGTGGGCGTCTCGGACGGCACCGGGGTCTTCATGCCGGACGCCGAGGGGATGGCCGAGGTCTCCGCCCGGATCGAGGCCGAGAACCGGCGGATCGCCGGCGCGAAGCACGCGACGGTGGCGCTGCTGATCCCCCTGGAGTCGAGCAACGCGGCCGTCCGGAAGCAGATCCTGAGCGAGGTGCAGGGCGCCCATCTGGCCCAGGTGAGGGCGAACGCCGCCGACGGGGCCAAGCCGCCCGTCCGGCTGGTCCTGGCCAACCCGGGCCGCAACTACCGGCTGTGGCGGCACACCGTGGACCAACTGGTGGCGAGCGAGCCCGGCCTGCGGGTGATCGCGGGCTTCAACCTCAGCCTGCGGGCCACCCGGGACGCCATGTCCCATGTGACGAACCGGCTGGGGATCCCCGTCGTCGCGAGCGTCGTCACCGCGGGCGACTTCGCCAACCCCGAGGGCCGGAGCCGGGCCGAGGACCCCTACCCGGGGCTGGTCCGGGCCGTGCCCACCAGCCGGGACCAGGCGCGCGCCCTGCTCGACTTCGACCCGGAACTGGCCGGTGCCCACACCGCGCTGGTCGCCGACACCCGGCCGAACGACAGCTACAACGCGTCGCTCTGGACGACCTTCACCGAGGCCCGGGGCGGCCGCCGGCAGGGTGGCGGCGCGGGTGTACAGGACATGACGTTCGCCTCGCCCGGACGCGAGAAGGCGGGCGTCACGCCCAACGAGTTCGAGGACTTCGCCCGCAACATCTGCCAGTCCAACGCCCGCGTGGTGTACTTCGCCGGACGCGCCTTCCACCTGGAGCTGTTCGTCAAGAAGCTGGCCGGCACCTACTGCACCGGCAAGAAGTCCTACACCGTGATCACCGGTTCCGACGCGACGACCCTGGGGCAGCGGCTGGACCGGGACGAGCGCGCACTGCTGCGCGGGGACGCCGGCGTGGGCAAGCCCTCGGTGTCCGTCCGGTACACGGCGCCCGCCCACCCCGACGCCTGGGACGTCGAGGCCCGGCGCTGGCGGGAGAAGGCGGCGCGGCACGGCTCGAAGCCGCGCCGCGAGGACCTGCCCCGCTACCTCGCCGAGCCCCAGGACGCCATGAACTCCCTGCGCGCGGACATCGCCGCCGTCGGCAACATCGGCCCGGTCCAGCTCGACGACGGCCGCACGATCACCACCCACGACGTGGTCCTCACCGCCGCCGAGGCGCTCGCCAAGGCGGCCGCGATCAGCAAGACGGAGGTCCCGCCCCGGGAGCGGATCAAGCAGGACTTCGCCCATCTGAACCTCGCGTCCCGGGTGCAGGGGGCCGGCGGCTGGATCTGCCTGACCAACGCGGGCAATCCGTACGACAAGGCCACCTTCGTGGTCCGGCTGGACCCGGCCTCCACCCGGCTCACCTTCGAGGGCGTGGGCTGGCCCGAGGGCCGGGTGCCGCCGCACAACTGCGCGGTGCCGCAGACGCCGGGTGACTGACGGCCGGGGCGCGGATCGCGCGCTCCGGCCGCCTCGCCCCACCGCTGAGCTACGGACGCACCGCCAGCACCGTGAAGACGGCGCCCTCCGGGTCGGCGACCTCCGCCGACCTCCCGGCCGCGCCGTCGCCCGGCGGCCGGACCACCCGGCCGCCGAGCTCGGTCACCCGCCGGGCCGCCGCGTCGGCGTCCGCGACCGCGAACGACGTCATCCAGTACGGGCCGCGTTCACGGGGCAGCGCCGCCCCCAGGCCGTGCACCGCGGCCACGGGCCGGCCGTCCAGCAGCAGCGCGTGGTGGTCCGGCCCGTCCGCCGCCGACTCGAAGCCGAAGACCGCCGCGTAGAACTTGGCCGCCGTCCCGGACTCCCGGGTGAACAGCTCGCTCCGGACCGGAGTGCCGGGATCGCCGGCCGCCTCCGTCCCCCGGTGCTCCCTGCTCTGCCAGGCACCGAACACCGCGCCCGTCGGGTCCGCGGCGATCACCAGCCGGCCCGCCGCGCCCGCGTCCAGCGGGCCGACGCCCACGGTGCCGCCGCAGCACCGGATCCGGTAGGCGGTCGTGTGGGCGTCCTCGGTGGCCAGGTACGTCGTCCAGGCGACGGGCAACTGCCGGTCCGGGGGCAGCACCCCGATCCCGGCGACCACCCGGCCGCCGAGCAGGGCCTGTGCGTACGGCCCGAGTTGCGGGGGCCCCGGGCTGAACGTCCAGCCGAACAGGGAGCTGTAGAAGTCCTGGGTGGCGGTCAGGCTGTGCACCATCAGGCTCACCCAGCAAGGCGTACCCGGTCTGTGGTGGGTCTCGGCCTCGGTCATGGGCATTCTCTCCTCGGACCATCGTGGTGGTCGTGCGGGAACCGGGCGTGCGCCGTCCGGGCGGACGCCCCATCAGATGCTGGCACCGCTTCCGACACGGCACGCCGGGGCCGCGCCGCCGGGTCCGGGCCGACCCGGACCGGTGACCGTTTTGCCGCGCGGCATCCGATTCCCCGGGATCACGTTCCGGTGACCCTCCGCCGCGTGCCGGTTCCCCCGGCAGCATCCGGCGCAGCCGTCGCTACGCAAGGATGGGAACCATGAATGCCATCATCACCGCATCCGCCCTGGAGCGGGAGACCGCCGGCCCGCGCCTGCCCGTGCTGCTCGACGTCCGCTACGAGATGGGCGGCCCGCCCGGACGCCCCGTCTACGAGGCCGGGCACCTGCCCGGCGCCGTCTACATCGACCTGGAGACCGAACTCGCCGGCCCGCCGGGGAGCAACGGCCGGCACCCGCTGCCCGAACTCGCGGTCTTCACCGGCGCGATGCGCCGGGCCGGGATCTCCGCGGACCGCCCGGTCGTGGTCTACGACGGCGGCAAGGGCTGGGCCGCGGCCCGGACATGGTGGATGCTGCGCTGGTCCGGGCACCCCGACGTCCGGGTGCTGGACGGCGGCTTCGCCCACTGGACCGCCGAGGGACGGCCGCTCTCCACGGACGTACCGGTGCCCGCGGAGGGGACGTTCACCCCGGAGCCGGGAGCGCTGCCGCTGCTCGACGCCGACGACGCGGCGGCCCTCGCGAGGTCGGGCGTGCTGCTCGACGCCCGGGCCGCGGAGCGCTACCGCGGCGAGGTGGAGCCGATCGACCCGGTCGCCGGGCACATCCCCGGGGCGGTGTCGGCCCCCACGACGGAGAACGTCGCGGCGGACGGCCGGTTCCTGCCCGCGGCCGAACTGCGGAAGCGCTTCGACGCGTTGGGCGCGGACAGCGGCGCGCGGATCGGCGTCTACTGCGGCTCCGGGGTCTCGGCCGCCCACCAGGTGCTCGCCATGGCGGTGGCGGGTCTCCCGGCCGCGCTGTACGTGGGTTCGTGGAGCGAGTGGACCGCGGACGCACAGCGTCCCGTGGCCACCGGCCACGAACCCGGCTGACGGGGCGCCGGCGCGCCGAGGGGGCCCGCGGCCACGGGGACTTCCGTGATCACGGCCCCCTCGGGCACGTGCGTTCCCGCTACTCCTGCTTCTTGCGGCGGGTGCCGAAGACGATCTCGTCCCAGCTGGGCACCGCGGCCCGGCGCCCCGGCCGCACGCCGTCCGCCTCGGCCTGCCGGTCCGTCGTGCCGGTCAGCCGGTCGCGGTGGCCCGCCACCGCACGCGGCATCAGCACGTCCGCGTACGCCGACCCGGCACCGGCCGCGGCGGGCGTGGCCGGTTCGGCCGTGGTCTCCGGCTCCTCCTCGTCCTCCTCGTCGGCCAGCGGAGAGGCCACCGGCTCCGGCACGACCATGTCGCCCCGGAAGCTCGGCACCGCCTCCAGCAGACTGGTCAGCGAGTCCCGCTCATCGCTCTCCTCCGGCTCCGCGGAGGGGGCGGGCTGCGTGCGGTCCAGCGGCCGGTCCCGCGGCAGACGGGCGATCCGCGGAATGAACGGGAAGCTGGGCTCCGGGGTGTCGTCCGTCTCCCCGATCAGCGCCCGGGCCTCGTCGTCCACGGCCTGCACCAGCCGGCGCGGCGGGTCGTAGGTCCAGCTCGCCGAGTGCGGCTCGCCCGCGACCTCGTAGGCGAGCAGCACCTCCCAGGTGCCGTCGTCCCGCCGCCAGGAGTCCCACTGCACCGTGTCGCGGTCGGCGCCACGCAGCAGCAGTCGCTCCGCCACCGCCTCGCCGAGCTGCGGTCCGGTGTTCTCGCCGGGCCGCCGGACGGGCGTCTTGCGGGCCCGCTCGGCCATGAACGCGCGCTCGGCCAGCACCGGGCCCTCGAAGCGCCGCACCCGGTCGACGGAGATGCCGGCGAGCTGTGCGACCTCCTCGGCGGAGGCACCGGCCCGTATCCGTGCCTGGATGTCGCGGGGACGGAGGTGGCTCTCGACCTCGATCTCGATCTGCCCCAGCCGGGCCCGGTCGTTGCGCACGGCCGCGCGCAGACGTTCGTCGATCGGAAGGGTGTACTCCGTGCTGTCCGCAGCCTTCAGCACCAGCCGTGTGCCGTCGTTGCTGACGGCCACGACACGCAGTTCGGGCATGGGGACCTCCCGGGTGGTGCCTGCCGACGTCACGTGCGTCGCTGCTTCCGCTGGACGAGTGTGGCCTGCCCGGGTGCAGCCTGCCACAACATTGCCGTGTTACCCGGCGTGTCGGGCATGCGCCCGAATCCGCCGTTATGACACGGTTACCGATTCGCCACTCTCCGTGACCGTGCCGTTCCGTTGTGCGCCGCTACCCGTGTCCTTCCGCGGCTCCGCCGGGTCGAGTGCCGCCTCCGGCCCCCTCCGGTAGGTCCGGGCGGCCGGACGAGGAACCGGAGCCAGGGCTGGCCACAGTACTCCATTCGGACCATGCAGGTGGACCCGCCGCGCGGCCGAACTTCTGGCCGGGTGGGGGAGTTGGCTGCCACGGCGTCGAATCGAGGGCGGGGATGTTCACGGCATCCATTCAATCGGAGCCCTTCAGTCCGCTTGGTGGCGGGGGCGGCTCGGCGCCGGCGAGGACGGGAGCGTGGACCGGGTGCCGGCTGTCCTTCCGCCCCGCGGCCGTCACTCTCCGAGCACGCGCCGCAGATACGCGTTGCCGAAGACCCGCCCCGGGTCCAGCCGGTCGCGCAGCGCGGTGAATTCACCGAACCGGGGGTACACGCCGGCCAGGTACCCGGCGTCGCGGCTGTGCAGCTTGCCCCAGTGCGGCCGGCCGCCGTGGGCCGTCATGATCCGCTCCACGGCGGTGAAGTACGCCTGGTGCGGGGTGCCCCGGTACAGATGGACGGCGATGTAGGCGGTGTCCCGGCCCGAGGCGGTGGACAGCGTGATGTCGTCGGCCGGGGCGGTGCGGACCTCCACCGGGAAGCCGATCCGCAGCGGGGAGCGCTCGGTCATCGCCTTCACCTCGCGCAGCGCCGGCATCGCGGCCTCCCGCGGCAGGGCGTACTCCATCTCGACGAACCGCACGCGGCGGGGAGTGGTGAACACCTTGTACGGGATGTCGGTGTAGGTGCGGGCCGACAGCGCGCGGCTGGCCACCCGGGCGATGCCGGGGATGAGCGCGGGCACCGCCCGGCCCACCGAACAGGCGGCCTGGAAGACCCCGTTGGAGAGCAGCTCGTCCTCGACCCAGCCGCTGACCCGGCCCGGCGGGCGGGCCGGACCGGCGCTGCGGTTGTTCCGCTTGGTGTTGCAGTTCGCGGTGTGCGGAAACCAGTAGAACTCGAAGTGCTCGTTCTCGGCCACGTGTTGGTCGAACTCCGCCATGACCTGCTCGAAACCCATGGGTTCCTCACGGGCGGTGACCAGGAACAGCGGCTCCACCGCGAAGGTGACGGCGGTGACGACGCCGAGGGCGCCCAGCCCTATCCGGGCCGCCGCGAAGATCTCGGGGTGCTCCTCGGCGGAGCAGGTGAGCACCGAACCGTCCGCGGCGACCAGTTCGAGCGCCGTGATCTGGGCGGCGATCGAGGCGGAGTCCCGGCCGGTGCCATGGGTGCCGGTGCTGACGGCACCCGCCACGGTCTGCGCCATGATGTCACCCATATTGGTGAGCGAGAGGCCCTGCGCGGCGAGTGTTTCGTTGAGGTGCCGCAGCGAGGTGCCCGCGGCGGCCGTCACCGTCCCGGCCGCGCGGTCGATCCGCCGGATGCCGGTGAGCCGGTCCGGGCGTATGAGCACCCCGTCGGTCGCGGCGGCGGCGGTGAAGGAGTGGCCGGTGCCGACCGGTTTCACCGTCAGGCCGTCCTCGGCGGCGGCCGTCACGATCCGCGCCACCTCGTCGGCGGAGGCCGGTGCCAGGGTCCGGACCGGCCGGGCGGTGACGTTGCCCGCCCAGTTACGCCAGGCTGTGCCGTTCTCGATCGTCGTCGTTCGCACTGGACCCTCCCCTTCCCTGCGGACGGGGCGTCCCCGTCCGCTCGGCGGCCGGCCGGAGCCGGCGGTATCCCAGGAGCGCGATGGCGGCCGCGGACGCTCCGGCCACCGCCGGTACCGCGTATCCGGCGTCGGCACCGGCGCTGTCGACCACCCATCCCGCGGCCGACGAGCCGAGCGCCACCCCGACCGTGATCCCGGTGGTCGTCCAGGTGATGCCCTCGGTCAGTTTGGCGCGCGGTACGTGCTGCTCGACGAGGCCCATGGTGGTCACCATCGTGGGGGCGACCGACAGGCCAGCGACGAAGAGCGCCCCGGCCAGCAACACCAGGTTCCCGGCCAGTAGCAGAGGGATCATACTCACGGCCATCGCGAGGAAACCCAACAGCCACCGGCGGGCGGCCGGGCCCGTCGGGTGCAGCAGCCCGAAGACCGCCCCCGCCAGACAGGACCCCAGGGCGAAGACCGCGAGCACCACGCTCGCCGCCGCCTTGTGCCCCTCCTCCTCGGCGAAGGCCACCGTCACCACGTCCACCGCGCCGAAGACGACGCCGGTCGCGACCAGGGCGGCCACCAGCACCCGCAGGCCGGGCGAGCGGAGCGCGGAGCCCGGGGTGTGCTCCTCGCGGGGCGCGGGCACCGGCTCGGTGGCCCGCTGGGCGGTGAACCAGAGGATGCCGGTGACCAGGAACACCAGCGCCAGCAGCGGACCCGCCGCCGGGAACCAGGCGGTGGACAGCCCGATCGAGACGATCGGGCCGAGGATGAAGCAGACCTCGTCGACGATCGACTCCCAGGCGTACGCCGTGTGCAGGGCGCGCGGCGCGTCCCGGTGCAGGGCCGCCCAGCGGGCGCGGACCATCGACCCGAGGCCGGGCACGCACCCGGCGCCCGCCGCGAACACGAACAGCAGCCAGTCCGGCGCGCCCCGCTGGGCGCAGACCAGGAGTCCGGCGACGGCGCCGGCCGAGACCAGGGCGGTCGGGCGCAGCACCCGGCGCTGGCCGTGCCGGTCGACCAGCCGGGACATCTGCGGGCCGAGCACCGCCATCGAGAGCGCGAGGGTGGCCGAGAGCGCGCCCGCCAGCCCGTAGCGGCCGGTCAGCTGGGAGATCATCGTGACCACGCCGACGCCCATCATCGACATCGGCATCCGCCCCAGGAACCCCGCGGCCGAGAACCCCTTCGCGCCGGGTGCGGTGAAGATCGCGCGGTAGGGGCTGGGCAACGGGTCACTCCGCGGTAAGGAATGTCGGGGGCCCGAACAGATTACGGGCGGACGGCCCCGGCCGCCGCCCGTTTTCCGGCCGCCGCCGGCGGGTGGCAGGATCGGGAGCATGCCCGCACATCCGGCCCATGCCCCCTATGACGCCCTGCTGCTCCTGTCCTTCGGCGGCCCGGAGGGGCCGGACGACGTCGTGCCGTTCCTGGAGAACGTCACCCGCGGCCGCGGCATCCCCCGCGAGCGGCTGAAGGAGGTGGGCCGGCACTACTTCCTCTTCGGCGGGGTCAGCCCGATCAACGCGCAGAACCGGGAGCTGCTGGACGCCCTGCGCAAGGACTTCGCGGAGCACGGGCTCGGCCTGCCCGTCCACTGGGGCAACCGCAACTGGGCGCCCTGTCTGACGGACACCCTGCGGGAGATGGTGGCCGAGGGCCGGCGCCGCATCCTCGTCCTCGCCACCAGCGCGTACGCCTCGTACTCCGGCTGCCGGCAGTACCGGGAGAACCTGGCCGACGCGCTGGCCGCGCTGGAGGCCGAGGGCCTGCCGCTGCCGCAGGTGGACAAACTGCGGCTGTACTTCAACCACCCCGGCTTCGTCCGGCCCATGGTGGACCGCACCCTCGCGGCGCTCGCCGAACTGCCGGAGGAGGTGCGCGCGGGGGCCCACCTCGCCTTCACCACGCACTCCATCCCGACCTCCGCCGCGGACACCTCCGGTCCGGTGTCCGGGCACGGCGAGGGCGGGGCGTACGTCGCCCAGCACCTGGACGTCGCCCGGGAGATCGCCGGGGCGGTGGCCCGGGAGACGGGCACCGAGCACCCGTGGCGGCTCGTCTACCAGTCGCGCAGCGGGGCCCCGCACATCCCCTGGCTGGAACCGGACATCTGCGACCACCTGGAGGAGCTGCACGGCGCCGGGGCGCCGGCGGCGGTGATGGTCCCGATCGGCTTCGTCTCCGACCACATGGAGGTGAAGTACGACCTCGACACCGAGGCGACGGCGAAGGCCGCCGAACTGGGGCTGCCGGTCTCCCGCGCCGGAACCGTGGGCGCCGACCCGCGGTTCGTCGAGGCGGTCCGCGAGCTGGTCCTGGAGCGCGCCGCGACGGAGCAGGGGCGCTCGGTGGAGCGCTGCGCGCTGGGCGCCCTCGGCCCGAGCCACGATCTGTGCCCCGTGGGCTGCTGCCCCGGCCGCACCCCGCGCCCGGCCGCCGCCGGCGCGGACAGCCCGTACCAGCCACTGCAGGGGGCCCGGTGAACCACCAGCTCACGGACGAACTTCTCGCACTCGCCCTGGAGGCCGCCCGCCGCGCGGGCACGCTGCTCCGCGACGGCCGCCCCGAGGACCTCGGTGTCGCCGCCACCAAGTCCAGCGCGATCGACGTGGTCACCGAGATGGACATCGCCTCCGAGAAGCTGATCACCGGCTTCCTGGCGGAGGCGCGGCCGCAGGACGGCTTCCTCGGCGAGGAGGGATCCAGCACCGAGGGCACCAGCGGCGTCCGCTGGGTGATCGACCCCATCGACGGCACGGTCAACTACCTGTACGGGCTGCCCTCGTGGGCGGTGAGCATCGCCGCGGAGATCGACGGCGAGACGGCCGTCGGCGTGGTGGCGGTCCCGATGCGTGGCGAAACGTTCCGGGCGGTCCGCGGCGGCGGCGCGTACCTCGGCGACCGGCCCCTGGAGTGCCGCACCGCACCCCGGCTGGCGGAGGCCCTGATCGCCACCGGCTTCGGCTACCGCACCGAGCGCAAGGCGGGCCAGGCGGAGGTGGTGCACCGCCTGCTCACCCGGGTCCGGGACATCCGCCGCGGCGGCGCCGCCGCGATCGACCTCTGCGATGTGGCCGCCGGCCGTCTCAACGGCTACTACGAGCGCGGGATCAATCCGTGGGACTACGCGGCGGGCGAGCTGATCGCCCGGGAGGCGGGCGCGCTCACCGGCGGGCGCCCCGGGGAGAAGCTGACCGGGGAACTCGCGGTCGCCGCCGCTCCCGGGGTCTTCGAGCCCCTGCAGGCGCTCCTGGAGGAGCTCGGCGCCTGGCACGACTGACACGGGCGGCCGGGCCGGCTGAACGGGCCGTACGGCCCGTCCCTGGCCCCGTGTCCCGGGCCTGAGGCCGGGGGCAGGGGGCAGGGGGCAGAGAACCGCCGCACGCGACAGAGCGCTCAGCACAGGGCCCAGCCCACAGCTCACGACAGAGCCCACGACACACGACAGAGCACGAGCACACGACAGGGCCCCGGAACCGAGCGGTTCCGGGGCCCTGTCGCAGTGAGACGGTTCGGTGTCAGGCGCTGAGAGCGTTGATCTCCACACCATGATCGGCGGCCAGGCGGTGCAGATCGTCCAATTCGGACTGCTCCACCTCGGCGAGGAAGTCGTCGCCCGATTCGCGAGCGCGCGTCAGATCGGACTCGGTGGTTCGTATACGCTGCAGAATTCCTGCGGTGAACGCGTCCATTGCGCCCCCTCGTCGTGGGTCGATGGCACGGGGGTGTGCCGACGGCGGGTGATCACACATCGTGGGTCCTGCGGGGACAGCAGACCGCGGCGTACCGCTCGACACGGCGTGATCTCGGGTGTGCAATCGTCCTCCCCCTCCCTCGGCGCGGAGAAACCTCAACACCCCGAGATTCCTGAATTTTCCCTTCCCGCCGTGCTCGTCCGGGCTTTGTGCCCCGGCCGCCGTCCGGACCCTCAGGACCGCGCGACCTCATGGGCCGCTCCTGGTGCAAGGACCTCTTACCGCCGGTTTACGAGACTTAGGGGCAGGATGGAGGAGCTCATCCGAGGACATCAGGCCTGCCCACAGGCCCGTAGGGAAGGAATTGCACCGTGCGTGTACTCGTCGTCGAGGACGAGCAACTGCTCGCCGATGCGGTGGCCACCGGACTGCGCCGGGAGGCCATGGCCGTCGACGTCGTGTACGACGGGGCCGCCGCGCTGGAGCGGATCGAGGTCAACGACTACGACGTCCTGGTCCTCGACCGCGACCTGCCGCAGGTCCACGGCGACGACGTGTGCCGCAAGGTCGTCGAGCTCGGGCTGCCCACCCGGGTGCTGATGCTGACGGCCTCCGGCGACGTCAGCGACCGCGTGGAGGGCCTGGAGATCGGCGCGGACGACTACCTCCCCAAGCCCTTCGCGTTCAGCGAGCTCATCGCCCGGGTGCGGGCCCTGGGCCGCCGCACGACCGTCGCGCTGCCCCCGGTCCTGGAACGCGCCGGGATCAAGCTGGACCCGAACCGGCGCGAGGTGTTCCGCGACGGCAAGGAGGTGCAGCTGGCACCCAAGGAGTTCGCGGTGCTCGAGGTGCTCATGCGCAGCGAGGGAACCGTGGTGTCGGCCGAGCAGCTCCTGGAGAAGGCCTGGGACGAGAACACCGACCCGTTCACCAACGTCGTCCGGGTCACCGTGATGACGCTCCGCCGCAAGCTCGGCGAGCCCGCGGTGATCGTCACGGTGCCCGGCTCCGGATACCGGATCTGACCGATGGCACAGACACCCGCGCCCCCGGCCGCCCCGCCGCGGCCCACCTGGGACCCCCCGCACCAGCCGCCCCGCCCCTTCCCCTGGCTGCGCCCGACCATCCGGATACGGCTCACCCTGCTCTACGGCGGCATGTTCCTGATCGCGGGCATCCTGCTGCTCTCGATCATCTATCTGCTGGCCGCGCAGGCGCTGAACGTGGGCACCGAGCCGCTGTTCAAGCTCCTCCCGGAGAGCAAGGTGGCGCTGACCAGCAATGCCTGTCCCGGTCTCCGTGCGGGGATGTCGGCGAGCGAGGCCAATGTCGTCCTCGACGCCTGCATGGACCAGCAGCGGCACGCGGCGCTCGACGACCTGCTGAGCCGCTCGCTGCTCGCCCTGCTGGGGCTGAGCGTCCTCGCCTTCGCCTTCGGCTACGCCATGGCCGGCCGGGTCCTCTCGCCGCTGGGCCGGATCACCCGCACCGCCCAGCTGGTCGTCGGCTCCGAGCTCTCCCGCCGGATCGAACTGGAGGGCCCGGACGACGAGTTGAAGGAGCTGGCCGACACCTTCGACGAGATGCTGGACCGGCTCGCCCGCGCCTTCGACGCACAGCGACGGTTCGTGGCCAACGCCTCGCACGAGCTGCGCACCCCACTGGCGATCAACCGCACCCTGCTGGAGGTGCAGCTCTCCGACCCGGAGGCGCCCCCGGAGCTGACCCAGCTGGGCAAGACGCTGCTGGCCACCAATGAGCGCAGCGAGCAGCTGGTGGAGGGGCTTCTGCTGCTGGCGCGCAGCGAGAACGAGCTCGTCGACCGCAAGCCCGTGGACCTCGCCGAGGTCGCCCTGCGGGCCATCGAGCAGATCCGCGCCGAGGCCGAGGCCAAGGGGCTCCTGCTGCGCGGCGAGCGGGCGCCGGTGATCGTCCAGGGCAACGGCGTCCTGCTGGAGCGGGTCGCGCTGAACCTGGTGCAGAATGCCGCGCGGTACAACACGGCGGACGGCTGGATCGAGGTCACCACCGAGGCCCTGCCGGGGCAGGCGGTGCTGACCGTCTCCAACACCGGTCCGGTGGTCCCGGCCTACGAGGTGGACAGCATTTTCGAGCCGTTCCGCAGGCTGCGGACCGAGCGGACCGGGAGCGACAAGGGCGTCGGGCTCGGGCTGTCGATCGTCCGGTCGGTGGCGCGGGCGCACGGTGGCCGGATCACGGCGGAGCCCCGCGAGGGAGGGGGCCTGGTGATGCGTGTCACGCTGCCGGTCTGAGGCGCGGCATTCCGTTCGCTGTGAGCGGAATTCCGGGGCTCCGCCGCTGGTGGATTCGTGTGTGATCGATCACATGCGCGAATTTCGGGCCATCTACGCTCCGTGGTCGCAAAGGTCGCCGGAAAGCCGGGAAAATCCTGGTTTCCCGGGCCCCTGATCACGGGAAGTACACGGGGTGGCGCCCGTGAGTGCGACATTCGGACCGTGTACGGTCCCGATCGCCATCCAACCCGATCACCTCTTCAGGGGTGCGGTTGGGTGTCGATTGAGTAACAGACCTTGATGTGAGGCAAAATCTCCGCCTCGGGTCGGGCACAAGTCCGGCCTCTCACGCGTTACGTGCGCTGAGACACCGCAGACACCCAGAGGGGGAGAGCGACATGGCAACGGACTACGACACTCCACGCAAGACCGATGACGAACTCAACGAGGACAGCATCGAGGAGCTGAAGGCCCGGCGGAACGACAAGTCGACGTCCAGCGTCGACGTCGACGAGTTCGAGCAGGCCGAGGGTCTCGAGCTGCCGGGTGCGGACCTCTCCAACGAGGAGCTGTCCGTGCGGGTGCTGCCCCGCCAGGCCGACGAGTTCACCTGTATGAGCTGCTTCCTCGTGCACCACCGGAGCCAGCTGGCCGCCGAGAAGAACGGCCAGCCGATCTGCCGCGACTGCGCGGCCTGAGACCGGGACGGGCCGTGACAGGCTCCACCCCGCCCCGCACGGGCCCCGACGGGCCCGCGGACGCACGCGACGAGCGAGGCCGGGCGGCCTCGCTCGCAGCAGCGGCCGGCCGCGGTGTGCGGCTGGGCGGTCGCGGGGTCCGCGTGGGCCTCTCGGTGGTCGTCGACCGGATCATCGAGATCGCGCCACGGATCCCCGTCCGCGATCTGGCCACGCTCCGCCGCCAGTACCCGGGCATGGGCCCGGAGCAGATCGCCGACCGGCTGGTGACGTCCGCCACCCGCGGTTCGGCCGCCGTCGGTGCGGGCGTGGGCGCGGCCGCGATGCTGCCGGTGCCGCCCGCCATGCCGGCCGAGCTCGCGACCGAGGTCGTCGGCGTCGCCTCGGTGGAGATCAAACTCATCGCCGAGCTGCACGAGGTGTACGGCCTGCCGGTCCCCGGAAGCCGCACCCAGCGGGCCACCGCCTACCTCACCGCCTGGGCCGAGGAGCGCGGCGTCGACGTGTCCAAGCCGTCGAGCCTCAACTTCGCCCTCGGCGGTCAGATGCGGCGGGAGCTACGGCAGCAGATCCTCAAGCGCACCGTGCGCAACAAGCCCAACCTGATTCCGTTCATGGTCGGTGCCACGGTCGGCGCGATGATGAACCGGCGCAGCACCAAGCGGCTCGCCGAGAAGATCCGCAAGGACCTCCGCACCCGGCAGGTGCCCTGGAGCCGGCTGCCCGCACCGGGCCCCTCCTGGGAGGCCGAGGGCGTCGACGAGCTCGGCAGCCCCAAGGCGCTCCAGCACCCCGACCCGGAGCCCGGCGCCCCGCGGCGGCCGGACGGGGACGCCTGAGCCGCCGGAACTCGACGCCTGAGCCGTCGGCGCTCAGGGAATTCCCCTCGGGCGTGCTCGGCCCCGGTGTGCCGGCTCGGGTATCCGGCCCGCCGGAACGCGGTGTCAGGCGCGGACGGCCGAGAGTGCCGCGGCCAACCCCTCCGGGTCCCGGGTCGACAGGTAGACGTACGGCGTGGGGTCCGCCGGATCCGTGATCTCCACCCGCAGCGCGGTGGGAATGTAGCTGCGCAGCACCATGAAGGCCCGCGGATCGGCCTTGTAGCTGCGCCAGGCGGCCGCCTCGGCGGCGTTCAGCACCTCGGCGGCGCCCAGGGCCTCGACCGGAATGCGGGCGTCCCCGGCGACCAGTGAGCCCGCCACGACCCGGATCCGGGCCGAGCCGTACGAGCTCACCGCGACCATGGCGAGCGCCGTACCGCCGAGCACACCGCCCAGCATCGGCAGGATGCCGAAGGGGAGCAGGATGAGCCCCATCGAGATCCCCGCCAGCGTGGCGACGAGCCACCACGATCGGGGGGCGGTGAGGCGTTCGTCGAAGGACTGCATGGGCACAAGCTTGGCACGGCACCGCTGTCCGCAGGCGCGCGCGGGTAGGGTCAGCACTCGTGAGTGGACCAACTGCATCGCTGCGGCCGCCGGCCGACGCCCAACCGCCGGTACGGCACCCCGACGCACCCGCCCCCGGAGAGCTCCTCGGAGCCCACTACGACCAGTGTTTCGGCTGCGGCGGGAGCCAGCCGCACGGCCTGCACCTGGCGGCGCGTGCCGGGCAGGGGGTGAGCGTCACCGCCGAGTTCACGGTGAAGCCCGCCCACCAGGGCGCCCCGGGGCTGGCGCACGGCGGCGTGCTGGCGACGGCCCTGGACGAGACCCTGGGCTCGCTGAACTGGCTGCTGCGGGTGATCGCGGTGACCGGGCGGCTGGAGACCGACTTCGTCCGGCCGGTGCCGGTGGACACGGTGCTCCACCTCGACGCGCACGTCACCGCGGTGGCGGGCCGGAAGATCTACTCCTCCGCGGTCGGCCGGATCGGCGGCCCCGAGGGGCCCGTCGCGGTGCGGGCCGACGCCCTCTTCATCGAGGTGAAGGTGGACCACTTCATCGAGCACGGCCGGCCCGCCGAGATCAAGGCCGCGCTCGAGGATCCCGACCAGACCAAGGTCGCACGTGCGTTCGAGGTGAATCCGTGAGCCGTCTCCCTGTCGATGTCCTGATCCGGCGCCTGGACGCCGAGGTCCCGCTCCCCGCGTACGGCCACCCCGGGGACGCCGGCGCCGACCTCGTCACCACCGAGGCGGCCGAGCTGGCCCCCGGTGAGCGGGCCGTGCTGCCGACGGGGGTGTCGATCGCCCTGCCGGACGGGTACGCCGCCTTCGTCCATCCGCGTTCCGGCCTGGCCGCCCGCTGCGGCGTCGCCCTGGTGAATGCGCCCGGGACGGTCGATGCCGGGTACCGTGGAGAGATCAAGGTGATCGTGGTCAATCTGGACCCGCGCGAGAGCGTGCGGTTCGAGCGTTTCGACCGCATCGCCCAACTGGTTGTCCAGCAGGTCGAGAAGGTGCGCTTCCATGAGGTCGCGGAACTTCCCGGCTCCGCGCGGGCCGGAGGGGGCTTCGGCTCCACCGGCGGCCACGCCGCGGTGGGCGGCCCTGTCGGGGGAAATGATTTCGCAGCGGTCGTAACCGACCGGGAAGGACAGTGACGTGTTCGGACGTCGTCGCAAGGAAAGCGCAGACGCCAGGAATGCTGCGGGCACAGCCGGCGGCCCGGCCGACGGCGTGGGCTCGGACGAGTTCGAGCCGGACGACGCCGCGGAGGACACCGGGCAGCGCCGGGTGAGCCTGCCGCCGGCACCGCGCCCGGACGGCCCCTGGGACATCTCGGAGGTGCGGGACCCCGCCGAGGGGCGAGTGGATCTCGGCGGCGTCCTGGTGCCCGGGGTCGAGGGCATGGAGCTGCGGGTCGAGGTCGCCGGTGACGCGATCGTCGCCGCGACCGTGGTGGTGCGCGACAGTGCGGTCCAGCTGCAGGCGTTCGCCGCACCCAAGAAGGAAGGCATCTGGGGCGAGGTGCGCGAGGAGATCGCCACCGGCATCACCCAGCAGGGCGGTGTGGTCGACGAGGTCGAGGGCCCGCTCGGCTGGGAGCTGCGCGCCCAGGTCCCGGTCCAGCTGCCGGACGGCACCAACGGCGTGCAGATGGTGCGCTTCATCGGGGTCGACGGGCCGCGCTGGTTCCTGCGCGGTGTGATCTCCGGCCAGGGCGCGGTGCAGCCGGAGGCGGCCGGTCTGCTGGAGCAGGTCTTCAAGGACTCCGTCGTGGTGCGCGGTGACGCGCCGATGGCGCCCCGCGACCCGATCGTGCTCAAGCTGCCGAACGACGCGCAGATGGTGCCCGAGGGTGTGCAGCAGGAGCAGGCCGACGAGAGCTCGCGGTTCGCGGGCGGCGTCGACCGGCTCACCCGCGGCCCCGAGATCACCGAGGTGCGCTGACACGGTATTTCCGCCTGTGCGGGCCGGTTCCGGGAGTCCCCGGGGCCGGCCCGCCTGCGTCGGTGCGCGGCCTGTGCCCGCCCGTCGCGTCCCCGCGGCCCCGCCGCGCGGCGGCCTGTGCCCGCCCGTCGCGTCCCCGCCCGTCGCGCCGGCGGTCGGCGGCCGCCCCGGAGTGCGCGGGAGGGCTGCGCGCCGGTGCGGGCGCCACTGCTCCGTCCTGCGTCGAGGACCGCCGGGCCGGCCGCTGGGCCCGCCGTCCCGCTCGATGACGGCGCCGCAGGCGAACGGACGGCACGCCTACCAGGTGCCGGGCCGGTTCCGGGATCACCCGGTCGGATAACACTCCGTCCGGTCCGGACGACCTCCCGGGCCGCCGGGCCGTTCGCCCCCGCCGTTGGTCCCTGCCGGATCCGTACCGGCCGACCGCGGGCGGAACCACGGAGCCGCCCGGGCCGGTCACGGTTCCCTTGCCGGGACACCGGGCCGCGTACCCGCCGCGGGCACCCGGCCGGTGCCGGGAGAGCGGAGCTGACGCTCTATCGTGTCCGCATGCCGTCCGCCGAACTGATCCGTATCGTCTCGCGTTCCTCACCGATGGCCCTGGCCCAGGTGGAGCGCGTCCGCGCCGAACTGGCCCGGCTGCACCCCGGAATGCGCACCGAGGTCGTCCCCGTCACCACCTCCGGGGACCGGTGGATGGGCGATCTGTCGAAGCTCGGCGGCAAGGGGGCCTTCACCAAGGAGGTCGACGCCGCGCTGCTCGCCGGTGAGGCGGACCTCGCGGTGCACTGCATGAAGGACGTGCCCGCGGACCGGCCGCTGCCGGCCGGCACGGTCTTCGCGGCCTACCTCGAGCGCGACGACATCCGCGACGCGCTGGTGCACCCCGGCGGGCTGACGCTGGATCAGCTTCCGGCGGGTACCCGCATCGGCACCTCGTCGGTGCGCCGGGTCGCCCAGCTCGCCATCTCCCACCCGCACCTGGAGTGCGTGCCGATGCGCGGCAACGCCAACCGGCGGCTGGAGAAGATGGAGGCGGGCGAGGCCGACGCGCTGCTGCTCGCCGTCTCCGGGCTGGAGCGGATCGGGCTGACCTCCCGGATCACCGAGACCCTGTCGGTCGAGGCGATGTGCCCGCCGATCGGCGCCGGGGTCCTCGGCCTGCAGTGCCGGGAGGAGGACACCGCGACCATCGACGCGGTCTCCGGGCTCGGGCACCACGGCACCTGGCGCGAGACCACCGCGGAGCGGATGTTCCTCCACGTCCTCCAGGGTCACTGCAACTCGCCGATCGCCGGATACGCGCGGGCCGAGCGGGACGGGCGGCTGTCGCTGCGCGCCCGGGTGTTCTCCCCGGACGGCAAGACCGTGCTGGACGCGCACGAGTGGGCCGGTCCGCTCGACCCCGCCACGCTGGGCACCTCGGTGGCCGTGGCGCTGCTGCGGCAGGGGGCCCGGGAGCTGATCGACACCATTCCGCACTGAGCGGCCGCCTGCCGCACCGGGGCCGGTGAGCGGGCCCCGGCCGACGCCCGCCGCCTGCCGGGACGCTGCCGCCCCGGGCAGCGCCCGCCGGGGCGCTGCGTGGCGCGGGCTACCAGACCTCGCCGTCCCGCCAGTCGCACACCAGCACCCCGGTGAGGTCGGGGGCCGGCCCCACCGGGAGCACAAAGGTGCTGCCGTCGTCCTCCGGGGTGCGCTCCATGCCGGACGGCGACAGCACACAGGTCCGGCCCTGCCAGGCCTGCCAGCCGCGGGCCGCGTAGAACCCTGCGGCGTCGTCCGCGGCGGACAGCGCGCCCAGGACGTACCCGCCGCGGATCACCCGCTCCAGCTCCGTCATCACCCGCGCGCCGTGGCCCTGCCCGCGCCGGTCGGCACGGACCGCGACGCCCTCCACGTAACCGGTGCGCAGGGCCCGGCCCGCGTGCAGCAGCCGCCGCTGCACCACGGCGCCGTGCGCGATCAGCTCGCCGTCCTCCCGGACCAGGACGTGCACGCCGCCCAGCGCGTGGTCCCAGTCCGTATCGGAGAAATCGCCCTCGAACGCGGCATCGAGCAGCATCCGTATCGCCTTGCGTGCGTCCGCGTCCAGGTCGGCGCTGTGCGCCGTCCGTAGCTCTGTCATGGCGATCATCCTTGCAGCCGGCGGCCTCCGGTACTACTGATCTTGGGGAGCGGATCGGGGCTGGTCGGGCGGGTGCCGGGCGGTCCGCGTCAGGGTTGCGTCAATACCGGGTGCCATCGCGGCATCCGGTCCGGTTCGTCCCCCGCTGTCGCTCTACAGTCGACAGCACGGACCGACCGTCGCCGACGCAGACAGTGGAGCCATGGGACGCGGCAAGCTCAGGATCCATCTCGGCGCGGCACCCGGCGTCGGGAAGACGTACGCCATGCTCGCGGAGGCACACCGGCGCGCCGGGCGCGGCACGGACGTCGTGGCCGGCCTCGTGGAGCACCACGGCCGCCCCCGCACCGAGGCGTTGCTGGACGGCCTGGAACGCATCCCGCGGCGGGAGCGGGAGTACCGCGGCCGCGTCTTCACCGAACTGGACCTCGCGGCGGTGCTGCGGCGGCGGCCCGCGGTGGTCCTGGTGGACGAACTGGCCCACACCAACGTGCCCGGGCCGGGCAACACCAAGCGCTGGCAGGACGTCGAGGAACTCCTCCGGGCCGGCATCGACGTGATCTCCACCCTCAACATCCAGCACCTGGAGTCGCTCGGGGACGTGGTCGAGTCCATAACGGGCGTGCGGCAGCGCGAGACCGTCCCGGACGAGGTGGTGCGCCGCGCCGACGAGATCGAACTGGTCGACATGTCGCCGCACGCCCTGCGCCGCCGCATGGCGCACGGCAACATCTACGGCTCCGGCACCGTGGACGCCGCCCTGTCCAACTACTTCCGGCCGGGCAACCTGACCGCGCTGCGGGAGCTGGCGCTGCTGTGGACCGCGGACCGCGCCGACGAATACCTCCGCCAGTACCGCAGCGAGCACCGCATCCGCTCCACCTGGCAGGCCCGGGAGCGCATCGTCGTCGGGCTCACCGGCGGTCCCGAGGGCAGCACCCTCATCCGCCGCGCGGCGCGGCTGGCGGCGAAGGGGGCCGGCGGCGAGGTGCTGGCCGTCTACGTCTCCCGGAGCGACGGCCTCACCTCGGCCTCCCCCAAGGAGCTGGAGGCCCAGCGCACCCTCGTCGAGGACCTCGGCGGCACCTACCACCACGTCGTGGGCGACGACATCCCGGAGGCCCTGCTCGAATTCGCCCGCGGCGTCAACGCCACACAGATCGTGCTGGGCTCCAGCCGGCGCAAGCCGTGGCAGTACGTCCTCGGGCCCGGTGTCGGCACGACCGTCGCCCGTGACTCGGGCCCCGACCTCGACGTGCACATCGTCACCCACGACCGGGCCGCCCGGGGGCGCGGGCTGCCCGCCGCCCGCGGCGCCCGCCTCGGCCGCTCCCGGATCGTCGGCGGCTGGCTGGTCGGCGTGGCCGGTCCCGCGCTGCTCAGTCTGCTGCTGACCGGGCTGCCGACCGGTCCGGGGCTCGCCACCGACATGCTGTTGTTCCTGTCGCTGACCGTGGGCGCGGCGCTGCTCGGCGGGCTCATGCCGGCACTGGCCTCGGCGGCGGCCGGATCCCTGCTGCTCAACTACTACTTCACCCCGCCCCGGCACACCTGGACGATCTCCGACCCGGAGAACCTGGTGGCCATCGTGATCTTCTTCGCAGTGGCGGCGTCGGTCGCCTCGGTCGTCGACCAGGCCGCCCGGCGCACCCACCAGGCCGCCCGGCTGCGCGCCGAGTCCGAGATCCTGTCCTATCTGGCCGGCAGCGTGCTGCGCGGCGAGAGCAGCCTGGAGGCCCTGCTGGAGCGGGTCCGCGAGACGTTCGGCATGGACGCCGTGGCCCTGTTCGAACGGGCCGGCGGGACCGAGCCGTGGAGCCGCGCGGCCGGCGTCGGCGACGCCCCGCCGCCGGCCCGGCCCGAGGACGCGGAGGTGGACGTGCCCGTCGGCGACCACATGGCGCTGGCGCTCAGCGGCCGGGTCCTGCCGGCGGCGGACCGCCGGGTGCTCGCCGCCTTCGCCGCCCAGGCCGCCGTCGTCCTGGACCGCCAGCGGCTGCTCGGCGAGGCGGAGCGGGCCCGGGAGCTGGACGAGGGCAACCGCATCCGCACGGCGCTGCTCGCCGCCGTCTCCCACGACCTGCGCACCCCGCTCGCCGCCATCAAGGCCGCGGTCAGCTCGCTGCGCTCGGAGGACGTGGCCTGGTCCGCGGAGGACGAGGCCGAGCTGCTCGCCGGGGTCGAGGAGGGCGCGGACCGGCTCGACCACCTGGTCGGCAACCTCCTCGACATGTCCCGGCTGCAGACCGGCACGGTCAGCCCGCTGATCCGCGAGGCCGATCTGGACGAGGTCGTGCCCATGGCCCTCGGCGGGGTGCCGGACGGCAGCGTCGTCATGGACATCCCCGAGGACCTGCCCATGGTCCGGGTGGACCCCGGACTGCTGGAGCGCAGTGTGGCCAATCTGGTGGAGAACGCCGTCAAGTACGGCCCGCCCGGCCGGCCCGTGCTGGTCGCCGCGAGCGCGCTCGGCGAGCGGGTCGAGCTGCGGGTGGTGGACCGGGGTCCGGGCGTGCCGGACACCGGCAAGGACCGCATCTTCGAGCCCTTCCAGCGGTACGGGGACGCGCCGCGCGGCGCCGGGGTCGGCCTCGGTCTCGCGGTGGCCCGCGGCTTCGCCGAGGCCATGGGCGGCACGCTGGCCGCCGAGGACACCCCCGGCGGCGGGATGACGATGGTGCTGGCCCTCCGGGCCGCTCCGGGCCGCCCGGCGGCCCCCGCGGACCTGCCGGCCGGGGCCGCCCCGTGACGGCGCGGGAGCGTCCGCCGGCACCCCGGTACAGGCTTGAGCGGCCGCCGTCGACGGCGGCCCGGGAGACGCGGGAGCGGCCGGTGCGGGAGCGCGGACGGGCGCCGGGGCACGGGGCACCGGAGCAGGAGGGGCAGCAGCCCGGGACACGGGACCGTCCGGGGGCGGTCCGCACGAGAGAGGCGACGGCCATGGCACAGCACGGGGGCGACCCGACCACCGCGACGCACGACGGGCCGCCCCGCGCCCCGCGGCGGGTGCTCGTGGTCGAGGACGACCCGCAGATCGTCCGGGCGCTCGTGATCAACCTCCGGGCCCGCGCGTACGAGGTGGACGCGGCGCCGGACGGGGCGACCGCGCTCCGGCTCGCCGCCTCCCGCCGGCCCGACGTGGTCGTCCTCGACCTCGGCCTGCCCGACATGGACGGCATCGAGGTGATCCGGGGGCTGCGCGGCTGGACCCGGGTGCCGGTGCTGGTGCTCTCCGCGCGGCAGACCTCCGACGAGAAGGTGGCTGCCCTGGACGCGGGGGCCGACGACTACGTCACCAAGCCCTTCGGCATGGACGAGCTGCTGGCCCGGCTGCGGGCCGCCGTGCGCCGCGCCGAGCCCACCGGGCCCGCCGCGGACACCGCCCTGGTCGAGACGGACACCTTCACCGTCGACCTGGCCGCCAAGCGGGTCCGCCGGGACGGCCGGGACGTCCGGCTAACGCCCACCGAGTGGCACCTGCTGGAGGTACTGGTCCGGCAGCCCGGCCGGCTCGTCGGCCAGAAGCAGCTCCTCCAGGAGGTCTGGGGGCCCGCGTACGGCACCGAGACCAACTACCTCCGGGTCTACATGGCACAGCTGCGCCGCAAACTGGAGGCCGACCCCTCGCACCCGGAGCACTTCGTCACCGAACCCGGCATGGGATACCGCTTCGAGCAGTGATCCGCGGGGCCCGGCCCCGGTACGCTTCCCGTATGAGTGCTGTTCCCCGATCCGAGAGGCCACCCGGCCGATTCCGCCGGATGCTCGACCGGCTGTCCTCCACCCAGGAGGAGCTGCACGCCGACGAGCTGCGGCAGGACGCCCGCGCCGAGGGCTGCACCCGGATCTCCGACTGCGACGACCGGCAGATCGTGAAGGTCGCCGGGACCCTGCGGACCGTCACCCTGCGCCCCCGGGCCGGTGTGCCCGCCCTGGAGGCCGAGCTCTTCGACGGCTCCGACGCGCTCGACGTCGTCTGGCTCGGCCGCCGGTCCATCGTCGGCATAGAGCCGGGGCGCAAGCTCATCGCCTCGGGCCGGGTCTCGATGAGCCACGGCCGCCGGGTGCTGTTCAATCCGAAGTACGAACTCCGACCGCTCGGACAGGAGTAGCCGGTGACCACTCCGGACAAGCAGACCGATCAGGACCCCGAGTCCAAGGCCGTCACCGAGGCGGCCCTTTTCGAGGCGTTCGGCGGGGTACGCGGCATGGTGGAGACCACCGTGCCGGGCCTGGTGTTCGTGGCGATCTACACCGTCAACCGGGACATCCACATCGCGGCCATCGCCGCGCTCGGGCTCTCGCTGCTGCTCGGCATCGCGCGGCTGGCCCGGCGGGACACCCTCAAGCACGCCTTCAGCGGGGTCTTCGGGGTCGCCTTCGGCGCCGTGTTCGCGATGATGTCGGGCGACGCCAAGAACTTCTACCTGCCGGGCATGCTCTACACCCTCGGCCTCGCGGTGGCCTACCTGGTCACCGCGATGATCGGCTACCCGCTGCTGGGGCTGATCCTCGGACCGGTGTTCAAGGAGAACCTCTCCTGGCGCAAACGCAACCCGGGCCGTAAGCGGGCCTACACCAAGGCCAGCTACGCCTGGGGCCTGATCCTGCTCGCCAAGTCGGCGATCCTCTTCCCGCTCTACTGGTGGGGGGACGCCACCCAGCTCGGCTGGGTCAAGGTCGCTCTCGGCATCCCGCCGTTCCTGCTGGCGGTCTACCTCACCTGGATCTTCCTGGCCAAGGCGCCGCCGCCGATCGACGTGTTCGCCGAGATGGAGGCGGAGGAGGCCGCGGAGAAGGAGCGCGCCCGGGCCGCCGCGGCGGACTGATCCCCGGTTGCCTGACGAACGGACGGCGGGGCCCGGAACACCTTCTCACCGAGGTGTTCCGGGCCCCGCCGCTGTCGTTCCGGACCGCTTGTCGTCCAGGGCCACTGTGGCCGCTGTCGTCCAGGGCCCCTGTGGCCGTTGTCGTTCCGGGCCGCCCGCTGTCGTTCCGGGCCGTCGCCGGACCCCGACGGCCCGGGGCCGCCGGGGTCCGGCCCTCGGACGGCTGCCTCAGCCCTCGGCCGTCTGCCGCCGTGCCGAGAGCAGGTCCTCCAGCTGTTCCTCACGGGCCTGCGCCGCGACGAACAGCAGCTCGTCACCGGCCTCCAGGGCGTCCTCGGGGTTCGGCGTGAGCACCCGGTTCCCGCGGATGATCGTGACCAGCGAGGTGTCCTCGGGCCAGTCCACGTCGCCCACCCGGGTCCCGGCCAGCGCGGACTCCGGCGGCAGGGTCAGCTCCACCAGGTTGGCGTCGCCGTGGCTGAAGCGCAGCAGCCGGACCAGGTCGCCGACGCTCACCGCCTCCTCGACCAGTGCCGACATCAGACGCGGCGTGGAGACCGCGACGTCGACGCCCCAGGACTCGTTGAACAGCCATTCGTTCTTCGGGTTGTTGACCCGGGCCACGACCCGCGGCACCCCGTACTCCGTCTTCGCGAGCAGCGAGACGACCAGGTTCACCTTGTCGTCGCCGGTCGCCGCGATGACCACGTTGCAGCGCTGCAGCGCGGCCTCGTCCAGCGAGGTGATCTCGCAGGCGTCGGCGAGCAGCCACTCGGCCTGCGGCACCCGCTCCACCGAGATGGCGGTCGGCGCCTTGTCGATCAGGAGCACCTCGTGCCCGTTCTCCAGCAGCTCACCGGCGATCGAGCGGCCCACGGCGCCCGCGCCCGCAATGGCGACCCTCATCGGTGCTCCTCCTCGGGCCCCTCGGCGAACGCCGCCTCGACCTTCTCGACCTCGTCACTGCGCAGCATGGCGTGCACGAGGTCGCCCTCCTGCAGCACCGTCTGCGAGGTCGGCAGCATGGCCTCACCCAGCCGGGTGAGGAAGGCGACCCGGACCCCGGTCTCCTCCTGCAGCTTGCTCACCTTGTGGCCCACCCAGGCCGGGGAGGCGTGCACCTCGGCGAGCTGCACCGCTCCGCTGGGGTCCCGCCACAGCGGCTCGGCGCCGGACGGCAGCAGCCGCCGCAGCATCTGGTCCGCGGTCCAGCGGACCGTGGCCACCGTCGGGATGCCCAGACGCTGGTAGACCTCGGCCCGGCGCGGGTCGTAGATGCGGGCCGCGACGTTCTCGACGCCGAACATCTCGCGCGCCACCCGGGCCGCGATGATGTTGGAGTTGTCGCCGCTGCTCACCGCGGCGAACGCACCGGCCTCCTCGATGCCCGCTTCCCGCAGGGTGTCCTGGTCGAAGCCGACACCGGTCACCCGGCGTCCGCCGAACCCGGAGCCGAGGCGCCGGAATGCGGTGGGGTCCTGGTCCACGACCGCGACGGTGTGGCCCTGCTGCTCAAGAGTCTGCGCGAGGGCGGAACCCACCCGCCCGCAGCCCATGATCACGATGTGCATGAGGTCTCTACCTTGCACCTTCCCCTAGCGCTGTGACCTGCGCAAACATCGTCCATCATCCTTCCGCGCCCACTCGGGCCACCTGCTCGTCCAAAACCGTCGCCGGTAACGCTACCCGTCATGACCTGATCCGAGCCCCTCACGGTTGCTCTCCGCGGCCGTCGCGATGTTCCGGGCCATTCCGCCGAACACCACGGCGTGGAACGGCGAGACGCTCCACCAGTACGCGTGGCCGGCCAGACCGCGGGGGTGGAAGACGGCCCGCTGCCGGAGCACGCTGCCGCCCGGACCGTCCCGGTCGATCGTCATTTCCAGCCAGGCCATCCCGGGCAGCCGCATCTCCGCCCGCAGCCGCAGCAGCCGGCCCGGCTCCAGCTCCTCCACCCGCCAGAAGTCCAGCGAGTCGCCGACCCGCAGCCGCTGCGCGTCCCGCCGGCCGCGCCGCAGCCCCACGCCGCCGACCAGCCGGTCCAGCCAGCCGCGGACGGCCCAGGCGAGCGGGAACGAGTACCAGCCGTTCTCCCCGCCGATGCCCTCCACCACCCGCCACAGGGCCTCCGGCGGCGCGGCCACCGCCCGCTGCCGCCGGTCGCTGTAGAGGCTGCCGCCCGCCCAGTCCGGGTCGGTGGGCAGCGGATCGCTCGGCGCCCCCGGCACCGAGGCGGAGGACCAGCGGGTGGCGACGTCCGCCTCCCGGATGCGCTGCAGCGCCAGCCGCAGGGCCCGGTCGATCCCGGCCAGGCCCTCCGGCGGGGCGGGCACCCAGCGGGCGATGTCCTGCTCGGTGCAGAGCACCTCGTGCCGCAGCGACTCGGCCAGCGGCCGGGCGATGGACCCCGGGACCGGCGTCACCAGCCCCACCCACAGCCCCGACAGCCGGGGAGTGAGCACCGGAACGGGCAGGATCAGCCGCCGCGGCAGCCCGGACACCGCGGCGTACCGCTGCATCATCTCCCGGTACGTCAGCCGGTCCGGCCCGCCGATGTCGAACGTCCGGTTCACCTCCGGCGGCAGCCGCGCGCAGCCCGCCAGGTAGCGGAGCACGTCCCGGACGGCGACCGGCTGGATCCGGGTGTCCACCCAGCTCGGCGTGACCATCAACGGCAGCCGCTCGGTCAGATAACGCAGCATCTCGAACGAGGCCGATCCGGAACCGATGATGACCGCGGCCCGGAGCACCGCCGTCGGCACCCCGGAGTCCATCAGTACCCGGCCCACCTCGGCACGGGACCGCAGATGCGGGGACAGCTCCTCCTCCGGGACCCCTTCCGGGGTGAGTCCGCCGAGGTAGACGATCCGCCGGACGCCCGCGGCCCGGGCCTGTTCGCCGAAGATCCGGGCCGCCTCCCGGTCGGTCCGCTCGAAGCCGCGTCCCGTCCCCAGTGCGTGGACCAGGTAGTAGGCGACATCGACGTCCGCCAGGGCGGACCGCACGGACTCCGCGTCCGTCACATCGCCGCGCACCACCTCGGCCTGCCCCGACCAGGGGTGGTCGCGGAGCTTCCCGGGCGAGCGGGCCAGACAGCGGACCGTGTGGCCCGCGTCCAGCAGCTCGGGCACGAGCCGGCCTCCGATGTAGCCCGTCGCCCCGGTCACCAGGCAGCGCAGGGGCCGGTCGGGGGAGGGCGGGCCGTCCGTTTCGGAGGGGCCTCGGGAACGATCGACGGCGCGATCGGCAGGGAAGTCCGCCATGTCATCCATGCTGCGCCCGTTGCCCGGCGGGAGCGAACGATGCTGCGCACTGTTGTCGGGAGGGAGCGGACGATGCTGTGCCCGTTGCCCGGCGGGAGGGGACGATATGGGGGCGCGGGTGGTGCGGCGAGGGCGCGGGCGGGGGGCGCTCCTCGTGGGGGCGGCTCTCCGTGGCGGCTCTCTGTGGCGTGTCTCCGTGGTGTGCGGTTCCGCTTGTGGTGCGGGCCGTTCGGTCCGCGGGCGGAGGCGGTCGTTCACCGGCTGCCGGGGGCGCAGCGTCAGGTCGCGGGCCGCCCCTCACCGGACGCGGAACGTCGCCCACCGGACGCGGGCGGTGGGCCACCGGGAGCCGGGTGGTGGTTCGCCGGGACGCGAGTGGGCACGCGTCAGACCGAACGCTTACGATCCTCTGCGTGTCCAAACTGACCGACCTACCCAAACGGATCCTGATCGGCCGGGCGCTGCGCAGCGACAGGCTCGGGGAAACCCTGCTCCCCAAGCGCATCGCGCTCCCGGTCTTCGCGTCCGACCCGCTGTCGTCCGTGGCCTATGCACCGGGCGAGGTGCTGCTCGTACTCTCCGTTGCGGGTGTGTCGGCGTACAGCTTCAGTCCCTGGATCGCCGTCGCGGTCGTCGTGCTGATGTTCACGGTCGTCGCCTCGTACCGGCAGAACGTGCACGCCTATCCCAGCGGCGGCGGCGACTACGAGGTCGCCAACACCAACCTCGGCCCCCGCGCCGGGCTGACCGTCGCCAGTGCCCTGCTGGTCGACTACGTGCTCACTGTCGCGGTGTCCATCTCCTCCGGCGTGGAGAACCTCGGCTCCGCGATCCCCTTCTTCGTCGAACACAAGACCCTCTGCGCCGTCGGCATGATCGTGCTGCTGACGCTGATGAACCTGCGCGGGGTCAAGGAGTCCGGGAAGCTCTTCGCCATCCCCACCTACGTCTTCGTGGCGGGCGTCTTCCTGATGATCGCGTGGGGCGCGTTCCGCGGATTCGTCCTCGGCGAGGACATGAACGCCCCCACCGCCGACTACGAGATCAAGGCCGAGCACGCCGGAATCGGCGGCGTCGCCCTGCTCTTCCTGCTGCTGCGGGCCTTCTCCTCCGGCTGTGCGGCCCTCACCGGCGTCGAGGCGATCAGCAACGGCGTGCCCGCCTTCCGCAAGCCGAAGAGCAAGAACGCGGCCACCACGCTGCTGCTCATGGGCGCCCTGGCCGTCACCATGTTCTGCGGCATCATCGGCCTGGCCATGGCCACCGACGTGAAGATGGCCGAGAACCCGGCCACCGACCTGCTGCGCAACGGCACCCCGGTCGGCTCCGGCTACACCCAGAACCCCGTCATCTCGCAGGTCGCCGCGGCCGTCTTCGGCGACGGCACGTTCATGTTCGTGCTGCTCGCCGCGGCCACCGCGCTCGTGCTGTTCCTGGCCGCCAACACCGCCTACAACGGCTTCCCGCTGCTCGGCTCGATCCTCGCCCAGGACCGCTACCTGCCGCGGCAGCTGCACACCCGCGGCGACCGGCTCGCCTTCTCCAACGGCATCGTGCTGCTCGCCGGCGCCGCGGTACTGCTGGTCTGGATCTACGGCGCCGACTCGACCCGGCTGATCCAGCTGTACATCGTCGGGGTGTTCGTCTCCTTCACCCTGAGCCAGACCGGCATGGTGCGGCACTGGAACCGGCACCTGGTCACCGAGACCGACCCGGCCAAGCGCCGCCACATGATCCGCTCCCGCGCGATCAACACCTTCGGCGCCTTCTTCACCGGCCTGGTGCTGGTCGTCGTGCTGCTCACCAAGTTCACCCACGGCGCCTGGGTCGCCCTGCTCGGCATGGTGATCTTCTACGTGACGATGACCGCGATCCGGCGCCACTACGATCGGGTCGCGGCCGAGATCGCCGCACCGGACGAGCCCGGCGACGACGCCGGCCGCCCCTCCCGCGTGCACTCCATGGTGCTCGTCTCCAAGCTGCACAAGCCCACGCTGCGCGCCCTCGCGTACGCCAAGCTGATGCGCTCGGACAAGCTCGAGGCGCTCACCATCAACGTCGACCCCGAGGAGACGAAGGCGCTGCGGGACGAGTGGGAGCGGCGCCGCATCGACGTCCCGCTGAAGGTCCTCGACTCCCCGTACCGGGAGATCACCCGCCCGGTCGTCGACTACGTCAAGCGACTCCGCCGGGAGAGCCCGCGCACCGCGGTCAGCATCTTCATCCCGGAGTACGTCGTCGGTCACTGGTACGAGCATCTGCTGCACAACCAGAGCGCGTTGCGGCTCAAGGGGCGGCTGCTCTTCACCCCGGGCGTCATGGTGACCTCGGTGCCGTACCAGCTGGAGTCCTCGGAGGCGGCGAAGCTGCGGGCCCGCAAGCGCGCGGAGTGGAACGCTCCGGGCTCGGTACGGCGCGGACCGGTCGTCAACGAGCGGGACAAGGACAAGGCCGGGCGGAAGTGAACCCGATCAGCCCCGGTCCGGGACCGGGGCTGATCGGCTGAGGACCGAGGGGGATCCGGCCGAGGGGGTTTCCGCCCGCCGGCCGACCGGGTGAGGCCGACGGGCCGCGGGGCCGTAGACTGGACGGCTGCGGTCCACAGCCGAATGTCCCCGTCCTTCCCGGGGCTCGCATCCCACCAGCTCAGGAGCACCTTCCCCCGTGACGAACCCAGCCACCGAGTCTCTGATCGGCGAGGAGTACGAGGTCGAGGTCGGCCCCGTCGCCCACGGCGGGCACTGCATCGCCCGGACGCCCGGGGGCCGGGTCCTCTTCGTCCGGCACACACTGCCGGGCGAGCGGGTCGTGGCCCGCGTCACCGAGGGGCAGGAGGACTCGCGGTTCCTGCGCGCCGACGCGGTGCAGGTGCTGGAGGCGTCCCCGGACCGGGTCGAGGCGCCCTGCCCGTACGCCGGCCCCGGCCGGTGCGGCGGCTGCGACTGGCAGCACGCCGCCCCTGGCGCACAGCGCCGGCTGAAGGTCGCCGTCATCACCGAGCAGCTGAGCCGGCTCGCCGGACTCACCCCCGAAGAGGCGGGCTGGGACGGCACGGTCGAGCCGGCGCCCGGCGACAAGGTGGCCCGCGGCGAGGTGCCCCAGTGGCGGACCCGGGTGCAGTACGCGGTGGACGCCGAGGGCCGGGCGGGGCTGCGCAAGCACCGCTCGCACGAGGTGCAGCCGGTCGACCACTGCATGATCGCGGCGCCCGGCGTCAGCGAACTGGGCGTGGAGAAGCGGGAGTGGCCGCAGATCGCGGGCGTCGAAGCCATCGCGGCCACCGGCTCGCACGACCGCCAGGTGATTCTCACCCCGGCGCCGGGCGGACGGCTGCCCATCGTCGAGCTGGACAAGCCCGTATCGGTGATGCGGGTGGACGAGAAGGACAAGGGCGTGCACCGCGTGCACGGGCGCCCCTTCGTCCGCGAACGCGCTGCCGACCGCACCTGGCGAGTCGGCGCCGGTGGCTTCTGGCAGGTCCACCCGAAGGCCGCCGACCTGCTGGTCGAAGCGGTGATGCAGGGCCTGATGCCGCGCAAGGGCGAGATGGCGCTCGACCTGTACTGCGGCGTCGGCCTGTTCGCCGGCGCCCTGGCCGAACGGGTCGGCGACCAGGGCGCGGTGCTGGGCATCGAGTCCGGCAAGCGCGCCGCCGAGGACGCCCGCCACAACCTCGAGGACCTGGACCGCGTCCGCATCGAACACGGCAAGGTCGACCAGATCCTCCCGCGCACCCGCATCACCGAAGCGGACCTGATCGTCCTGGACCCCCCGCGCGCGGGCGCGGGCAAGCCGACGGTCGCCCACCTGGCCGGCCTGGGCGCCCGCCGCATCGCGTACGTGGCGTGCGATCCGGCGGCCCTGGCCCGGGACCTGGGGTACTTCCGGGGCGAGGGGTATGAGCCGGTGTCGCTGCGGGCGTTCGATCTGTTTCCGATGACGCACCATGTGGAGTGCGTGGCGATTCTGAAGCCGGTCGCACAGGGCTCCTGAGCTGCGGTTCAACCTTCTGGCGGCGATGGCTGCGCGAGACGCCGTTTCATGGGGGAGCGGCACATGACTGACGTTGTGCGGAGCCTGCCCGGCGGCTGAACGGGCCGCCGGGCTTGGCCGTCCTGTCCAGCGCGTGCGGGGTCGTGACCGGGGTGCGGGCCGGGGTCGATCAGCACTGCCGTGTTCTCGCCGGCCTCGGTGAACAGCAGGTCCCTCGGGTGGTCGCCCACCAGCACGGCCCGCTCCAGATCGGTGATGCCCTGTTCGGCCAAGTACCGCTGCAAGCGGTCGGCGAGGTCCTCGCGGGCGTCGGTCATTGGGCCGGGCATGCCGACCTCGGCCGTCGTGCCGTCGTCGCCTGCTCCCAGCGGCACCGAGCGCGCGGCGAGGAGGGCGGGCAGGCCGCTCTGGTCCTGCCAGAAGGCATAGCCGCCCACCGTGATCAGCTGTGACTTGGCCCGGGTGACCGCTACGTTCCACAGGTTGACCTGGCTCGCGACCCATTGTGTCGTCCGGAGCGGTGTGTTGTGCGCTGCTACCGGGCTGAGCACCATCGCGTCGCGCTGTCGGCCCTGGGAGGTGTGGACGGTGCCGATCCGGACGCGATCGTCGTCTCGCCACATCCGTGCCAGTTGCCGGGCCACTTGCCGGGCACCCGCGACGGCATTCACGACGTGTTCGGCGCAAGCCGCTGTCAGCCGTCGCAAAGTGGTGAAAGTGCCACAGGAACCCCAACCGCGGGCATACTCTGCGGGAATTACCGCAGGCGGGCTGGGATGAACCTGTAGTGCGGCGGAGGTGTCATGGGTGGGGACCCGTATGTGTCAGCAACGGTCGGCGAACGCGGAGGGACGGGGGTGCCTGATCCGTACGGTGATCGGGCCCTGCTGACCTCCGTCATGACGAAGGGCTACGACGCCGTACCCGACCAGGAACGGGATCGGCTGCGCCGCTATCTCGAAGCCGTTGTCGCGGCCCGGTCGGCTCCGGTGCACACCACTGTCGCCTTCAATGCCGTGTACTTCGGATACGACCTCGGCGGCGACGGTTACGGCGGCAGCCCGTTGTGCCTTGACGACTTCCCTGTGATCACGTTCGGTGAGTGTGCTCCAGTGCTCCCGGTCGGCGCCATGGTGTGCGTCGCCACCGGATCGGAGCCGCTGTACGCCGAGATCGTCCATCGGGAGGGTGCCCACTCGGAGGTGGACGTCCTCGGTGACGTACCGGCCTGGGTGTCTGGGGCGCCGGCGGGCGCTGAGGGTCCGGGCAGGCCGGGGAACGGCGCCGCGCCACGGCGAAGGGAGCTCCTGATCCCGGATCTCCACGCCTTCGGCCCGGCGCTGAGCCTGTCACCGGCGCAGCTCCACCGCTTACGCACGCGCCGGCGCTGGCTCAATGGGGACGGGCATGTCGTCGTCGACGTGTGCTACCCGTCCAGGGAAGCAGCTCGGGGCGACGACCTGACGGCCTATGCCCACCATCTCCTGACGACGGCACGGGAACAGCTTCTCAGCCCCTTCGTCCCCGTGTCCCTCGCCGCACTGGTGGGCGGCACGCAGGACGACGATCTGCGGGCGGGTCTGCTCGGTCTCCTCGACACGGTGCGGGGCGTCCTCAACTCCATTGCTGCAGTGCGGACATGGGGGCATTACGCCATGACCCGGGCCTCCCTCGCAGACTGCTGGCGGGACACAGGGCCGCTGGGCGGTGACGACCTCAGGTCTCTCGCGGCAGCCGTGGAACGCGCGGCCACCCCGGCGAGGCGGCGCTACGGCCTCGCCGCTCCGGCCACCGTGTACACAGCGGTCGGACCGAGGCTCCGCGGGTTCCCGGGTGCGACGGCATCGCTCAGGGGAGTGGGGTACGCCGCCGCGGTGTGCCGGGCGAACGTGGCACTTGCCGACGTCGTTCAAGGGGACAGCGACCAGGGCCTGTTCGAGAACGGCTCGCGAATCACTCTCGACGACGCCTTCGAGGGCGGAGGCGTGTGGCGATCCCATCATCCCGGTGAGACGGAGGCACCCGGAGACCCCCTCGACCCGGCCGGACGCGGCTGGAGGTCATCGCTGCCTGGGCAGTCGGAGCCGGAAGCGGAGCCGGACCCGGTCGATCTGCCCCTCGCCGACGACGCCTCCCTCGGTATCGGTGAACTTCTGCGGAACGACGCGAGGGAAACCGTCTGGCGGGCGCCCCTGCGGCTGGCCCATCTCATCGACGGCTGGTTCCCCTTGCATCCGTACGTCGTAGAGGACCTTCGGCAGTCCCACGGCGCGCGCCCCACGGTACGCCTCGAACTCGACCATGTCGGGGAGGTGTCGGGCGCGAAAGAGGCGACGCAGGACGTCACCGCCGAACTCGATGACGAATCGGGACGGTTGACCGGGATCGCCTGGCCCCACGATTTCTTCCCCGGACTGATGCTTGAACTGCGCCGTCTCCGCGGCGGCACAGTGATCCGCCTGGCCACGACGCGACTCGAGGAACGGGTGCAGGTCGGCGACCGCGAGACCGGGCACTGTTATGACCCTCGTGTGCTCACCAGGGAGGACGCTCCGGGCAGTGACCGCCGTGGAGACAGCGCGGTCGGGCTCGGGCCCCGGCAACTGGTGATGCGCACTGTGCGCCGTTGTGGGTTGCTCTCCCTGGACGGACACGCCCTGATGGACCGTTCGGTCCTGCCCAGCGCGGTATACGGGCCTCTGCCGGCCCGGTCACAGGCCGTCGCCCTGGAAGCGGCGGTCATGGAACTGCTGGCGGAACGGCTCCTGGCGCCGGCCCTCGGCAGTCGGGACGCCTGGGGTCAGCCGCACTTCCCGGCGCGCGACAGGGAGCCGACCATCCCTCTCATTGGCTACCGGCCGGTCCGGCGACGGGTGATACGCCCGTGGGGCGGTACGGACGCGGAAGCGTGCGGTGTGGGGCTGTCGGCGGCCCAATTCGTCTCCGGCCACCTCCGTCGCCTGCGGCCGAGTTGTTCGCCCAGCGAAGGCCAGCGAGCAGCCTTCCGGGAGCACTGCCGCAGGCTCGGCAAGGCGGACGGCTGGGAACTGCCCCACGGCTACACCTTTGTTACCGAGCATACGCGCGGCCGCTGATCCGCGTGCCAAGGCTTCCGCCGCGTCCCTCACGTCCCGCTCCTCTCTTCAGGCTCCTCGGTGTCGGGTGAGCCGATCCCGCAGGACCGACCACAGAAACGGAGTGCGCGTACATGCATGACCGCTACCACGTCGTAACGGGGCCGCCGTTGTCCCCGCCGAGCGCCTCGGCCGAGAAACTCTCAGGCTTGGCCGCAGCCCTCAACGCCTTGGAGCATCCGGCCGCCGCCCTGAACGACCTCACGGTCGACATGGTGGAACTCGCCTTCAATTCTCTGCCGCCCAAGGACCGGCAGAAGTTGCTCGGCAACCTGGGCATCCGCATGGCGGCTCCTCGACGGGCCGGCCATGCTCTGTGCCAGGACGTTCTCGCCCGGCTGCGGCGCGATGCCCGGCAGCACGCATGCAGCTGTGGGATCAGGGGCCTCACGCAGACCGTGATGGACCAGGTGATCGCGTACGTCATCGCATCGGACGGAAAGTCCGCTTCCGACCCCGTTTCCCGGTGGGGTGCGACGCTGGTCCGGGCCACGGTGTTCGCGTACTGCAACGCCTCCGTCGCCGATGCCTGCATCCTTGCCTGGGCCGCGGACCAGGACTGGTTCGCGGCGACGGCCGACGAGAACGAGACGCCACGACTCGCTGCCGTCGGTGACATGGCGAGGTCGATCGTGGCGGCGCATCCGGGCTTTGTGCCCGGCGCGGCGGAGGAGCAGGAGCCGCCGCTCGTGTTCCCCTCCTGCGACGTGTCCGCACCGGCGGCCGACGATGACCGCCCCGACGAGGCGTGGCGGCCGGACGAGGTCTGCCGGGAGCTGGAGTCGGCCCTCGCCCGAGCCCGGCAAGCCGTGGAGAAGGTGACGGGTGCGGTCACGGACGGCCGCCCTCCGCAGGACGAGGACCTGACAGAGCTGGCCGCGCTGAGCGGCGTGTTCGACAGCGCCGAGGCGGTGTTCCGTGCGGCGGGGATCGAGGGGGTGCCTCGTCGGTTGGAGGACATGACGCGCGCCGCGGACGCACACCGAGCGGCACACGAACATGACCTCCGGACACGGGAGACCCTGCGCGAACTGCTGGGTGTCGTCTGCCGTCCGGACAGCCCCGCCGCCGCTGCCGCCGAGGCTGTGCGAGACGTGGCCCGCCGCCTGCTGGACACACCGGTGTGGGAACAGGCGCAACGGGAGGAGAGCGCCGCACTCACGGCCTTGGCCCAGCTCATCCGGCTGGGGCGGCAGGCGGACGCCGCGGCGGAGATCCTGGCTCTGCAGGGGCAGGTCGTGCGGGGGCTGCCCGCGTGTGCCATGGCGGTGGTCATGGCCCCCGAACTGTCGTTGCCTCAGCCGGAGGAGCCCCTCCGCGAGCGCGCCGGAGCGCAGGCGGACGGCACCACCGAACTCGTCGGCGCCGAGACGGCTGTGGAGCATGGGGACGTACCTCCGGCCGGGGAGGAGGAGACCGCCGGTCGCTCCACCGAGGAGACCGCTTCCGAGCCCGCCTCCGCGCCCGAAGCCGCTGAGCCCGCCCGGACGGCTGTTCCCGAGCCGGTCGACCCCTGCGATGTTCAGACTGCGACACGGGCCGACAGCGACCCGGCACCCCGCACGGACCCGGACGGGCCTACTACGGTGCCCACTCCCGCCACACCCAGGGACGAGGACGCGCCGGCTCGGGAAGCGGCCGAGGACGACGACTACCACGAGACCGACGCTGAGCGGGCTCTGGCGCGGCTCGTCGTCGAGCGCCGCTTCGGACTCGCCCACCACGTGGCACGTGCCGCCGAGCACCCCGAGCCGCAGGTGACGGCGCTCCGGCTGGCCGGTGCCGCCGCGCTGCTCACCTCCGGCGACAGCCAGGGTGCGAGGTTGACCACGGGCGTGCTCCAGCAGTACGGCGGACACGCGGGCCGCGACGCAGAGGGCAGCGAGCTCCTGCTGCTGCCCGCTCTGCTGCGCACGGCACTGATCACCGGCGATCACCTGGCGGGCGCCCAGCTCAAGGCGCTGGTGCCCCGTCTGCCGGACCGGCTCGCCGAGGCCGCGACCGCCGTTGCCGACCGCGCCCTCAGCGGTGTCCTCATGATCGCCTCCCCGTTGGTCGTCATCGCCGACGTCTCCGAGACGGAGACCCGGCTGCGGGAGCTGGGGGAGCAGTGTGGTGCGTTGCTCGTGCCGCCGAGGCTGCGGTTCGCGCGGGCGACGGAGATCGCCAAGTGTTGGCTGGCTGCTGACGCAGGAATGCTGGGGTCGCTACTGACGCCCGTGGTCCGCGACCAGCGCGACGCTGTGCCGCAGGTTCGGGAACAGGCCGAACGTCTGTCGAAGCTGACCGAGATCAACAATGAGATCGACCGCATGGACCGCAAGCACCGTTCCAGCGGCAAACCGCTCCAGGGCGCCGGGCGGATGGACCTGGTGCATCTCGTCGAGCGAGCCGCCGGCCTGGCCAAGGAGTGGTGTCTGGCGGTCGACGGCATCCGCCGCGGCGACCGCTCCGACAGCAACCGGGCGATCAAGGAGATCTCCTCTCTGCGCCGGTCGCTCCTGGACGGCAAGGAGGCGCTGCTGGCCGATCTGGAACAGCTGGCCCGGCGCTCGGGTGCCGTCGCCGCGGCGACCGCCTGGGCGGCACGCGCCTCGATGGAGGAGCTGTTCGTCCTGCTGGCAGGTGCCTCCGCGACCACACGTCCCGGCGGTTCGATCACCCCCGAGAAGGTGTTGGACGCGGAGCTGCTGAAGGTCTGCGACACCCCTGACGAGCGGCCGTCCCTCGACCGGCTCCTCACCGCGGTCGACCGCACCTGGCAGGAGGCCCTCGACGAGCGGCTCTCCCGCGATGCCTTCACCGCGGCCCGTACCATCGTCGAGCTGGCCGGCCGTGAGCTGCTCCCCGCCGTGCAAGCCGGCGACTTCACCCCGCCCGCCCTGGCCGAGATCGACGAGCGGGAGGCCGCCCGGCGCACGGAGCTGCGCAGGGAACACGACGAAATCGTTGCCGAGCTGCACCGCGCGCAGGCCGACGGCGCTGTGACCGACGACCAGGACCTCCGCCTGCAGGAGCTGCTGGCCGATGCCCGTGACCGGCTCGAGGGGACCGGTACGCACGACCTGAGGGATGTACGGCGAGCCCTCGACACCGTGCGCAGCGACCTCCCCGACTTCCGACAGCAGGCCGCCGACCGGATCCGGGCCCGGCTCGACGCCCTGGACCTCACTTCGGACGGGCGCGCTCAGGTCCTGCGCCACCTGGACACCGGCGGCCTGGCCACCGCGGCGGACCTCGTCTATTTCCTGGAGATTGGCGAACCCGTCCCGGAGATCGAGGGCAGTGAACCCCACCTGACCGAGTTCTTCCCCGCGGTGCCCGACGGCCTGCCCCGGGGCATCGATCGCGAGCTCGTGGACCTCGTCCGGTCCGGTGCCAAGCATCCGACGCTCTCTGTTCTCGACTACGGTTCCCTGTCCACCGACGAGGCCGCACTGGCGGCCGACGCCCTCGACGCGTGGCGGGAACTCGGCGCGACCGAGCCGAAGGACCGGCTCGAAGTGTCCGGGCGGCGGCAGCTGCCCCCGCTCCTCAAACTCCTCGGCTACGACGCCAAGAGCGCCAGACCGCTCGACGAGCGGTCGCCGAACCTGCGCCGGCGTGAGTACCGCTTCTTCGAGGCGACCGAGGTGGAGATCAACGGCAGGGCGAAGGCGCCCGCTTTCGGCTCTCAGATCCGGGAGCACGGCGGCACGCTGCGGGTGCTGATGGTGTGGGGGCGCCCGCCCGCCAAGGTCGTCATGAGCCTCGCGGAACGCGACACCAGCGGTGCGGGGCTCCTCGTCGCCTACTTCGGTACGCTCAGTCGCGAGGCCCGTGTGGAACTGGCTGTCGGCTCGGACCGGTTGCAGCCCCTGCTCGTCGTGGACGACGCCGCCCTCGCCTACCTCGCAGCATGGGGCAACCGGCAGGTCAGCACGGCCACGCAGACACTGCTGCCGTTCTCCGGCGTCAACCCGTACATCAGGGAGAAGCGCGGCAGGATCGGCGGCGAGATGTTCTACGGCCGTGACGCCGAGCGCAAGAGCATCATCGACCCGCGCGGCACCCAGGTCATCTACGGCGGCCGGGGGCTGGGCAAGTCGGCACTGCTCGCCGACGCCGGGGACAGGTTCGTCGAGCAGCGTCCCGGCTACCACCATGCGGTGTACGTGAACCTCGACCAAGAGAACATCGGTAAGGGCAGTTCGCTCGGGCCGGAGGCGCTGTGGAGCGTCCTGGACCGGAAGCTGACCGAGGCGCAGGTACTGGACCGGCCGCAGGGCCGCAGGTCCGCGAAGGGCGTCTCCGACATCTCCGAGCGGGTGCGCGCGGGCATCCGGGCCTGGACCGACGCGGACTCGCGTCGCCGGCTGCTGATCCTGTTGGACGAGTGCGACCAGTTCTTCGAGGCGGACGCCCCCCGGTTCAACCAGACGAAGCGGCTCAAGGGCCTCGGGGACGACACCAAGGATCGCGCCAAGGTCGTCTTCGCCGGGCTGCACTCGGTGCAGCGGTTCGCCAAGCTTGCGAGCAACGGGCCGTTCGGCCATCTCGCTCAGACCCCGAAGGTGATCGGCCCGCTCGCCCCCCAGTTCGCCGCCGAGCTACTTGTCGAGCCCCTGCGGGCACTCGGTTTCGAGTTCCAGGACATGGATCTGGTCAACCGGGTGCTGGGCTACTGCTCCTACCAGCCGTTCCTGCTCCAGATGTTCGGCCACCGGCTGGTGGAGCTGATGCACCGCAAGCGGGCTCGGCGCGGCGCCGAGGGACCTCCGTACCCGGTGGAACTCGCCGACATCGAGGTCGTGGAGTCGGACGCCGGACTCAGGGACAGCATCTCGGCAGCCTTCAAGGACACCCTCAGCCTCGACCACCGGTACGACGTGATCGCCAACGTACTGGCTTACCACGCCCGCCACCGCGGTCTGGAGGTGCGGCTGAGCGACACCGAGCTGCGCGAGGAGTGCGAGACCTACTGGCGCAAGGGGTTCGAACAGCTCGACACCGAGGGTTTCCGCGCCTACCTCTCCGAGATGGTCGGCCTCGGCATCCTGGCGCCCAACCACGACGGCCTGGGCTGGCATCTGCGCGGCCCCAACGCTCTGCGCATGATCGGCACCTCCCATGAGGTGGAATCCCGCCTGCTCAGGGCGGAGGAAGAGTGCGAGCTCCACGAGAGCATCGTGCAGGAAGGCCGTCCCGAGCTGCCCGACGGCAGACCCGCACCGCTCACCAACACCCAGCTGGATGACCTACTCGGCCAGCGGTCCAACCAGGCGAGGGTCGTCCTGGGCAGCCCCGCCACCGGTGTGGGCGACGTCGCCCACACGCTGCGGACGCTCACCGCGGGCATCGCCGGCTGGACACTGCCGCCCGTCGGCAAGCCCAGCGTGTACAAGCAGGAACTCACCGGCGGACGCCCCCGCGAACGACGCGTCGTCATCAGCGACTTCGTCAACTACCGGGACCCGGTGCGTCCCGAGACCTGCCGGGAGGCCGCCGACCTCGCCGAGACGTTGTTGCCGCTCACCCCGGGGGTGACCCGCGCGGTCGTCCTCGTCACCGACACCACCCAGCTGGCCCTGTGGCGCCCCCTGCTGACCGGCACGGAACCCACCTCGGCCGCCCCGGTGGTGCTGCGCCGTCACGACCGCCGCAGCCTGCGCGGCTGGGCGCAGCGGGTCGACATGTTCCAGCGCGAGGACCGGCTGAACCGGCTTCACGAGCTGACCGGCGGCTGGCCGAGGCTGGTCGGCGACGCCCATCGGCTGCATCGCGAACTGGACGACCCGGACGAGGCGCTGCGTCGCCTGGCCGACTTGCGCACCGACCGGGCCCGCGCTCACGCCTTCGCCAAGGACACGGGCCTGTACGCGGACCCGTTGCTCGCCACCGGATACCGGGCCCTGGCGGAGGAGTACAAGGACGGATCGTTCGACTGGGAGAGCGCGCTGACCGCCGTGGCGGTCCAGGGCGAGGTCGACGAGGACGAGGCGCGGTGGATCGTGACCTGCCTCGACGCCCTCCAGGTGTTCGACCGCGAGGGCACTCTGCTGTGCCTGGAACCGCTGCTGCGCGAGTGCATGGCACTCCGCGTCTGACAATGTGTGATTGCGGCCGGCCGCTCGCATGTCGGGGCGGCCGGTCGCCTTCCTGCTCACTTCCAGGCTCTCGCTCCGATCGTTTGCGGATGTGATCTCACCCATAAACGATCAGTCGAATTCCGGATCATCGGCCTCTCCGAGAAGGCAAGCCGCGAGGTCATCGGTCCACTGCACGGCCCAGGCTCGGAGGGCGGTGACGGTGGTGTCATCGAGAACCTGTCTGGGGGCGGTTCGCGAGGTGGTGCGCCCGCACGGCGTGTCCACCGGTGAGCACCGGTGGAATTTGGGCAACCGAGGGCGATCACGTCCGCCAGGAGCCGTGTGTTCAGCTCCGGCATGTCCGTCACGCGGCTGCCCGGATGTGGGAAAACTGTGGAAGGTGTCTTCCCGCACGGCGCGGACGGTGCGATCGACGAGGTGCACAGCACCGGCCACAGCTGGAGGAGCAGGTCCTGGTTGAGGTAGCAGGGCAGGGCGTCGCCCTGTCGAGTGCGTGGCGATCCTGAAGCCTGCTGACAAGGGCTTCCGGCCGTAGCCCGCCCGGGCCGCGGAGGGGCGGGTGGCCCCACGGTCCGAGGTCCCGGGTGGCTGGTATCACCTCGCCACCTAGATACCGTTCCGGTATCATCGCCGTATGGCGATGACACTCCGACTCCCCGACGACCTTGACGCGAAGCTCACCGAGCGTGCTCGTCGGGAGCGCCGCAGCAAGCAGGAACTCGCCATCGAGGCCATTCGTGACGCCCAGGATCGGGCCGAACTGAAGGTCGATGACGTGCTGGCCGAGCTCATGGACAGCGATGCGGAGATCCTGGACTACCTGAAGTGACCGCGGTGCGCTACATCCAGATCGACGAGATCCTGGTCATCGCTCGCAAGGTCAACGGTACCGAGCACAGCGTGCGTGACATGGGGCTTTTGGTATCAGCGATCGAACGGCCCCGAACCAACGTGTTCGGAGCCGAGCTATATCCCACACTGCACGAGAAGGCGGCGGCACTGCTGCATTCCGTTGCCCGAAATCACGCGCTGATCGACGGCAACAAGCGCACCGCCTGGCTCGCCCTGCGCGTCTTCCTGAGGTTCAACGGCGTCAGCGCCAGTGTCGCCCCGCCGCCCGTCTCCATTGCCGGCCCGTTCGTCGAGGCGGTTGCGCAGGACGACATCGACGTACCGGTCATCGCCAAGCGCCTGTCGGACTGGTTCCCGGTTTCCTGACGCACGATGGCGTGAGGGTGGGCGCTTGCGTGTCGCCCTCACGCATTTCGGGCTTGTGATCAGGACGGAACCTGTCGCGTTGCACGGCCTGCGCCAGGGGCCGGGCCCAGGGGCAACCTGGATGCGTTGATCGCCGACTTCGACAAGATCAACGGCGTTGCCGACCCGGAGGCTGTGGCCGCGAAGTGGGCCGAGCTCACCGGTGGCACCTCCAGGGCCGGGACGGCCGCGTACGCGGCGCGCTGATCGCTGGACAGCGACTGTTGGGGCCGCGGTGGGAAGGGGGTGGTTTCGTCGACTGTGACGTGAATGTGGCATTTCACATGCTATGCGGGGGAGGGGACTCGGCCAGGTGCGCGCACCCGACGGGCGAGGTCGAAGCTCTGATCGTCTCGGCGGGAAGCCGGCCGACGGATGAGATCTGGCCAGCTATCGCCGGACCTGCCCCCGGCAGCGCCTCGTCAGGGAGAATGGCCGGCGATGAACGGCAGCACCACCAGTCCGGAGACCGGGGCGGAAGGCTTCGGTCCGTTCGCTCACCTCACCGCCCCTTCCGCCGCGCTCTACCGGCAGGTGATGCGGGCCTTCGTCACCGCCAAGGAGCGGTTCGCCGTCCATCTGCGGCCCGAGGACGTGTACGGGGCGCTGCCGCCGGAGATGCGGCCCGCCGAGGTGGACGCCGTCACCAAGGCGCTGGACAGCCTCGTCGCCTGGGGCAACCTGCGGGCCGACCCCGACACGGCCCGGGTCACCGCTGTCGAGGACTTCTACCGCAAGCGGTTCATCTACCAGCTCACCCACGCCGGGGAGTCGGCCGAGGAAGCGCTGGCCGTCTATGACGAGGCCCTCGGGCGGCGCGGCGCGCTCCAGGCCGTCGCCCTGCACGACATCGTCACGCAGCTGCGAGCCCTGCTCGTGCTCGCGGCCGAGGACGAGCCCGACCCGGCGAAGACACATCTGGCGCTGGACGGCCTGGCCAGCCGGTTCGCCGCCCTGGCCGACAACGCGCGCGCGTTCATGGGGTCGCTCCAGCGCACCATCGACCTCCACGACGTGGAGGAGGAGGCATTCCTCGCGTACAAGGACCGGCTGATCCAGTACCTGGAGCGGTTCATCCAGGACCTGATCACCCTCGGCGGGCGAATCGCCCGGCTGATTCTGGAGCTGGAGGAGGACGGCCGGATCGAGGGCCTGCTGTGGGCCGCCGCCGCGCGGGAGGCCGCCGACGCCTCCCCCGAGGAAGCCCCGCACGCCGAGCGGGAGGCCTGCGAGCGGTGGTCCGGGCGGTGGAACGGGCTCGGCGGGTGGTTCCTCAGCCGGGACGGCCGTGAGGCGCAGGCCCGACTGCTACGGAGCCGGGCGCTCGGCGCGATTCCGCAGCTCCTCGCGGTCGTACGGGCGCTGAACGAGCGTCGGAGCGGTCGCTCCGACCGGTCCGCCGACCTGCGAACGCTTGCCCGCTGGTTCGCGGAGGCTCCCGACGACGACGCCCGGCACCGGCTCTGGCGCACCGCCTTCGGGCTATACCCGGCGCGGCACCTCACCGTCGACGCCGACACCCTCGCCGCCCGCGCCGCGCGGCCGGTCCCCGCCGGTACCCCTTGGTCGGAGGCCGAACCGCTGCGCATCAGTCCCCAGCTGCGCCGCACCGGCAGCTACGAGCGGCGCGGCAAGCCCCGCAAGGTCGAGGACCGGGAGGCACGGCGCAGGCAGCTCGCCGAGATCGCCGCCAAGCAGCGCGCCGAGACCGCCGCCGCGCGCGCTCGGCTCGTCACCGACGGGACCACCAGGCTCTCCGCGCTCGGAGAACTCGATCCGGTCGCCTTCGGGCTCTTCCTCCAGCTGCTCGGCGACGCCCTCGCCACCTGGCGGCCCGGCATGCGCCACACCGTGGCCACCAGCAACGACGGCTCCATGGAAATCCGCCTCAGCGCCCTGGCCGACGGGACCACCGCCGAGATCCGTACCCCCGGTGGCGTGTTCCGCGGCCCCGACCATCACGTCGACATCATCGACCGCACGGACGGAGAGGAGGACCAGTGAACACTCCGCTCGCCGAGGTGCTCGACGGACAGCACGCCGCCGATCTCCGCAAGGCGGCCCGCGCCCTGCTGAAGGAGCCGCTCCTGCTGTCCCGCGGGCGGGACGCCGATGAGTTCCGCTTGGTCCGCCGGCACGCGTCCGAGCTGCGCGAATGGTTCGACCGCAACACCGGCTGGGCACTTCAGGTGGACGCGGAGACCGCCCGGCTGCGCAAGAGCCCCGGAACGTCCACCGACCCCACCCATCCGGCGCGCGAGGCGACCCGGGCGGGAGCCCCCTTCACCCGGCGCCGGTACGTGCTGCTCTGCCTCGCCCTCGCCGCTCTCGAACGCGGTGAGTCGCAGATCGCCCTCGGCCGCCTCGCCGACCAGGTCGTCCTCGACGCCGCGGATCCCCATCTCGCGGCAGCGGGCATCCAGTTCACCCTGGACCGCAGGGACGAGCGCCTCGACCTGGCCGCCGTCGTCCGGCTGCTGCTCGCCCTCGGTGTGCTGCGGCGCGTCGCCGGAGACGAGGAGGCGTACGTGAGCGGGTCCGGAGACGTTCTCTACGACGTGGAGCGGCGGGTCCTCGCGGGCCTGCTCGCCGCTCGCCGGGGACCCTCCACGGTACAGGCGGACACCTTCGAGGGCCGGATCGCCGAACTCGTCGCCGAGACCGCGCTGGACAGTGACGAACTGCGGTTCCGGGCCATGCGGCGCACCCTGACCCGCCGGTTGCTCGACGACCCGGTGCTGTACTACGACGAGCTCGGCGACGCCGAACTCGGGTACCTCACCCGCCAGCGCGGCTTCCTCACCGCGCGCATCACCGAACTGACCGGGCTCGTGCCCGAAGTACGGGCCGAAGGCATCGCGATGGTGGACCCCGACGATGATCTCACCGACCTCCGGATGCCCGAGCAGGGCACGTACGGGCACATCACGTTGCTGCTCGCCGAGCACCTGGCCGCCGCCGACGGCCCGGTCACCACCGGCGAGCTGGCGGATCGCGTCCGCGAACTCGCCGCCGAGCACGGGGGGTTCTGGGCCAAATCCGCCCGGGAACCGGGCATGGAGGACGAGCTCGTCGACCAGGCCGTCGCCCGGCTCGCCGCCCTCGGGCTCGCCGCCCGGACGGCCGAGGGCGTGGCGGCGCGTCCCGCCCTCGCCCGGTATGCGGTCGGCACGACCGTCGTCATCGAACCCACGACCGCGCGGATGCCCGCACAGCGAAAGGCCGGCACCCCATGACCCGCCTCCCCACCCCTGGGCGATCCCGCTGGCAGCCCCTGCGCATCGGTCTCGTCGACCTGTTCCACTACGACGTGGAGGAGTTCCGCTTCCGCGACGGCCGGCTGCTCCTGCGCGGAAACAACGGGACCGGCAAGTCCAAGGTGCTGGCCCTGACACTGCCCTTCCTGCTCGACGGGGACCTCAGTTCCCGACGCGTCGAACCCGACGGCGACCCGGGCAAACGGATGGAGTGGAACCTCCTCCTCGGCGGCGAGCACCCTCATCCCGAACGGCTCGGATACACCTGGGTCGAGTTCGGCCGGCTCGACGAAGCCGGAGGAGATCCCCACTTCCGCACTCTGCTCTGCGGTCTCAAGGCCGTCACCGGACGAGGTATCGCCCGCCACTGGTACGCGGTCACCAGCCTGCGCGTCGACCACGGCGCCGTTCCCGCGGCCGGCACGCTCAGCCTCCTCGACGCCACCGGCACCGCGCTCTCCCGGGACCGACTGACCGAGGCCGTCGCCGGCCACGGCATGGTGTACGACCAGGCGAAGGCGTATCGCCGGGCCGTCGACGAGGCGCTGTTCGGGCTGGGGGAGCAGCGCTACGGCGCCCTGGTCGACCTGCTCATCCAGCTGCGCCAGCCGCAGCTGTCCAAGCGCCCCAACGAAGCCGCCCTCTCCCGGGCGCTCACCGAGGCCCTGCCTCCCGTGGACCAGGCCGTCATCGCCGACGTCGCCGAGGCGTTCCGGTCCCTGGACGAGGAGAAGGAGGAGCTGGCGGCCGCGTCTGCCGCCGAGCGCGCCGCCTCCGCCTTCCTGGAGCACTACCGGCGCTACGCCCGCATCGCCACCCGGCGGCGCGCCCGCCTGCCGCGGGCCAGGCACTCCCGGTACGAACACCTTCAGCGGGACCTCGCCGAGGCGCAGGCGCGGCGGACCGGGGCTGAGGAGGCGCGGGCGGCGGCCGAGGAGCGCATTGCCGCCCTGGAGGAGACCGAGGCACGGCTGAGGGCCCGGGACGCGGCCCTGCGCGAGGGCCCCGAGATGCGCAGTGCCCGGGAGCTGGAGCAGGCGGCGGAGGCGGTCGAGCGCGCCGCCCACACGCTGCGCCAGGCCCGGGACGACCATGACCGGGCGGACCACCAGCACACCAAGGCGCTCGGCCGTCTCGGCGCCGCCGAGAACCGGCTGCGCGCCGCCGAGCAGCACGCCGATGCCTCGTTCCGTACGGCGTGGGAGGCCGCAGCCACGGCCCGGATCGACCTGCCCGGCGAGGACCGGCTTGCCGACCCCGACCTGCGACGGGCGACCGAGCAGGCGATCGACCGCGGTCACCGCGCTCTCGTCTGCGCGGAGGAGCTCGCCCGGACGGCCGAACACGCCGCCGAGCAACGGCGCCAGGCATCCGTACGCCTCGACGAGGCGGCCACCGACGCCGACCGGGCCGCCGAGGTGCACAGCCGGGCGGAGGAGACCGCGGACGAGGCCGGGCGGGCGCTCGTCGATGACGTACGGGAACACATCGCCACCTGGACCGAGCTGGCCTGCCCGGATCTAGCCGGTCTGCTCGACGAACTCCAGGAGTGGACGCGGCATCTCACCGGGCCCTGCCCGGCCCGCACCCACGCGGCAGGCGCACACGCCGCCGCCTCCGCACGGCTCGCCGATCTCGCGTCCGACGCGGCTCACCTGCTGGCCGACCTGACGGCGCGTACCGGCGAAGTCCGTGCCGAGCTCACCGCGCTGGAAGCCGGCGGCGGACGCGCCCCCCGACCGCCGTACACCCGCACGCCGGGCCACCGCGACCGGCTCCGGGGCGCGCCGCTATGGCGTCTCGTGGACTTCCGTGACGGGCTGCCGGAGCGCGACCGGGCCGGGCTCGAGGCAGCCCTGGAGGCCTCGGCTCTGCTCGACGCCTGGGTGCTGCCGGACGGCTCCGTCCTCGCCGCCGACGGCTTCGACGTCCTGCTGTCCCCGGAGGACGGCCCCGTGACGGGGGCCCGGCTGGCCGAGCTGCTCCGCCCGGCAGTGGACGGCGGCGACGCCGGGGCCGCGGCCGTCGGTGAGGACACCGTGGCGCGGCTGCTCGCCGCTGTCGGCGTCGGCGCGGAGAGCGGAGCAGGCACCTGGGTGGCGGCCGACGGACGGTTCCGGGTGGGCGCACTGACCGGCCGCTGGAACAAGACCGCCGCCGAGTACATCGGCGAAGGCGCCCGGGAGGCGGCACGGCGCGCCCGTATCGCTGATCTGCGGACCGAACTCGACTTGCTTCAGCGGGAGTCGGAGGAGGCCGGAGCGCAGGCCGAGGCCGTCGGCGTACGCCGACGGAGGCTCGACGCCGAGCTCGCGGAGCTGCCCGACGAAAGCCCCCTCACCCGAGCCCACGCACAGGTCACCGCCGCCGCCGAGAACGTCCGCACGGCTCGCCTCAGGCAGGCGGAACGAGCCGCCGATCTCACCCGGGCGACCGAGCGGGCCGAGCACGCGGCCGGAGAACTCGCCGAGACCGCGGCCGACCTGGGCTTGCCCGCCGACCGGGTCGGCCTCGTCGGTGTCCGCGCCGCGCACAGCGCGCTCGCCGTGGCCCTCGCCGCCCTGTGGCCCGCTCTGAAGGACTGCGCCGAGGCCGCCCACCGGGCGGACGAGGAACGCACCGAGGCGGTGCAGGCAGGGGAGCGCGCTGCCGAACTCGCCCTGCGCACCGAGGCTGCCGGGCGCGAAGCGGCCGCAGCCGAGGCGCGCCACACCACCCTGCGCACCACCGTCGGCGCAGCGGTCGCCGAACTCCAGCAGGCGCTCGCCGACACCGCCCAGGCACTGCGCACCTGCGACGGCGACCGGAAGGCCGCCCGGGAGGATCACCTGAAGGCCGACCGTACGGCCAGCAGGGCCGAGGGCCGGATCGAGCAGTTGGAGAAGGACCTGGCGGAGGCCCTGGCCGCCCGCGGGGAGGCCATCGCGGCACTCCAGCGGTTCACCGCCACCGGGCTCATCACCGTGGCCCTCCCCGACCTCACGGTGCCGGCCGCGGACGGCGGGCCCTGGGCGGCCACCCCCGCCGTCGCGCTCGCCCGCGCCATCGAGACGGGCCTGTCCGCGACCGACGACTCCGACAGTGCTTGGGAACGCGTACAGAGCAGGATCGGCGGGGAACTCAAGACCCTTCAGGACACCCTGTCCCGGCACGGTCACACGGCCTCCGCCCGTCTCATCGAGGACGGCATGGTCGTCGACATCGTCTACCAGGGCCGCGAGCACGCCGTCCCCGAACTCGTTGACGCCCTGGTGACCGAGACCGCAGAGCTCACCCGCATCCTCTCCGCACATGAACGGGAGATCCTGGAGAACCACCTGATCACGGAGGTGGCGGGCACCCTCCAGGAGCTCATCGGGGCCGCCGAACGGCAGGTACGGGACATGAACGCCGAGCTGGAGGACCGCCCCACCTCCACCGGCATGAAACTGCGGCTCGTGTGGCGGGCCTCCCGCAAGGCCCCCTCCGGACTGGCCCAGGCCCGTGAGCGGCTGCGCCAGTCCGCCGACGCCTGGACGCCCGAAGACCGCGCGGCAGTGGGCGAGTTCCTTCAGGCACAGATCGCCCGGCAGCAGACCGATGACACGTCAGGCAGCTGGCTCGAGCACCTCACCGCGGCGCTCGATTACCGCTCCTGGCACGAGTTCGGAGTCGAGCGCCACCAGCACGGCCGCTGGGTCCCCGCCACGGGTCCCGCATCCGGCGGTGAACGCGTCCTCGCCGTGTCCGTGCCGCTGTTCGCCGCAGCCTCCTCGCACTACGCGAGCGCCGGCAGCCCGTACGCTCCGCGTCTGGTCACCCTGGACGAGGCGTTCGCGGGTGTGGACGACGACTCGAGGGCCAAGTGCCTCGGCCTGCTGCACGCCTTCGACCTGGACGTGGTGATGACCAGCGAGCGGGAATGGGCCTGCTATCCGCAGGTGCCCGGCATCGCGATCGCCCAGCTGTCCCGGATCGACGAGGTGGCAGCTGTGCTGGTCACGCGATGGCAGTGGGACGGCGCCCGGCGACTGCGCCACGGCGATCCGGTCCGGCAGCCCGACCCGGTCCTGACGGCAGGAGAGCCCGGGTGACAGAGAGATCCGGCACGGCGGCGGGGGACGGGACCCCGCAGACAGTCGACGGGACACGGCTTCACCGCCTCCTCGGACCCCCCGAACTCACCTGGCTCGTCGACCGGATACGACGGCGCATGGCTGCCGGGGAGCCGCTTACGGGATCCGTTTCACTGGCGCATCCCACTCCGGAGCAGCGTCTGGCGGCCGAGCGGCTGCTGGGCCGAGGGCCCGGCGGGGGCCGCTCCCTGACCCTGCGCCTGGACACCGTGGACGCCGTGCTGCGCCGCTCCGGTGTCAGCCCCGGTGGCCTCGCCGTGGCGATCACCGCCCTCACCGGACCCGTGGTCCTCCGAGGGCCCGCACGCCTGGCCGAAGAGGACGCCTGGCGGAAGGCGTTCGCCCGGATCGACGCCGCGGCGGAGGAGGAACCGGCCCTCGCGCCATGGGTCGCCCGGCTCCGGGGCGACGGTCTCGTACGACGCCTCACCGGGGGCCCGGAAGCTGCCCGGTCCCTGCTCGATCAGGCCGCCACCGCCCTGCGGGCGCTGCCTGCCGACCCGCCCGTCTCGCTGCCCGCCTTCGCAGCCCGCCTTCTGGGCGGTGCCCATGCGCTGGACGACGGGACCGCACTGGCCACCGTCACCCTGTCCGGGATCCGTGCACTGACCGGCTTTCCCGACGGAACCGGGGCCGAATGGCGGCGGGAAGCATGGGCGGCCGCGGGGCTGCTGCGCGACGAGCTGTCCTCGACCGTCCTCACCCTGAACCTGCGGGGGACCCACGCCCTCGACTCGCTGGCCGACATGGGTGAGCCCGCTGTCCTCACCCTCCGTCAGCTCGTCCGTCGGCCGCTCGCCGCTTCCCCGCCGAGGGTTCACATCTGCGAGAATCCCACCGTACTTGCCGCGGCGGCCGACGCCCACGGACCGGACTGCGCACCACTGGTCTGCCTGCAGGGCCAGCCGTCCGCGGCCGGCCTCGCACTCCTGCGCCACCTTCACGAGGGCGGGGCGACGCTCCACTACCACGGCGATTTCGACTGGGGCGGGCTGCGCATCGCCTCCGCGCTGCTCAGGCGCCTCCCTTGGCGGCCCTGGCGCTACACGGCCGCCGACTACCGGGCCGCCGTGCTCGTCTCCCCGGAAGGACCGCCCCTGACGGGAATACCGGTTGAGGCTCCCTGGGATTCGGAGTTGCCCGACGCACTCGCGGAGGCGGGCGTCCGCGTCGAGGAGGAAGCGGTCCTCGACACGCTGCTGTCCGACCTGAGGGGTGTCCCGTAGTCCCTGCCGGATCAACACACGTTCCAAGGGCTGAGCAGCCCCTAGAACAGCACCAAGGCCCCCGCCGCCACCGCCCCCAGGGACGCCCCCGCGACGGTCTGGGCGACGGAGTGGTAGGTCAGGGCCACTCGGGTCCAGCAGACGGCGATGACCAGGGGGTAGGCCGCCAGCCACCAGGGGGTGTGGACCGCCGCGAGCATGATGGCGACGGCGGAGGCCACCGCCGAGTCCACTGAGATCTTCCAGATGGTGTTCGTGGTCATGCGGGCTGTCTTGAGGTTTTGAGGGCTGGTCCTGATCGTTCGCTGTCGGGGACGGCGACACGGCGGCCCTGGCCGTCGGCCGTCGGTGGTGAGAGCCGTTGCAGCTCCGCGCCCTCAGAGGTCCAGATGGGCCAGCACCGCCAGCACCCGGCGGTTGTCGTCGCCCGACGGGGCCAGGCCCAGTTTCGCGAAGATGTTGTTGGTGTGCTTGCTCACCGACTTCTCGGTGATGCACAGCTGCCGGGCTATCGCCGCGTTGGTCCGTCCCTCCGCCATCAGGCCCAGCACTTCGCGTTCCCGGACCGTCAGGGACTGCATCGGCTCCTGTCCGGAGTTCCTGGCCAGCAGCTGGGAGATGACGGAGGTGTCCATGGCCGTGCCGCCGGCGGCCACCCGGCGTACGGCGTCGACGAATTCGCTCACCTCGAAGACCCGGTCCTTGAGCAGGTAGCCGATGCCGCCGTCGTGGTCGGAGAGCAGCTCCCGCGCGTACAGGTGCTCCACGTGCTGGGACAGGACCAGGACCGGCAGGCCGGGAACCTCGCGGCGGGCCTTGGTGACCGCCTGCAGTCCTTCGTCGGTGAAGGTGGGCGGCAGCCGGACGTCGACCACGGCGACGTCCGGACGGTGCTCCAGCAGCGCCCGCAGCAGATCGGGACCGTTGTCCACGGCTTCGACGACCTCGAAGTCGTTGATCGTGAGCAACTGGATGATGCCCTCCCGGAGCAGGGCCAGGTCCTCGGCGATCACAACGCGCACGGCAGCTCCATGGTCACTGTGGTGGGTCCGCCCACCGGACTGTTCAGGTCGAGGGTTCCGTCGAAGGTGGCGAGCCGGCGCCGCATGCCGTCCAGCCCGCCGCCCGGCTGCACCGTGGCGCCCCCGCCGCCGTTGTCGCCGACGGTCAGGTGCAGCCGTCCGTCGGCGTGGTGGATCCGTACCCGGGCCGTGGCGGCGCCGCTGTGCTTCACGACGTTCGCCAGCGCCTCGGCGACGGCGAAGTATCCGGCCGACTCCACCGGCGCCTGCGGGCGGGCAGGCAGGTCGATGTGCACCTCCACCGGAACCGGCAGATCGAGGGCGAGGGCCCGGACGGCGCCGTCGAGGCCGCGTTCGGCGAGGACCGGCGGATGGATGCCCCGCACCAGGTCCCGCAGCTCGGCAAGGGCCTGGCTGCTCGCCGCGCGGGCGTCGGTGAGCAGTTTGTGCGCGGCGTCGGGGTTCCGGGTGAACAGCTGCTCCGCGAGGCCGAGTTTGAGCCCCACGGTCACCAGTCGTGCCTGGGCGCCGTCGTGCAGATCCCGTTCGATGCGCCGCAACTCCGCGGCCTGGGCGTCCACGGCCTCCGAGCGGGTCTCGGTCAGGTGCAGGACCCGCCGGGCGAGCCGGGCCTTCTCCGTGGGGCGCAGCAGTCTCTCGGTGATCCGGGTGTGGACCCGCAGCAGCCGCGTCCCCGACCAGAAGCCCAGGAAGAGGATGACCAGTCCCTCGACGAACGCGAGCGCCGCCATGCCGGGGCTGTGGACCGGCCAGATCAGCCCGTACCCGTAGTCCGGCCGCATGAAGGGCCAGAACAGGGGAGTGGCCACCACCCCGTGGATGCCGTAGACGATCAGCCAGCCCGGCAGCAGTCCCAGGACCAGTCCGGCCGGGGCGTGGATGAGGAGCCACAGCAGATCACGCCAGGTGGCCGGGTCGGTGAGCAGCGAACGGCAATAGCGCAGGCTGCTGGGCACGTCCAGCGGCTCGAAGTCCTCGCCCTGCTGGGCCCGGTAGGGAGTGGGGATGTCGACCGACCACCACTCCCGGGCGAAGCGGCGGTGCATGTCGGCGAGGCCGCGCACGGCGAACAGCGCGATCGGCAGGGTGAGCACACCGACGCCCGTGACGAGCAGGGCCAGGGACACCACCGTCAGCGTGAGCAGGGGCACGGCCCCCAGCTGTGACAGCAGGGCCAGGGCGAGGCCGCGCCGGGCGGTCACCAGCCCGGTGATCAGCCAGGGACGCAGTTCGGTGCGCAGCCAGGGACGTAGTTCGGTACGACGCCAGGGACGCAGTTCGCCGCGCAGCGGCTCGGGCCACCACGTGCTCCTCGTGGGCAACTCGCATGCTCCAAGCACTGTGGGTGGTCCTGGCTGGTGTGATGTCCAGTGAGCCTATGGCCGGCCCCCCTGGCGGGCAAGGCGGGCCCCAGGGGCGGGGGTAGGGTTTTGCCCACCTCGAAGTGGGGGGCTAAGCGGGTTCTGACGCCCGCTCCCGGAAACCAGACTCGAGGCCATGAGCATTCAGTCAGTGATGACAACGGTGGAGGCGCCCGCGGCGGGGGTGGCCACGCCACCCGTCGGCAGGGCCTCCGGGAGCGACTTCGCGCAACTCAGCCGCCGCGTCGCCGAAGAAGGGCTGCTGGACCGGCGGCCCGGTTACTACACGGTGCGGTTCGGTCTGGTGGGCCTGACGCTGGTGGGCGGCTGCGTCGCGTTCTTCCTGCTGGGTGACTCATGGCTGCAACTGGCCCTGGCCGCGGTGCTGGCCGTGGTCTTCGCCCAGGTCGGGCTCATCGCCCATGACCTGGCGCACCGGCAGGTGTTCTCCCACCGGAGGTACAGCGAGGTCGGCGGCCGGATCGCCGCGAACCTCGTCATGGGGATGAGCTACGGCTGGTGGATGAACAAGCACACCCGCCACCACGCCAACCCCAACCACGAGGAGCGGGACCCCGATGTGGCCCCCGACATCCTGGTGTGGTCCCAGCGGCAGGCGAGGAACGCGAACGGGCTCGCGAAGTTCATCGGCAAGCGGCAGGGCCTGCTCTTCTTCCCGCTGCTGACGCTGGAGGGGCTCAACCTCAGCGTCTCCAGCTTCCGGGCGCTGCGGAGTCCGGCGATGAAGCGGCCATATCTCGAAGGCGCCCTGCTGGTCGCCCACTTCGTTGCCTACTTCGGTGCGATATTCGCCGTGCTGCCGCTGGGCAAAGCACTCGCCTTCATCGCCGTGCACGAGGGGCTGCTCGGGATCTACATGGGGTGCGTCTTCGCCCCCAACCACAAGGGCATGCTGATGGTCACCCCCGACATGAAGCTCGACTTCCTGCGCCGGCAGGTGCTCACCTCCCGCAACGTCCGCGGCGGCCGCTTCATCGACGCGGTCATGGGCGGTCTCAACTACCAGATCGAGCACCACCTCTTCCCGAGCATGCCGACTCCCGCGCTCGGCCGGACCGCCCAGATCACCAAGGAGTTCTGCGCGGAGAAGGGGATCCCCTACTACGAGACCGGGCTGCTGGCGTCGTACCGGGAGGTCGTGGGGCACTTGCACGACGCGGGCGAACCGATCCGTCGGGCCGCCGCCTGACGCACCTGCCCCCTGCCGACGGTGGCTGCTGTGCCGGGCGCCCACGGGCCTCGGCTCGCCACCCGCCCGACCGCCCCGGCCTCAGTACATCCACGCCTCGTAGGACAGCACGTCCCCGGCCTCGACCCGCGCCTCCTTCCAGTCCCTGGTGACGGTCACCTCGCGGCCGAGGATCCGGCCCGTCTCCGGATCGAGGACGACCATCTGACGCGCCCCGGTGCCGTGGTCGTCCCGCGTGGCGTAGGCCTGTCCCCGCCGGCCGAGCCGGTCCGTCACCGCTCCCGCCGGCCGCAGGCCGTCGGACCGGGCGAGCAGGGTGGTGATCGCGGCGGTTTCCCGCGGTCCGGGTGTCCAGTCCCCGAGGAACTCCGACACGTCGTCCAGCAGGTCGGCGGCCGGTCCTGCTTCCGAGACGCCCGCCCGTTCGTCCCGGTCGAAGTACGCGCGGAGGGCGTCCGGGGTCCGCGGCGGGGGAGTGGTGTAGAGGCTGTTGCCGGCCAGCGACCCCGCGGGGTAGGTGTCATGGCGGACGACATGGCCGTCGTCCACCACCCGGGACTTCACTCCGCTGCCGTCGATGACGGGCCTGCCGGGGTGCCGTGGGTCGGTGGCGACCTCCAGCAGCGAGCCGCTGCCGTCCCGGTTCCAGCGCAGATACCGCTCCTGGGGCACGGTCACCGGCGGCCGGGCGCCGGGGCCGGACTCCATGGCCAGGGCCCACTCCTGCACATGGCTGCCCGGTTCGGCGCGCCGGTCCGCGCCCGGGCGGCGGGCCAGGCTCTGGGCCCGGTCGGCGATCCGGGCCAGGGGCACGGCCGAGGAGCCGTCGGTCACCAGGGGAGCGGGGGCCGCGACCGCCACCGGCGCTCCGGGCCCCGACAGGGTCATGGTGACCGCGGTGACCACGCCCGCGACCGTCGCGGCCAGTCCGTACAGCAGACGGCGGGGACGACGCTGCCGGAGCGGGGCCGCGCCGCGCCCTGCTTCCCCGGAGGGGCTCCCTCGGTCCCGGAGGAGTGCCGTCAGCCGTCGCTCGGCGCCGGCGTCCAGTGGACGGTCCCGCAGGCGGGGGGCGTCGGCCGGTACCGGGTTCGCGCGGCGCATCAGGTCCAACGCGTCGTCCACCGGCGGCTCATCCCTCACCGGCCGATCCCCGCCCTCCCGAGCAGCGTGGCTTTCCGGAACCTCGTGGCCCTCCGACACCTCGTGGCCCTCCGGCACTCCGTTGCTCTTCGGCACCTCTTCGTCCATCGGCACCTCCTCGGCCACCGGCACCCCATCGTCCATCGGCACCCCATCGTCCGTCGGCACCTCATGACTCATCGACAACTCATCGCTCATCGGCGCTTCCTCGTCCCCGCCGCGACGGCCGTTGCGTCCGCCGCTTCGCCGGCTGCTTCGTCCGCTGTCCGCTCACCGCGCGGAGTCGTGGTGTCCAACGTGGCGATCACCGTGCGCAGCCGTTGCCGCGCGCGGTGCAGCCGCATGCCCGCCGCCGTGGTGCTGCACCCCAGTGCCAGTCCGGCCTCCTCCAGGGTCAGTTCCTCCCAGGTGGTCAGCCGCAGCACCTCCTGGTCCGCCTCGGGGAGCGCGGCGAGCGCCTCGCGCACCCAGGCGCCGGGCTGTTCGGCGTCGGGGCCGGACATCACGCGGGGGCCGCGGGTGGCCTCGTGGTGGCTCAGCCGTTGCAGGAGCCGCCGGTACCGGCTGCGGCCGCGCACCGCGTTCGCCAGGCAGTTCCGGGCCACCCCGTACAGCCACGGCAGCATCGCCTCCGGTGCCTCGGCGTGGCGCCGCCAGGCCACGGAGAAGACCTCCGCGACCACTTCGTCGACCTCCCACGCCTGCCCGTCGAGCCGGCGGGCCACATAGCGGCTGACCGCCCAGTAGTGCTCGCGGTACGCGGCGGCGAAAAGGTCGTCCCTGCTCATGATCTGTTCGTGTCCGGCACGGTCCGCATCCTCACACCTCGCGGTGTGAGCGTTGTCACCGTCCCGGCGGGGCCGCGGGCACGGGTGAGACGCCGGTCACGTAACGCCGGTGAGCGGTGACGATCGAAGCGCTGCCGGACACCAACAGGGCATGAGCGAGACAGACCCGGCCCACGAGCCGTCCACCGCCGCGCGCACCGGATGGGTGAAGTGGCTGACCACCACCGATCACAAGACGATCGGCACGCTGTATCTGGTGACGTCGTTCGCCTTCTTCTGCCTCGGCGGGCTGATGGCGCTGCTCATGCGCGCCGAACTGGCCCGCCCGGGCACGCAGATCATGTCGAACGAGCAGTTCAACCAGGCGTTCACGATGCACGGCACGATCATGCTGCTGATGTTCGCGACGCCGCTGTTCGCCGGATTCGCGAACTGGATCATGCCGCTGCAGATCGGCGCGCCCGACGTGGCGTTCCCGCGGCTGAACATGTTCGCCTACTGGCTGTATCTGCTGGGTTCGCTGATCGCGATAGGGGGCTTTCTGACGCCGCAGGGCGCCGCGGACTTCGGCTGGTTCGCCTACGCCCCGCTGTCGGACGCGGTGCGCTCCCCGGGCGTCGGCGCGGATATGTGGATCATGGGTCTGGCGCTCTCCGGCTTCGGCACGATTCTGGGCGCGGTCAACTTCATCACCACCATCATGTGCCTGCGGGCCCCCGGCATGACGATGTTCCGGATGCCGGTCTTCACCTGGAACGTGCTGCTCACCGGGGTGCTGGTGCTGATGGCCTTCCCCGTCCTGGCGGCCGCGCTCTTCGCACTGGAACTGGACCGGAAGTTCGGGGCGCACATCTTCGACGCGGCCAACGGCGGGGCGCTGCTCTGGCAGCACCTCTTCTGGTTCTTCGGCCATCCCGAGGTGTACATCATCGCGCTGCCGTTCTTCGGCATCATCTCCGAGGTGGTGCCGGTCTTCAGCCGTAAGCCGATGTTCGGTTACATCAGCCTCATCGCCGCGACGATTTCCATCGCCGGTCTCTCGGTGACGGTGTGGGCGCACCACATGTACGTCTCGGGTGGCGTGCTGCTGCCGTTCTTCTCGTTCATGACGCTGCTGATCGCGGTCCCGACCGGGGTGAAGTTCTTCAACTGGATCGGCACCATGTGGAAGGGCTCGCTGAGTTTCGAGACGCCGATGCTGTGGACGGTCGGCTTCCTGGTCACCTTCCTCTTCGGCGGTCTGACCGGGGTGATCCTGGCCTCGCCGCCGATGGACTTCCACGTCTCGGACTCGTACTTCGTGGTGGCGCACTTCCACTACGTGGTGTTCGGCACCGTGGTGTTCGCGATGTTCGCCGGCTTCCACTTCTGGTGGCCGAAGTTCACCGGCAAGATGCTGGACGAGCGGCTCGGCAAGATCACCTTCTGGACGCTGTTCATCGGCTTCCACGGCACCTTCCTCGTCCAGCACTGGCTGGGCACCGAAGGCATGCAGCGCCGCATTCCGGACTACCTCGCGGCCGACGGGGTCACCACGCTGAACACGGTCTCCACCATCGCGTCGTTCGTCCTGGGGCTCTCCTTCCTGCCGTTCCTCTACAACGTCTGGAAGACCGCCAAGTACGGCAAGAAGATCGAGGTGGACGACCCGTGGGGCTGGGGCCGTTCGCTGGAGTGGGCGACGTCCTGCCCGCCACCGCGGCACAACTTCGTCAGCCTGCCCCGGATCCGCTCCGAGTCCCCGGCGTTCGATCTGCACCACCCGGATGTCGCGGCCGGCGCACTCGGCGGCGCCGACGCACATCCAGCAGCCGGTGAGCGGCGCCCGCCGGCCCCTCGCCAGGGCGGCACCGGCGTTGCCTCCGAGCGGAACTGACCGGAAAGGGGATACCAAGGAGTTCCGGACCAGGGAGGTACGCAGTTGACGAGCACCGACGCCCCCGACCCGCAGGGGGTCACCGCCGGGATCAACCGGATCGAGGGGTATCTGCTGTGGCAGGCCGAGACAGCCGGAGCCGAGGAGCGGGCCGAGGCGTTCTGCGACCGGCTCCCCTGGCTCACGACGGGCCAGCGCGAGGAGGTCGAACGCGTCTATGTCCAGGACCGGCTGGACGACGCCCGGCGCGACCTGCGGCGGGTCGCCGCCCGCTGCGAGGAGCTCCAGGAGGAGTACCGGGCCCGCTACCGCACCCTGCGCAGGCGCCTGGTCGCGGCCTGTCTGCTGGCCGGATGCGGGCTGGTGTTCGTCACGCTCCTCGCCCTCAGCCTGCGGGGCGCGCCGGCGGGGTGAGGGCGGGGCGGGGCCGATGCCGGGCGCGGAGGCCCACCCGGGCGAGGGTGTACGCCTCCCCGCGGTTCACGTCGGCGAGGGTGACGCCTCCCCGCGGCTCACCCCGTACCGCCCTCCGTCGGCGGCGGGTCCTCGTCCCCCGCCGGTACCGGCGGCCAACGCCCCGGGACCAGGACCCCGAGGGCGTACGCCCGGGCCACCAGCGCGGCCCGGTTCGGGGCCCGCCACCGCCGGGACAGCTGCGTCAGGTGGTAGGTGACGCCGTCCACGGTCAGGCCCACGGTCCGGGCGATGGCCGCTGTGGTGTGTCCTGCCGCGGCCAGCGCCAGGATCCGCCCGGCCATCGGCCCGACCTCCGGTGGCCGGTGCGCCGGGGGCCCGTCGGCGTCGGCCCGCGCCGCGTCCGTCCGCCGCAGCATCACCAGCAGCCCGGGCGGGCCGCCGGTGTCCTCGCTGACCGGATCGACCATCAGCTCGCCCTCGCCCTCGCACACCGCGCCGTCGGCCGTCCAGCGCACCGCCAGCGGATAGCGTGACCGCCGGCCCAGGTGCAGCGCCTCGGTGATCCGGTCCAGTTGGGCCGAGGCCTGCGGGCGGAAGAATTCGAGGATGTTCCGGCCGACGAGCTGTCCGGCTGTCCGCCCGAACTCCGCACCCATGGCGGGATTGGCCAGCCCGATGCCGCCGTCCGCGCCGCACAGGGCGAGAGGCAGCGGCATCCGGTCGAACAGCACCAGGAACCGGTTGCGCCAGGAGACCACCTCGTCACGGTGCGGCCCCGGCCGCTCGCCCGGTCCCGGGTGCCGGCCGTGCCCTGACCGCTCGACTTGCCCTGACCGCTCGCCCGGCCCCGACTGTTCGCCCGGCCCTGCCGACCGTCGGCACTCCGACAACGGAACGCCCCCTTCCGTGACAGCGGGACGTCTCCCGCGCACCGCGCCCGAGACAACGGGGACCACCTCCAGCGCACCGCGCCCGGCCGAACCCGCACCGCGCCCGGCGGAACCCGCACCACGCCCGAACGAACCCGGGCACCACGCCCGGCCGAACCCGCGCACCGCACCCGGCCGGACCCCGGCCCGTGCGAGCGCAAGCGCGCGCCCCGCCGATCCCCTACATGTTTCCGTAGTCCTCGCGCTCGGAACGGTACGTGACTCGGTCCAAGGTTGAACCAGGTGCCCCTCCGGCCCCGTACCGCACCACCACGGGCGGTCCGGGGAACGGGCACCCGCGTACCCCTCCTCCAGCGGAAGCAGCACAGGTGATGACGACCGACACGACCGTCGGGCCGGACCGCGACGAGATCCCCGTCGTGGACATTTCGCGCACCGGCCCCTCGCACACGCCCCTCCAGCAGGCCATGGAGCAGGCCCGGCTGCACGGCCCGGTGTTCCGCCGCCGGCTGCACAGCATCGAGACGCTGTTCGTCGGCTCACTGGACCTCGTCACGGAACTCGCCGACGAGACCCGGTTCGCCAAGCACGTCGGCCCCGCCCTGGAGAACGTCCGGGAGGTGGCCGCCGACGGGCTGTTCACGGCGTACAACGACGAGCCGAACTGGGCCAAGGCGCACGACGTCCTCATGCCGGCCTTCGCCCTCGGCTCCATGCGCACCTACCACCCCGTGATGCTGAAGGTCGCCCGCCGGGTGCTCGCCGCCTGGGACGCCGCGGCCGCCGCGGGCCGGCCCGTCGACGTACCCGACGACATGACCCGGATGACGCTGGACACCATCGGACTGGCCGGATTCGGCTACGACTTCGAGTCCTTCTCCCGGCCCGGGATGCACCCCTTCGTGAGTGCGATGGTGCGCTGCCTCGAATGGAGCATGACCAGTCTGGGCCGTGCGCCCGGCGGCGACCACAGCGTTCAGGACCGCGCCTTCCGCGCCGACGCCGACTATCTCGCCGCCGTGGTCGACGAGGTCATCGGGGTCCGGGCGGCCGGCGGGGACCGGTCCACCGACGACCTCCTCGGGCTGATGCTCGGCGCCCCGCACCCGTCCGACGGCACCACCCTGGACCTGGCCAACATCCGCAACCAGGTCATCACCTTCCTCATCGCGGGACACGAGACCACTTCCGGCGCCCTCTCCTTCGCCCTGTACCACTTGGCCAAGGACCCCACCGTGCTGCGCCTCGTGCAGCGGGAGGTGGACGCGCTCTGGGGCGACACCCCCGACCCGGACCCGTCGTTCGAGGACGTGGGCCGGCTCCGTTACACCCGCCAGGTGGTCAACGAGGCGCTGCGGCTGTGGCCGACCGCGGCCGCCTTCGGGCGCCGGGCCCGTGCGGACACCCTGCTGGGCGGCCGGATCCCGATGCGGGCCGGCCAGGCGGCCGTGGTCCTCACCCCGATGCTCCACCGCGATCCGGTGTGGGGACCCAACCCGGAGCTGTTCGACCCGGCCCGCTTCGCTCCGGAGGCCGAGGCCGCCCGCTCACCGCACGCCTACAAGCCCTTCGGCACCGGTGAACGCGCCTGCATCGGACGGCAGTTCGCGCTGCACGAGGCCGTCCTCCTGCTGGGGCTGCTGGTGCACCGCTACCGGCTGACCGACCACGCCGACTACCGGCTGAAGATCAAGGAGACGCTCACCCTCAAGCCCGAGGGCTTCAGCCTGACGCTCACCCCGCGCACCCCCGCCGACCGAGCCGACGACCGCACCGCGCTCGCCGTCCACGTCATGGACGCGCCGGCCGAGGACCCGGCGGCCCCGGCCGGCGCGGACGCGCCGCCCACCCGGGTGGTGGCCGGTACGGACCTGCTGGTGCTGCACGGCTCCAACTACGGGACCTGCCGCGCCTTCGCCGGGCAACTGGCCGGCGAGGCCGAGGAACTCGGGTTCGCCACGCCCGCCACGGCATCCCTGGACGCGTATGCCGGCCGGCTGCCCACCGACCGTCCCGTGGTCGTCGTGGCCGCCTCCTACAACGGCCGCCCCACGGACGACGCCGCGGCCTTCCTGTCCTGGCTGGAGCAGGCAGGACCGGGAGCGGCCGACGGCGTCACGTATGCCGTGCTCGGCGTCGGCGACCGCAACTGGGCGGCCACCTACCAGCGGATCCCGGCCCTGATCGACGAGCGGCTGGCCGAGCTCGGCGGCACCCGGCTGACCGTCCGCGGCGCCGCGGACGCGGCCGGCGACCTGGCCGGCGGCGTGCGCGCCTTCGCCCGGAGCCTGCGGGAATCCCTGCTCGACCGCTACGGCGACCCGCTCTCCGCCGGGGCGCACCCCGCCCCCGCGGAGCGGACCGGCGGCGCGGGGGCGTACACCGTCACGGAGCTGACCGGCGGCCCGCTCGACGCGCTCGCCGCGCGCCACGGCCTGCTCCCGATGACCGTCACCGAGTCCCACCCCCTCACCGCCCCCGGCCACCCCCGCGTCAAGCAGTTCGTCCGGCTCGCCCTCCCCGACGGCGTCGAGTACCGCACCGCCGACCATCTGACGGTGCTGCCGGTCAACGACGCCGCTCTGGTGGCGCGCGCCGCGGACGCGTTCGGCGCCGAACCGGACACGGTGCTCGACATCAGGCCGCACGGCGCCGGCCGCGCCGCGCTGCCGGCCGACCGCCCGGTGACCGTACGGCAGCTGCTCGCGCACTTCGTCGAGCTGCAGGACCGGCCCACCGCACAGCAGGTGGCGCTGCTCGCCGGGCACAACCCCTGCCCGCCGGAGCGCGCCGCGCTCCAGGCCCTCGCCGACAGTCCGGAGGCCCTGGCCGCGGACCAGCGCACACTGCCGGACCTCTTCACGGACCACCCGGCCCTGCGCGGCGCCGTCCCCTGGCCGGTGCTGCTGGAGCTGCTGCCGCCGCTGCGCCCGCGCCACTACTCGATCTCCTCCTCGCCCGCAGGCGATCCGCGCCACGCCGACCTCATGGTGTCGCGGCTGAGCGGACCGGCCCGCTCCGGACGCGGGGAGTACCACGGCACGGGGTCGGGCTTCCTGTCCGGGCTGCGGCCCGGGGACGTCGTCCACGCCCGGGTCCAGCCGTGCCGTGAGGTGTTCCGGCTGCCCGAGGACGCCGCCACGCCCCTGATCCTCGTCGCCGCCGGCACCGGACTGGCGCCCTTCCGCGGTGCGGTGGCCGACCGCAGGGCGCGGCTCGCGGAGGGGGAGCGGCCGGCGCCCGCGCTCTGCTACTTCGGCTGCGACGACCCCGAGGCCGACTACCTCCACGCGGAGGAGCTGCGGGCCGCGGACGCCCTCGGAGCGGTGTCCATGCGCCCGGTCTTCAGCGAATGCCCCGAGAACGGGCTGCGCTTCGTGCAGCACCGCATCGCCACCGAGGCGGCCGAGGTGTGGGACCTGCTGGCGGACGGCGCCCGGGTGTACGTCTGCGGCGACGGCCGCCGGATGGCGCCGGGCGTCCGCGAGGCCTTCACCACGCTGTACGCGGCCCGGACCGGCGCGGACCCGGACGCGGCCGAGGCCTGGCTCGACGGCCTGATCGCCGACGGGCGCTATGTGGAGGACGTCTACGCGGCGGGCTGACCCGGAACACACCGCGCGGGCCCGCCGCACCGCTTTCGGTGGTGCGGCGGGCCCGTTCCGGCTTCCCGAGCTGCGCGGAGCCCACTCTCCGGCCTGTGCGTACCGCCCGGCGCCGGGCCCGCGTCCGCCCCCCGCACGGCACGCCCGCACGGCACGCCCGCGCGGCACGGCCGGGCCACTCCGGAGCACTCCGGGGCACTCCGGGCCGCTCCGGACCAAGGCCGGATTCGGGGCCCCGGGGCACGAACGGTGTTCCCATGGTGTTCAATTGGCGCTTCGTCAGAACATTCCGTCGTGGCCGGCCCCATCCTGAACGCGCCGACGTGGCCGATGAGTCACCGTCCACCGGAATGGTCCTCGTCACACCGATGGCGCGCGGCATGTGTCGCTCCGCCCGATCCCGGTGCGACGGTCATTAGGCTGGCAGGATGCCGATATCCAGCCAGCTCACCCACGGGGAGGTCCGGTGAACCGGCGTGACGTCACCGATGCGCAGTGGGAGGGGCTCGCCGAAGTCGTTCCGCTGCGTGGCAGCGACGCCTGGCCGACCTGGCCGGGGCACCGCACGCTTCCCGCCGACGGCGGCGGCCGGGACCCGCGCCGCTTCGTGGTGATCCGGGTACAGGTCTTCGCCGACGCCCGCGAGGTGGCGGAGTACCTCATGGGGAGCACCCCGATCCTCCTCGACCTGTCCGGCACGGAGCCCGATGTCGCCAAGCGGATCCTCGACTTCGCGAGCGGAGTGGCCTTCGGCCTCAACGCCAAGATGCACCGGGTCGACACCAATGTCTTCCTGCTCACCCCGGCCGGGACCGAGGTGGAGCAGCCGCGGCTCGGGGAGGCCGCGGCGCTGGACTGACCGGCGACTCATCGGTTAACTCGATCGTAGGAAGGCCGTCCCGGCGGAACGGTTCGCCGGAACGGCCGCTGCATACCGTCCCGTCATGGATCCCACCCGCCCCGTCGGGGCCGACGACCGCCCGGCCCTGTCCGAACTGCGGCTCTCCTCCTTCAAGTCCCACCGCCGGGCCGTCCTCCCGCTGAGCCCGTTCACCGTCTTCGCCGGGCCGAGCGGCAGCGGCAAGACCAGTGCCCTCCAGGCGTACACGGCACTGGCCCGGCTGGGCGGCGGCGAGCAGGTCGGGAAGGCGTTCCCGGACGCGTCGGGCTGTGTGCCCGAGCGCGCCCGGCCGGACCCGCAGGGGCGGCGCGGATTCCGGATCGGCTGCACGGTCGACGGGCCGGTCGGATCGGTACGGCTCGACGTCGCCGTCCAGGCCGAGCCGGAGCTGCGGGTGGTCGGCGAGCGGCTGACCGGCGACGGGCAGATCCTGCTCTCCACGGCGCTCCGCGACCCCGCGCGCCGTACCGTCCAGGCGGCCTGGCACACGGCCGGTTCGGTGCCGGTGACCCGGGCGCCGCTGCCGGACGACCGGCTGGCCACCGCGCTGCTGCCGTTACGGGTGGCGGGGAAGACGGCCGGACAGCGGCTGGTGCTGGCCGCCGCCGAACAGGTCGTGGTGGCGCTGCGCTCGGTCTTCGTCTGTGACCCGCGGCCGGAGCGGATGCGGGTGCCCGTCCCCCTCGGGGCGGGGCGGCTGCACGGCGGCTGCGCCAACCTGGCCGAGGTGCTGCTGCGGACCCGCGAGGAGTGCGGCACCCGGCACGCCGCACTGATCGCCGCGAGCCGGGCGGGCTGTGCGGGAGCGGTGGAGGATCTGGCGGCCCAGGAGCTCGCCGACGGCACGGTCCGGGCCGTCCTCGACCGGGGAGCGCTCGGCATCACGCCGGTCGGGCGGCTCGGCGACGGCGAACTGCGCTATCTGGCCCTGGCCCTGGTGCTGTTGACCGGTCCCGGGGTGCTGGAGATGGAACCGGTGGCCGAGGTCCTGCCCGCCCTGCAGGCCATGACGGTGCTCGCCGACGGCTTCGACCGCTGTCTCGACCGGCGGCAGGTGCGTGAACTGCTCTCGCTGGCGGTCCGGATGGGGGAGCGCGGCCATGTACGGCTGGTGGGGGCGGTGCAGGACCGGGCGCCCGCCGAGGGGGTGGCCGGGGTGTCGGTGGTAGACCTGGGGGTGTGAACCAGACATCCGACCCCGACTCCGGGCCCGGCCCCAACTCCGTTCCCCACTCCGGCTCCGACGCTTTCTCCGCCTCCGACACCCGTTCCGGCTCCGGCTCCGGTGCAGACATCGGCCCCGGCACTGACACCGGCTCCGATTCGGGCTCCAGCTCCGGTTCCGGCTCCGGTTCCGGCGGCGATTCCGGCTCCGATTCGGGCTCCGATTCGGGCTCCGGCTCCAGCGTCGATTCCGGCTCCGGTTCCGGTTCCGGCGGCGATTTCGGTTCCCGTTCCGGGACGGGCTCCGGATCCGCTGATGCGGCCGGCTCGGCCGGCTCGGTCGGGTCCGCTGCGGGCTCCCCGGTGCCGGCTGAGGGGGCGCCCGGCTCCGGCGGCGCGCTCACCCTCCCGGCACTGCAGCGGCGGCTCGCCGACTTCGCGGCGGCGCGCGACTGGCAGCCGTTCCACACACCGAAGAATCTCTCGACGGCGCTGAGCGTCGAGGCGTCGGAGCTGGTGGAGATCTTCCAGTGGCTCACGCCGGAGGAGTCGGCCCGGGTGATGGAGGACCCGGAGTCGGCCCACCGGGTGACCGACGAGGTCGCCGATGTACTCGCGTACCTGCTCCAGTTCTGCGAGGTGCTCGGGATCGACGCCCTCACGGCGCTCGCCGCGAAGATCGACCGGAACGAACACCGCTTCCCGGCGCCGTCCGGGTCATCAGGGGCAGCGGGGGCATCCGGGCCGTCCGCGTCGCCCGGGCCGTCCGGCGAGGGAGCCTGATCGTCACTCTTCGGAGTGGCGGGGATATCAACACGGGAACAGTTGTCCACAAATTTCGGAATCCCCCTGGCTTTTCGGCCCGTTCGGTATCACTCTGGGTAGTGGTGAGGTGACGTTCGGCCGATGGCCGTGCGAAGCGGGGCACGGGGCGAAGGGGACGGGCGGATGGATGCGGTTCGGTTGATCGGTGCCACCCGGCATGCCCTGGCGCAGTCGCGGGCGGCCGAGGAGATTGTTGCCGAGGCATGGCAGGCGCAGGCCCTGGCGCATGCCGTGGGAAGCCATCTGGCGCTCCACGGGCCGCCGGAGCTCAGGTCCAGGGCGCACGGCCTGAGTGAATCCGGCGGCCGGGCGTGCGGTGCGCTCCGGCTTCCCGGGCAGCGGGAGGGCAGTGTGCGGGCGGCGCAGCTGTCCGGCCTGAAGGACCCGCGGAGCGTGCTCCTGGCGCTGGGCGCGCTGCTGGGGGAAGTGGGCATAGCGCTTGTGGGTGTGGCCTGCTCGGCGGACGAGGAGGCGCTCTACTGGCAGTGCATAGAGGCGATAGACGCCACCGACGAGGCGGGCGACCGCGTACGCGGGCTGCTGCGGCAGCTGACGGAACGAGAGCGCTGGCAGGCGGACCCGGCGGCGGAGCCGTCGTGAGCCGGCCGAGCCGTCCGGCGCGGGGTCGTGTATGCCGTGAGCCGGTCCGGGCGTGAACGGCAACGCTCACGCACCGCATGTCCGGAGCCGGGCATACCCGTGCGGGGGTGGCCGGTCGTGGCCGTGCGGTCAGCGTGAGGCGGTGGCGGAGACAGCCGCTGCGCGGGTGGGTGCGGCGCCATGGAGCGAGGGAACGGGCAGGGAGGAACAGGCAGGATGGATGCATGGATCTTCGCATCTTCACCGAGCCCCAGCAGGGCGCGAGCTACGACACCTTGCTCACCGTCGCCAAGGCCACGGAGGACCTCGGATTCGACGCCTTCTTCCGGTCGGATCACTATCTCCATATGGGCGACGTCGACGGTCTCCCCGGGCCCACCGATGCCTGGATCACCCTGGCGGGGCTGGCGCGCGAGACCCGGCGGATCCGACTGGGCACTCTGATGACCGCGGCCACCTTCCGGCTGCCCGGTGTGCTGGCCGTCCAGGTGGCTCAGGTGGACCGGATGTCCGGTGGACGGGTCGAGCTGGGCCTCGGGGCCGGCTGGTTCGAGGCCGAGCACCAGGCGTACGGCATTCCCTTCCCCCAGGAGAAGTTCGCCCGGCTGGAGGAGCAGCTGGCGATCGTCACCGGTCTCTGGCGGACGGAGGTGGGCAGCCGGTTCGACTACGACGGGAAGCACTACCGGATCGAGAACTCCCCGGCACTGCCGAAGCCCGCCCAGTCGAAGGTTCCGGTGCTGATCGGCGGACACGGCGCGACCCGCACACCGCGGCTGGCCGCCCGCTACGCCGACGAGTTCAACATCCCCTTTGCCTCCGTCGCGGACACCGAGCGACAGTTCGGCCGGGTGCGGGCAGCGGCGGAGGAGGCCGGCCGCAAGGGGGACGACCTGGTGTACTCGAACGCGCTGGTGGTGTGCGTCGGCCGGAACGACGCCGACGTCGCACGACGGGCAGCCGCCATCGGACGGGAGGTGGACGAGCTCAAGGAGAACGGTCTCGCGGGATCCCCTGCCGAGGTCGTGGAGAAGATCGGCCGCTACGGGGAGACCGGCTCCTCCCGGATCTACCTGCAGCTGCTGGATCTGCAAGACCTCGACCACCTGGAACTCATCGCTTCCGAAGTGCAGTCCCAGCTCGACTGAGCCGCTGCCCACGACCTCGGAACCTCACATCTCTGCTGACCACAACCCCAGAGCCACACCACTCCGCTGTCTACTCCCCGTGGCCTGTTGTCTGCGGAGTCGTGAGCCCCTCTCGAGTTCCGCTCCTTGGCGGGCGCGGTCGGCTCCGGACTTCGGACCGGTGGGAGCCTGGACTGAGGGAGCTGTAGCTGCCTGAGCTGTGGGGCGCAGGAGCCCGAGCCGCGGGGCAGCCCAGGAACCGGATGGCTGTGGCGCGCGGTGTCAGCCGCCGCCGCCGGCAGTCGCAGGAGCCGTAGGAGGAGCTTGTCGTGATGTCCGCTTCCGACGGACCCGGCGATGGACCCGGGGACGGACCCGGGGGCGGACCCGGGGACGGACCCGGACCTGCACCCCGACCCGCGTCCGCTTCCACACCGGCGCCCGGGGGCGGTGGCGGGGCCGGCGGTGGGAGCGTGGCCGCGGCCCTGGCCCAGGGGGCCGTGGTGCTCGACGGCGGTCTGTCGAATCAGCTCGCGGACCAGGGGTGCGATCTGTCGGACGCACTCTGGTCGGCGCGGCTGCTCGCGGATGCGCCCGAGCAGATCGAGGCCGCTCACGCCGCGTACGTACGGGCGGGCGCGCGGATGCTCATCACCGCGAGCTACCAGGCGACGTACGAGGGGTTCGCCCGGCGGGGCATCGGTCGCGCGCAGACCACGGCGCTGCTGCGGCGCAGCGTCGAACTGGCCCGTCGTGCGGCGGGGGACAGGGCGGACGTGTGGGTCGCGGCCTCCGTGGGGCCGTACGGCGCGATGCTCGCGGACGGCAGTGAGTACCGCGGACGGTACGGGCTGAGCGTCCGGGAGCTGGAGCGCTTCCACCGGCCGCGGATCGAGGCGCTCTGTGCCGCCGGGCCGGATGTGCTCGCCCTGGAGACCGTGCCCGACATGGATGAGGCCGAGGCGCTGCTCCGGGCGGCCGAGGGCACCGGAGTGCCGGTCTGGCTGTCGTACACCGCGGCCGGTGACGCCACCCGCGCCGGGCAGCCTCTGGACCGGGCCCTCGCGCTGGCGGCCGATTCGGGCCAGGTACTGGCCGTCGGGGTCAACTGCTGTGATCCGGCCGACGCGGACCGCGCCGTGGGCCTCGCGGCGGAGGTGAGCGGGAAGCCGGTCGTCGTCTACCCGAACAGTGGCGAGACCTGGGACGCGGAGCGGCGCGGCTGGCGGGGCGGTGTCACGTTCGACCCGGCCGGGGCCGTGGCGTGGCAGTCGGCGGGTGCCCGGCTGATCGGAGGGTGCTGCCGGGTGGGGCCGGACCGGATCGCCGCCGTCGCCCGTCGGCTGGATGCCGTGCGGTGAGGGCCACCGCGGCCGACGCCCCGGGCCTCCGCGCGGCTCGGCGCTGTGGGCCGCCCCGCCCGCAGCTCGACGAAGAGGGCACCGGCCCTGCCCGCGTCGGAAGGGGGCGCCGCGGAGGGAACTCCGCGCATGCGGTGCCTGCGGACCGCAACGTCCAGCGGATCCACCAGGGCCTGTCCGGCGGACCTTTGAGCAGTATGGTCATAGCCTCATGAAGGCGCTGATACTGCTGTCCGCTGCGTTTGTCGTTTTCGTCCTGCCGACTTCCCTGGTCTGGCTGCTGGGGCGGCGAGCGCGGGTCGCCCGCTGGATGCTGGTCGTGTTCCTGCTGGCCGGGTGGCTGACCGTGTGTGTCGGCTGGGTCCTCTCGCAGCGCGCGCAGCCGTCCCTTTTTCCCGATACGTCACCCTGCCGCGGCGCGCGTGCCACTCCAGTCTCGCGGTATTTCCCGCCCGACTCGTTCTGCCTCCACGCGGACGGGGAGTTGCGGACGGTCAATGGGCCGACCGCCAAGCTCGTGTTCTGGACCGCCGCCAACACCACCTTGGCGATAACGATTGCCGCGGCCTTTGTGCGGCGTCGTCAACAAGCTTGATCGTCAACGAGCTTGATCGTGAGCGAGCTTGATCGTGGTCGTCTCGCCAAGAGCTCGCCGGGCCTCGACCGCCCCGGTCATCGGGTGGCCGAGTCGCACCGAGGTGATCCGGTTGCCGTACTCACGACTGCGCAGAGGGCACCGCAGCCCGACGCTGGACGAAAGGGATAGGGGCACCCCCGGGCGGCAGGTGCACCACCCCGGACAAAATGCGTGGTGGGAGGAGAACTCGGCCGACCATACTCGGACATGTGTTTCTGACGATCAGTACGACCGGTACGCCGGAGCGGCCCGCGACGGACCTCGGGTTCCTGCTGCACAAGCATCCCGACGTGGTGCAGGTGTTCTCCACCGCTCAGGGCAGGGCTCATGTCTTCTACCCCGAGGCGACCGCCGAGCAGTGCACCGCCGCGCTGCTGCTGGAGGTCGATCCGGTCGCGCTGGTCCGCCGCGGCAGGGGCAAGGGACGTGGTGGCGCGCCCGACGCGGCGCTGGCGCAGTATGTCAACGACCGTCCCTACGCGGCCTCTTCGCTGCTGGCGGTGGCTCTCGGCAATGTCTTCTCCAGCGCGGTCAGGGGCCGCTGCCAGGCCCGCCCGGACCTCGCCGGCCGGCGCATTCCGCTGCGTGTCGACGTGCCCGCGCTGCCCGCTCACGGCGGGCCGGACCTGGTGCGACGGCTGTTCGCGCCGCTCGGCTGGCGGGTCACCGCCGATTCGGTGCCGCTGGACGACACCTTTCCCGAGTGGGGCGACTCCCGCTATGTACGGCTGGTGCTGGACGGCGAGTTCCGTCTCGCCGACGCGCTGCGCCATCTGTATGTGCTGCTGCCGGTGCTCGACGACGCCAAGCACTACTGGGTCTCGGCCGACGAGGTGGACAAGCTGCTGCGGTCCGGTGAGGGCTGGCTGGAGGACCACCCCGAGCAGCGGCTGATCACCAGTCGCTACCTCGCCCGCCGCGGGGCGCTCACCCGGGACGCCATGGCCCGGCTCGAACTGGCCCGGCTCGCCGAGGCCGACGACGCCCGCCCGGAGGAGCTCGACAACGCCGTGGACGAGAGCGCCGACACCGAGGAGAAGCCCGTACCGCTGGCCGTCCGTCGGCGCGAGGCCGTCCTGGACGTACTCCGGGCCGCCGGCGCCGCCCGGGTACTCGATCTCGGCTGCGGCCAGGGGCAGTTGGTCGGAACCCTGCTCAAGGAGCGGCAGTTCACCGAGATCGTCGGGGTCGACGTCTCGATGCGGGCCCTGCACGAGGCGCGCCGGCGGCTGCGGCTGGACCGCATGGCCGAGCGGCAGGCGGACC